>CAUQID010000015.1:0-41246 GCA_963518105.1 uncultured Selenomonas sp.
CGCTGTGGTATGCGTATGCGTGCAACAATATCGATGCCTACGAGTACTACTACCGCACAGCGCAGCGGATGCCGGCGGCAGCGGCAAATGCAGCGGGATGCGGGACATACTACTACCGCTACGCTGTCGCGCTCATGTACTGCGGACGACTGGACGACGCACTGTGCACGGCAGAGAGAGGCGTATGCGAGGATCCGGACTACCCGTGGACGTATCTGCAGCTCGGCAAGCTCCGCGCGCATTTCGGCGACCGTGCCGGCGCGCTCGATGCTGTGCAGAAGGGACTCTCCCTCGTACCGGACGACCACGAGTTTCTGACGCTCGCACGCGAGATCGAGGAGGGTGCATCCATCGAGCAGATGTCCTGCCACTGGATTGATCCCGCATTTGACGAGGAGCTGCAGGAGGCGGCTGCATCGGGAGAAACACGAGGCCTGCGTGACGGCGTGGATGCCGATGGAGAACTCTACGATAAGCAGCGCGCAATCGCCTGCATGACGGTCAATGAGGCGGGGCTTGCGTATTTCCGCCAGTTCTTCCGTCCCGACCCGAAGAACTACGAGAGGAACGCCCCCTATTGCAGCTTTGACTATACCATCGGCGATACATCCGTACGCCTCGTCTTTCACATGAACGAGGCAGGGCTGTCAAAGCGCAGTCCCGCATGGCTGCGCACGCAGAAGGAACGGCTCGACGACGGCCGCTGGCTGAAACGAGTCAGCGGAGAGGGAACCGGCGTCCTGACTGCAGTCCACTACGAGCTGGACAATCAAGTCACGCTCGCGTACCAGTATCCGTGGCAGGAGAACAGTGTCTATATCCCGCTCGATGCGGACGGCAGCCCGAGAGATGAGGAATAAACGGCGGCAATCGCATCAAAAAAGGAGGCATACGCCTCCTTTTTTGATGTCCGATTTGCCTCAATATGTCTCGATGATATTAAAGTTCGAGTCGCACGCAGCAGGCGTGCGGCCGATCTCGCGGATGATGCGGATGATATGGTCCTCGGAGAGAGCGCGCGGGCTCTTCGCCCCCGCGTCATGAAGGATCGTCTCCTTGTGTACCGTGCCGTCGATGTCGTTCGCGCCGAAGCCGAGCGCGATCTGCGCCACAGGCACGGTGAGCATGACCCAGTACGCCTTGATGTTGCGGAAATTATCGAGCATCAGCCGCGAGATCGCAATCGTCCGCAGATCATCCCACATCGATGTCTGCCGCACGGTCTGCCCGAGCTCCGTATTCGACGGCAGGAACGGGAACGGGATGAACGTCTGAAAGCCGCCCGTCTCATCCTGCAGATCGCGCAGGCGCATCATGTGCTCGACGCGCTCCTCGAGCGTCTCGATGTGCCCGTAGAGCATGGACGCATTCGTCTTGATGCCGAGTTCATGCGCCGTACGCGCCACCATCAGCCACTCATCCGCCGTTGCCTTGTTCGGGCAGAGCTCACCGCGCACGCGGTCGGTGAGGATCTCCGCGCCGCCGCCCGCGATCGACTGAAGGCCCGCCGCGCGCAGCCGCACGAGCACCTCGCGCACCGAGAGCCCCGACGTCTTTGCAAAATGCGTGATTTCAACGCCCGTGAACCCCTTCAGATAGAGCGAGGGAAACGCCTCATGCAGCGCCTTGAGGCGCATCAGATAGTCGTCGAATGTCCAGTCCGGATGCAGACCGCTCACAACGTGCAGTCCCGCCAGATGTGGGTCGCGCATCGCATCCGCCACATGCGCCACGGCCTCCTCCACGCTCATCTCGTACGCGCCCTTGTCCTCCGCGTCGCGCCCGAACGCACAGAACTTGCAGTGCGCCATGCAGATGTTCGTCAGATTCACATGGCAGTTCACATTGTAGTATACGATATCGCCGCATTTCTCCTGCCGCACACGGTCGGCGAGTGCGCCGAGCCATGCGATGTCATGGCAGGCGAAGAGCCGCAGCCCGTCGGCGCGCGTGAGCCGCTCACCGCGCTCGATTTTCTCCTCAATATCTCTGTATTCGCTGTGCAATCCATCGTCTCCCAACAATATAGTACCAGAAATCATTCGACGCACAGGGGCGAATCTCCTGCCGCACACGGCAAAGGGACTGCGGACATGCCGCAGTCCCTGCCAAAGAACGCTGTCTAGAATTTGTAGCTGTAACGGAGCATATAGCTCGCCGGCATGGTGTAGTAGTCCGACGAGGTATGCGTGGTACTGTCGTGCCGCCGCAGGACGTTCTGGACGGCGAGCGAGATCTCGCTCGTCTCGTCCGGCGCATAGCTCGTGTTCCACTGCGTGATGAAGTACGGCTTCACCGCGTAGGCGCTTTCACGCGCCGAGGAATGTACGCGCCCCGCGAGGTACGAACCGCTCAGTGCGGATGTCCACTTACCCGCGCGGTAGGTGATGCCGCCCGTCAGCAGGAGTCTGCCCTGCGTGCGGTCCCATCTCCCGTGCTTTGCCGTACTGCGCGACACAGGGTTCTGCCACGTTGCGCCCCATGTACAGGAGAACGGCCGCCCCGTCGTGCTGCCCGAGAGCTCGATCCCCGTGTTGCGGAAGTCCTCATTCATATAGGTAAACCGCAGTGCATTCCGCCGCTTGGATGCTGTGATATTGTCTCTGACATCCATGTGAAAGAGCGCTGCGCGCCATGTATGCGCGCCGTGCATCCTCTTCCACCCGATCTCGTAGGTGATGCCGCGCGCGGGCTGCAGACCCGGCGCAGCCTGCTGGCGTGCGTTCTTCACATACATCTGGCCGAACGTCGGCATGACAAAGGACTGACTGACGTTCAGATAGAGGCTCGTATCCGTATCGAGCTTATGCAGCCACTGTGCAGAGGCACTGAGGTTGCTGTACTCGCGTCCCTTCGTCGTGCCCGATGTCCATGTCTCGCGCAGGCCGATGATCCCTGTGTTGCGCGTATCGAACCGCTGCTCCCACTGTCCGAAGAGCCCCCATGTGTTCCGCGCATAGTGCCCGCGATCTGCCGCCGGCGTCGAGAACGCGGGCAGAACAGCGTAGGTATCGTGCATGACGCTCGCACCTGCCACTGCTGTCGCGCGTGACCCTGCCTGCCATGTCCGCTGTACATCCAGTCCGAACGAGGTGTTCTTCTCACGGGTCTGGTGCCGCATGGGGTTCTTGTTCCCCGCGTCGTCGATGACGGTCCGCCCCTCCGCCGCCGTCGTTCCGGTATTGAAGCAGAGGCTGCCCTTCCATGCGCCGTCCTTGTAGTTCAGCTGCGTGACGTACTGCTGCGTCGTATACCTGCGCTCATGATACGGATCGCCCGCATGGATCCTATGCCCCGACGGATTCCCGTCGTACGTCACCTCCGTCACCGTACGGATGTAGCTCGCTCGCGTCTCGGTGTAGTTCAGCAGGAGATCCAGACGCGGATTCACCTGATAGGTCAGCGCTGCGTGCCGCCGCTCGGCATCGCGCAGGTCCGTCTGCATCTGTCCCCTGAACTTCGTACTCCCCTCGCTCGGGTACGTCCGCGCGATATCCACGGCGCGCCCCCACCTGTCATAGCCGTAGGTAAAGCCGAACCGCTCATCGCCGACACTGATGCCGTACACGCTGCGGCCGAAGTCGCCGATCCCCGCCTGCACCGCATTCGTCCGCCGCTTCTTCGTGATGATGTTGACCACACCGCCCACCGCCTCGCTGCCGTAGAGGACAGCACCGCTGCCCCGCACGATCTCGATGCGCTCGATGCTGCCCGCAGGAATCGCATCGAGGTTATACTTGCCGCGCCATGCGACGGGATTCCCGTTCACGAGAACGAGCGCACCGTCCTTCATCCCGCGCATTGTCAGCTCGTTCGTCATCGTCCCCATCGACATCCCGCCCACGCCGAGCGACTTGTAGATGAATCCGTCCGTCTGCGCGAGCACATCCGCCGCGCTCGCTGCGCCGCTCGCCGCGATCTGCTCCGCCGTGATGACCGTGGCCGCCGCCGGCACATCAACAGCACGCTTCTCGGTGCGCGTCGCCGTCACCACGACATCATCGAGCTGGTAGACCTGCATCTCCTTCACGTCCTCTGCCGCCTGCACCGTCGTCCCCAGTCCCGCTGCCACCAGTGCGATGCCTGCCGCCAGTATCCTGCGTTCCTTCATCCTGTACTCCTTTGCGTCTCCATACGCCGATTTGTATCGGTTTGATTCCTGATTTATAGCATTTTCTCAAACATCTGGCGCATTGTATCATCATCCATATATCCTGTCAAGTCTGTGCCGTCTGCTGCGGATGCATCCCCTCCCTGTCGCGCAAAACATTACTTCATTTTATGATTTTTCTTCACTTGTGGTATTGACAATTTTCTGATTTTTTACTATACTAGAGACAGGTAAGGAGGATTCGGCGGCAGCGCAGTTCAGGGTGCTGCCCCTATATGGCACCCCGTCATATAGGACGGATGCTCCGGGATTTTCCCACAGTGTTGACCGACGGTTGTTGGAGAGGGATCGGGCGCGTACTCCGCCGCCAAGGCGGAGGCCGCAATGCCCGACTGCCCCGATGGACTGGGAGGAGATTCCGATGGGCCATTGAGCAGCCGCAGGATGACCGCACAGGCGCATGACGTCTCGGCGCGCGACGAGATACAGGATGCGCAAGAGGTGCGGCAGGAGGATGCGGCAGCCCGCAGAGGACGGGCGCAGGGATATGCACGGGCAGGATGGACGCCGCCGCGATGGGACGCATCTGCACCGCAGGCATATCGAGGAAGGATTGTATAGGTATACGAGGAAAGTCCCCTGCCGCAGGCTAGCAGCGCGCAGCGGGCGAAGCGAAGATTATTTGAATGCACGAGCGTTCCCTATTACTTCCCGTATTTTCCTTAGACCCGCCGAACGGTGACGAGAAAGCCGCTCGGCGGGTTTGTTTTGTATACATCCATGCGGTAAAGTTTACATTTCCTATTTCTATGATATAATATTCTTGTTATTTCACATATTAAAAGAAGGACAGGTGGTTATTGCATGAAAGATCCGCAGAACGAGTTTATGCAGCACGAGCTGCGGCTCCCGGAGCTGACCGTGCGCGGCATGCTCCTCGGCGCGATTCTCACGATCATCTTCACCGCATCGAATGTCTACCTCGGACTAAAGGTCGGTCTGACGTTCTCGTCGGCGATCCCCGCGGCGGTCATCTCGATGGCTGTACTCAAGATGGCAAAGGATGCGAACATCCTCGAGAACAACATGGTGCAGACGCAGGCATCCGCGGCAGGTACGCTGTCCGCCATCATCTTCATCATCCCCGGCATGCTCATGATCGGCTACTGGCAGGGCTTTGAGTTCTGGCAGACACTCATCGTCTCTGCGTGCGGCGGCTGCCTCGGCGTCCTCTTTACCATCCCGCTGCGCCGCGCCATGGTCGTACACAGTGATCTCGCCTACCCCGAGGGTGTGGCGGCGGCCGAGATTCTAAAGGTCGGCAGCACTGCGGGTACGGACGGCAAGAGCGACTCGGGGCTGCGGGAGATCCTCTCGGGCAGCGCGGTCGCCGGCATCATCGCCTTCCTCACGAACGGACTGCAGGTACTCGGCGGATCTCTCTCGGCATGGTTTCACGTCGGCCGCGGCATGACGCAGCTGCCGCTCGGCTACTCGACCGCGCTCATGGGCGCAGGCTACCTCATCGGCATCGCGAGCGGTCTCGCCATGCTGGTCGGCATCTGCATCGCATGGGCAGGATTCGTCCCGTACTTCACCATGACGGAGACACTGCCCGACGGCATGACCATGCAGAAATTCGCAGGCATGCTCTACCAGCAGAAGGTACGCCTCATCGGCGCAGGCGCGATGGGCGTCGCCGCCGTCTGGACGCTCATCACCCTCGCCCGCCCCGTCATCGACGGGGTCAAGGAGTCCATCGCAGGAGCGCGCGCAGATGATGCGGAGAAGGGTCTGCATCGTATGGACATCGACATGTCGATGAAGAGCATCATGCTCGTCTTCTGCGTGACCGTCATCGGTCTTCTCGCGATCTTCTACGTCTTCGTCTCGCCGGAGAACATCCCGCCGAGTCAGAAGCTCATCTTCACCATCGTCGGCGTCGGCGTGTCGGTCCTCATGGGCTTCTTTGTCGCTGCCGCCTGCGCCTATATGGCAGGACTCGTCGGTACGTCCTCGAGTCCGATCTCGGGCATCGGCATCCTCGGCATCATCGTTGCCTCGCTGGTCATGTACTCGCTGTGCTCCTCGTTCGGCATCTTTGCCCTGCCGGGCGGCGAAAAGTTCGCGACGGCAACCGCCATCTTTACCACCTCGATCATCCTCGCCATCGCCTGCATCTCGAACGATAATATGCAGGATCTCAAGACAGGCTGGCTCGTCGGCGCGACGCCGTGGCGGCAGCAGGTCGCGCTCCTCATCGGCTGCGTGGTCGGCGCGCTCGTCATCGCTCCCGTGCTGAACCTCCTCTACGAGGCATACGGCTTCCCCGGCGCGATGCCGCGCCCGGGCATGGATCCCGCGCAGGCACTCTCCGCCCCGCAGGCGGTGCTCATGACGACCATCGCACAGGGCATCTTCTCCAGTAAGCTCGCATGGGAGTACATCTACATCGGCATCGGGGTGGGCATCGTCCTCGTCCTGATCGATCAGCTGCTCAAGAGCACGACGAAGAATCTCTGCCTGCCGCCGCTCGCCGTCGGCATGGGCATCTACCTCCCGCCCGTCATCCAGACGCCGCTCGTCGTGGGTGCGATCCTCGGCTACTTCCTCAACCGCCGCCTGCGCAATACGGGCGGAGAGGCGGCTGAGACGGCGGGTGTGCGGCGCGGTACACTGTTCGCCTCCGGGCTCATCGTCGGCGAGTCCATCATCGGCGTTCTGCTCGCAGGCGTCATCGTCCTCTCCGTCTCGAACGGCGGCAGCGAAAGCCCGCTCGCCATTGCCGGCAGCGATTTCGCCGATACCGCAGAGATGCTCGGCCTCCTCGTCTTCCTCGGAATCCTCGGCATCTTCAGCAAGATCGTACTGGGCGCGAAGAAATCTGCATAATCAACGGCATATACAAAAGACCTGCCCGCGCAAAGGCAGGTCTTTTCGTTTCTTTTCCCACGGTTTCCTGTGACAAAGCCATGTGGTATAATAAAAAAGAACCGCCATGCGGTTCATGCGCTCTTTCTTCCAAGGTCTTAAATCCTTGAGGAGAGCCCGGCGCATCCGGACACCGATCACCTTTGATTGCTTCATTACATCTGCGCATGCAGACGATATCAACTAGGGAGGGCATGATGGACGAGATCACCAGACTCAAGGAGATCCTCAGCACCAGCCGCCGTGCGGTGTTCTTCGGCGGGGCAGGGATGTCGACAGAGTCGGGCATCCCCGACTTTCGCAGCGCGGGCGGGATTTACAGCGAGACGCTGCACAGGGAGTTCACCCCCGAGCAGATGGCATCGCACAGCTTCCTCATGGCGCATCCGGCGGAGTTCTTCGACTTCTACCGACGGCGGTTCGTCTACCTCTCGGCAGCGCCGAACGAAGGACATCGCGCACTCGCGGAGCTTGAGCGGCGCGGCATCCTCGCCGCCGTCGCGACGCAGAACATCGACGGCCTGCATCAGGCGGCAGGCTCCAAGACCGTGTACGAACTGCACGGCTCGATCCGCCGCGCATACTGCATGGACTGCGGCGCACGCTATGCACTCTCCTACATCATGGAGCACACCCCCATCCCCCGCTGTTCGTGCGGCGGCATCGTCCGCCCCGATGTCGTGCTGTACGAGGAGAGCCTCGACACCGCGACCATCGAGGGGGCAGCCGCAGCGATCCGTGCAGCGGACACGCTCATCATCGGCGGCACGTCGCTCATCGTCTACCCCGCAGCGGGTCTCATCGACGCATTCCGCGGAGCGCACCTCATCCTCATCAACAAGACCGAGACGCACGCCGATGCCCGCGCCGAACTCATCATCCGCACGCCGATCGGCGCGGCCCTCCATGCCGCGCTGCCGTAGATACAGCCCCCGCACGGGGGCTTTTCTCTGTGCGCAGCAAAAAAGCCCCCGATTCCTCGGAGGCCTCATCTCTCAAATGGAGCTGATTATAGGACTTGAACCTACGACCTGCTCATTACGAATGAGCTGCTCTACCAACTGAGCTAAATCAGCATACCGCCCAACAGGCGATAGTCGAATTATACCCGAGCATCGCCCTCCTGTCAACCCCGCCGTAAAATTTTTTCACACGCCTGCACAGGAACGCCCCATCTCCCTCTTTGAAAATTCAACGTCCGCCTAATCATGTTTTCACAGCACTTTAATGCCCCTTTGGAACAATACGGGACAGGAGGGAGAGACCATCATGATACATCTGCTGCGCGCCCTCATCTGCGCGCTCATCCTCGCCGCGCCCATAGGGAGCGCGCACGCCGCCGAGATCATCGAGGCGGACGGTGTCTACACCATGGGCGACAATGACTCGCCGCGCATCGCCCGCGATGCGGCGCGCGCCGATGCGATGCGCGCTGCGACCGAGCAGGCAGGGGTCTACGTCGAGACCTACACCGAGACGCAGAACCTCACGCTGACGCGGGACGAGGTACGCATGGTCGCGGGTACGGTGCTGCGCGTCCTCGACGAACGGACCACGCCGGAGCTCGTCGGCGATGCATGGCGCTACCGCGTACATCTCGTCTGCGCCGTAGATACGGAGCGGGTCGATCTCGCGGCGCTCTCGGCGAACAGAGCGGAGCTGGCGCGGCTGCAGGCGGAGCGCGATGCTCTCCAGCGCACGAACGAGGCGCTCCTCGCACGCTATGAGCACGCGCATCCCGCAGAGAAGGGGGAGCTCGGCGCAGCACTCGAGGAAAACTACCGCCTCAGCCGCATCTTCGACGAGGCGGCGGCGATGATCCAGCGCGGTGAGACCCAGCACGCGGTCGCCGACCTCTCCCTTCTCCTCAATGATCCCTCCGTCACGGGCAGCGCCCGCGCCTACGCCTACTATCTGCGCGGGCGTGCCTACTACGAGATGCAGAGCACCCGCCTCGCACTCTCCGACTTTGACGCCGCAGAGCGCACCCCCCGTACCGGCGGGGACTACCCCGTCTGGCGCCTCTACCAGTACCGCGGCATGATCTACTACGCCGACGGCCGCTACGAGGATGCGCTGACCGAGCTGCAGAGCGCATGGGATGCCTCTGACAAGACCGACGACGAGCTGTGGATGACCCTGCGCCGCGCCGAGCGGCGGGCAGAGCAGGAACGCCGCCACCGCGCACGCGGCGACGGCGGCAGCCGCGGCATCAACTGGACGCAGGTCATCACCGAGATCATCCGCGGCTCGATGCAGCAGGGCGACTGAGCGCTGCGTGCGGGCTGCATCCGCGCCCTGCAATCCACCCATAGGGCAGACGGCCGGGGGATCGCCCCGGCATTGGCAGTTTTACCGGAAAAGGAGAAATCTCATGTCTCAGAACACCATCCGCCGCGCCCTCCCCATCCTCATGACAGGCGCACTCCTATGCGCCCCCGCCGCGCTCCTTGGCGGCTGCTTCGGCGGCGATGAGGCAGCGGGCAGCTCGCCCGCAGCGGCCATCACCTCCGCCATCAGCGGCAACACGACCGAGCACAAGGCAAACGCACTCGCACCGTACATCGAGGCGACCAACGGCTACAACGGATTCATCATCACCTTCGACTACGCCATCACCCCCTCACTCGAGAAGATGCGCAGCGGTGCACGCCAGACGAGCATCTCCCTCCCGCATTTCACCGACCTGCAGAAAGGGCTCGAGGAGGCGCGCGCCGAGCCCGGCAGCACAGGCGTCTATGAGGACATCGATGAGAAGGCGGATGCCGTGCTCGCCATCCTCAAAGATCTCGCCCCGCTCTCGGAGAAGATGAACGCCTACTACTCGTCCAAGGGCTATATGGCAGACGACTATGCCGCCGCCGCACAGATGACCGCCCAGTACCTCCCCCTCTACGATGCGTTCGATGCCGCCTATGACGCGCTCGATACCGTCGTCACCGCCCATCACCGCGAGGTGCAGCAGGCACAGCTCGAGGATCTGCGCAAAGACGGCAGAACGAACGCCGCGAACTTCCTCGCGCTGAACCTCAAGGCACGCGAGCTCATCGAGATGACCTCCGCCGACACCATCGACAAGGCCGCCGCCGAGGCAAAGATCACCGAGATCAACGAGCTCGCCGCCCAGCTCCCCGACATCCCCGCGCTCGGCTCGTACCGATCGAACCTCAACCGCTTCATCGGAACATTCCGCACCTATGCCGCAGGCAGCGAGGACGGCATCGAGGTCATCGACGACTTCAACGACCTCGTCAGCGCCTCCAACCGCGTCGATCTCAACGATCTGGACGCCGCGAAAAAGTAAGTCTTTTCACGACATAGAGATACAGCAAGAGCCGAGGGCATCCCCTCGGCTCTTTTGATGCGTATGGTCAGGCGCTCCCTCGTATCAAGGCTGTGCCACTGTCCCGGAAACATCCGCTTTGCTCCCGTTTCTTTGATGAGAACATCTTTGATCCGCAATGACACGAACGCACCTCGTTCTTACCGTTTCAAGCTTCCTTCAACTCCCCATTCATTAGGCGTGCGCCCGAAACATTCGGTCGAGCTCGTCAAAACTCATCGCGCTGCGGTCCTGCTTTTCCCTCGTATAGTCGCCCCATCCGTTTTCAAACTGTTGGAGAAACCGTGTGACTCCAACAGGACCGAGTTTCTCCGCCAAAACTGCGATTCCTGCCGTTCGCAAATCACTCGGACTGTTGACGTTAATATCCATCATATTCAATCACCTCTGCCAGATAGGATACAGGATTCATCACACGAACGCGAAGCGAAATGCTCCGACAGGAACGAATGAGCCGCGCATCCGTTGTCAAAAACACATCAGTACGTCCCATCTCAGCACTTGAGATGTGGAGCGCATCCATCTCGTGAATCACAGAATACTGACAAATCTCCTCGGCACGCTGACGAACCATAGACGTGTATCCGACATCTTCATTAACAGCTCGATAGAGATGCCGAACCTTTTCCCTTTTCACGCTGTCACCAATGCCGTCAATCTCAAGCCGTAAGACGGCACTGCCCAAAATCGTCCCACGCACCGCAAGACAACGATTCATAAGGGAGAGGATTGCCTCGCTCTCATCATGAATCCGTTGTTGAGACTGGTCGTCAAAGGGGCGATTGTAACAGCAGCAATCGAAATACAGGCGCATCATATCCTCCTCGCAGTTATTATAGCTTAGATTGTTGCGGAATGAAAGATTTTTCGTTTGAAGCCGGACACATAGCAAGGCCTATGTGGAGAATTTGCAGGCACTGTGCAGGTGAAAAAGATGCGTAAAGATGCACTACTGAATTTATCAGTGCTTCCCTAGCCCCTCAGCTTTTCCTTTTCTTCTTCGCCGGATAGGGAAGCTCCTCATACATTGCTTCCACGAGCTTTTTCAAAAGGTCTCTGTTCTCGACATCATCGACGAGCAGCATCTCCTTCGCTCCCGGATAGGGCCGCTCTCGCTCCGCATGGGGCAGGAACGCAAGCGCCGATACAGTCGGCTTCACGAGAAAGCGGTCGTCATAGATGCCGCCGAACACTTTGCCGCGGAAGTAAAGGATATACTCGCCCATCATGGCACGATAGGCAATGTCCGCTTGTGGGAGCTGGGCAAGGATAAAGTCCAGATAGTCTCTGCTGGATGCCATAGTCCCCCTCCCTCAGTAGCTCGGATACAAGCCGTCCCATACGACACGACGGTAGTTCGTGCGGTCGGTATCTCCCTCAGTGGAGATGCAGAGGATGCGGGAGTCCTTGCCGAGACCGATGCGCTCGCGCAGGTAGTCGAGACTGCGGTTCTGCATGAGCTCGGCGACGAGTCCCGTGGTAACAGCGCCGCTCTCGCCGGAGATGATGCGCGGATCACCGTCCAGCGGGTTGCCGAGGATGCGCATCCCCTTCGCCGCGACCCACTCAGGCACGGAGACAAAGTGATCGGCGTGATCCCGCAGAATCTCCCACGCGATGGTGCTCGGCTCGCCGCACGAGAGCCCCGCCATGATGGAGTTGATCTCACCCGTCACGATATGCTGCGTGCCGTCGTCCGCCGCCGCCGTGCGATAGAGGCAGTCCGCACGGTTCGGCTCGACAATGGTGATGACGGGACGCTGCGCGCCGTCATGCGCGGCAAAATATCCCGCAATCGCCGCCGCCAGAGATCCGACACCAGCCTGCAAAAAGATATGCGTCGGCCGCTCGCCGTACTCCTCTGCCGCCTCGTCGGCAAGCGTGGTATATCCCTGCATGATCCACCGCGGGACCTCGGTGTATCCCTCGAACGCCGTATCCTGCAGGAGAATCCAGCCCTTTTCCCGCGCCAGTGTCGCCGCGTGACGCACGGTATCATCATAGTTGTAGGTGGTAAAGGATGCCTCCGCACCGAGTCCGCGGATGTTCGCCAGACGCTCGGGCGAGCCGCCGCGCGGCATGAACACCTGCGCGAACAGGCCGAACAGCTTCGCTGCCCATGCCACACCGCGCCCATGGTTGCCGTCCGTCGCAGTGACGAGCGTGAGCCCGCGCAGACGCGCACGCACCTCCGGCTGCTGCAGGCGTTCGTAGGTCATCTCCTCCTCAGGGAGACCGAGATACTGCATGAGATACCGTGCCGCCGCATAGCTCGTACCGAGCCCCTTGAACGAGTTCAGTCCGAACCGCTTGCTCTCGTCCTTGACCGCGATGCGTCCGAGCCCCAGTCCCTCCGCGAGATGCCGCAGCTCACAGAGCGGTGTAGGGGCATAGGCGGGTACACTTTGATGAAAAGCGCGGGCACGCGACGTCACAGATGCGTCGTATGCCGATATATCGGACAGAACGTCTACATTGTGCTGACGATGGACTGCCTTGATAGATTCGTTCATGATGATTCCCTCCCATGTATTTCGTATGCCAAAATATTTTCTACATTATATCACACGGGGATTTCTTTGGTAAGCAGAGGAGATTTATTTATTTTTCTATTTTTCTGATTTTACTGTTGACAAATATTCTCATTTTTATATATAATCATTCCTAATCATATCATTAACACAGATGATGCCGAATGTGATATGCCGCAGACACAGCCCTCGGCTGGAAACACAGGCACGCGTCACCACGGGCATCCCGCAGGTCTTTCTAGGGAGGAACAATGATGAAGAAAACTCTGGTCTCTGCGCTCTCGGCAGCACTCGTCATCGGCGCAGCATCGACGACATTCGCAGCGTCGAATCCATTTTCAGATGTACCGCGCGATCACTGGGCATACGATGCCGTGACGCAGCTCGCATCGGACGGCGTGATCGAGGGCTACGGCGACGGGACGTACCGCGGCGAGCGCAATATCACGCGCTATGAGATGGCGCAGATGGTGGCGCGCGCGATGGCAAAGGGCGATATGTCCGTCTCCGACCGCGCGCTCCTCGACCGTCTCGCGGCGGAGTTCGCCGACGAGCTGAACAACCTCGGCGTACGCGTGTCGAACCTCGAAAAGCACGCAGATATGGTGAAGTGGGGCGGTGTCCTCGAGTATACCTACGAGAGCGAGCGCTCGGAAACACCGCGCGACGGCAAGACGAAAAAGAACAATAACAACCTGATGTTCCGTCTCGAGCCGAGCGCCGAGGTCAATGCCCACTGGCATGTCAATGCACGTCTCGATGCTAATACGAAAATGAACAAGGATGCCGGCGAAGACAACGGTGATAAGGTTTCACTGGAGTACGCATGGGCGCAGGGCGACTACGGTGACTTCCAGGTCAAGCTCGGCAAGATGGAGCTCCTCACAGCAGAGGCGTATGCAAAGCCGGGCGCGCTGATCTTCGATCATCACTTCTCGGGTGCAGAGGTCTCCTTCGGAAAGGATCTGCGGGTCAAGCTGCAGGCAGGACGCATCAGTGACGAAGAGCTCACAGATCCCGCAAGCTATCAGGGGGCAGAGCTGCAGTACAACGGGCGCCTCACGGGAGGCATCGGTTACTATCGCATGAGTTCGCGTGATTATAAAGCCTTTACCGGCGGCAAGGAACGGATAGGCATCTGGGGCGTGAACGCCGGATACAGTTTCGATAAGAACAATTTCCTCTCTGCGGCCTATGCACGCAACAACAGCCTTGCCATGGACAAAAAATACAAGAAGTCCTATCAGATCAGCTACGACTACAAGGGCGCAAAGCCGGAGGACAAAGGTTCGTGGGGTGCATACGTCTCCTACCGCTACATTGCGGGAGCGGCGCTTGGAGCCACAACGGACGGTGCAATGGAATTCACGAAGGGCGTTGAGATCGGAACAGACTACACGCTGTTCCCGAATGTCGTCCTCTCGGCGAAGTATTTCCGCGGCAAGGATCTGAATCCGGTTGTCACAAACGGCCAGGACAAGGTCTCGAAACTCTTCGGCCGCGTCGAGTTCTTCTTCTAATCCCCATATCCCCCGCACGAAAAATCCGCAGACCAACGTCTGCGGATTTTTTTCTGTGCAGAGATATCCCCTCAGAGACTCCAGTTGATGCGGGCGCTGCCTGCCCAGCCGCGCCGCTGTCCCTGCCAGCCGGAGAGGTTTACCGCGCAGACAACGCGCCCATGTTTCGGCGTGCTGCGCCAGCCGAGCTCCACGAGAACGCTCGCCCCGGATGCACTGGAGGCAGGCATCTCATAGCTCTGGAAGTGCGCCGACGCACTGCCCGCCATCTCATACTCGAGCGCGAGTCCCGCATACAGCGCAGAGACGGACGTGCGGCGCGTGCAGCGCGCTCCTACGCGCAGACGATGCGAGTCCGTCGCGTGAAAGTCATAGGTCTCGCCCGTATTCAGACGGGCGGAGGCGGCATTCGTATGCGACCAGAACCAGCGCGCATAGCAGTCGATCTCTGCCGCACTGCCCGCCGCGCGCGTTCTGCCGATACCGACCTGCATCGCCCAGTAGGGCGCAGTATAGCGGTAGGTCGTATCCTGCGTACCATAGATGCGTCCCCGATAGTCGCCCTGCGTGCTGCCGCCATGCAGGACGCCCTCCATCCACGCGCCGTTCGTGCGATCCATGCGCGCGAGAATCCCCGCACCGCAGTAGCTGAGATGTCCGCTGCCGCGGGTGCCGTCGCCCATGCGGCTGTCGTACGCCCCCGCCGCATACTCAGCGAAGGGGCTGAGGAGCAGCGTGCCGTCCCGCCGCACAAAGACACGGGACGCGCCAACCGCCATATTCGAGGAACGCAGATCGACGGCAGAGTCCGTCTGGGTGCGCATATTGCTCTGCTGCGCCACGGCCCAGATACCATACTGACGTCTGTGCTCGCGCTCATCCGACGCCGCACGCATACCGGCAGAGACGATAAGATCTGCGCCGCGATTGATCAGCTCGTTCGTCGCGGCGCGCGTCTCGACGAGGGAGCGTGTGCGCGGGTTGATGCTGGTCGTCCGCAGCGTCGCAACGAGCTCCTCGCTGCCACGCTGCCAGACATCAAAGTCGTAGCGCAGAGATACCCCCTGCATGGTCTGTGCCGCGCGCGACATCCCCAGTGTGGAGAGCGTGCCGCCGTGTGCGACCCGCAGGAGACTGACCGTATCGCCGGGACGCAGGACGCGCGCATGCCCCTCTACGCCGACACCGACGGAGACCCCCGCGAGATTCTGCGTCAGTGTGCGCAGCTGCAGGCGCGTAGGGCTGGCGGGACTCGCCATCGGATCGAGGTAGAACTCCAGATTCTGCACACGAACGAGTTTCTGCGCCCATGCCGTACCGACCCCGTGGACGGCGAGCGTATTGCCCGTCCCGCCGAAGCCGCCGATGATCGTCCCGTCGACTACGGCACCGTTTTTGAGATTGACGATGTTGTTCGACGCCGTCGCCGCATAGCCGCCGTAGACATGACCGGCCCCCGTGATATGAACACCGTCGAGTGTGACGACGTTGCCGGAGGCCGTGCCGCCCATGCTGTACCCGCCGTAGACCTTGCCGTGCACCGTACCGCCGGTGATAACGACACTGTTCCTATCCGCATGCCCCGTACCGGAGATCGCCCCCATCACTGCGCCATCGACAGAGCCGCCCGAGATGACAACGCTGTTGCCCTCGACCTGCCGTCCGCTGGCGCCGTAGATGGCGCCGCGCACCGTGCCGCCCGTCATCCGGACGGTGTTGTGCAGTGCTCTGCCTCGCCGGGCAACACCGCCGACGGCGGCGCTGCGGATCGTACCGCCCGAGATGATGAGATGGTTGTCCTCTGCATCTCCTCCGCGTCCGCCTGCCTCTTGCGGGCCGATGCCGCCGCCTGCGATATTCGTCCAGCCGCCGGAGAAATAGACGGTGTTATGGCGTGCGTTCCCGCTCTTTCTCACGCGCCCGCCGTAGACACCTGACTCCGCACGTCCGCCGCTCATCTCCACCGTGTTCCACTCGGTGTCGCCGACGCGCATCCCATCCGCGCCGCCCACATTCCCGCCGTAGATCTCGTTCGTGATCGTGCCGCCCTGAATGATCACCGTGTTGTGATGTGTGCGCCCGGAGAGCGCCGCTCCGCCGAGATGTCCGCCCGAGACGCGCCCCGTGAGATGCGCGCCGGGCAGGATGAGGAGACGGTTGCCGTAGGTGTCTCCGCCGCCCTCCGTATAGGCACTCGCGATGTAGCCCTGATTCAGCGCATGGGGCGGATGGTGCGTACTGTCGACGGTCAGGCTGTTGTCGTAGATGTTGCCGCTGTCATGCGCTGATGCGATGTAGCCCGCCGCGCGCGGGTTCGTGTCCGGCGGCGACCAGTCGCGCGATGATATGACCTCATGCCCCGTGACATCAGCTGCCGCCGCATCCTGCGGCAGCAGCGCCGCGCCTGAGAGCGCGAGCCCGACGAGCAGCGCAAGGCGGCTCTTTCCCATGCTCGCCATGGTGATTCATCCCTCCATTTCCATAATAGATAGATCCATGCTATTAGCGCTTATCATATATAGGACTTTTATCCCTGTCAAGTGCTTTTGCGATCAATACAAAAAAATTTACATAGTTATAATTTCCCCCAATTTATCTACAAAAAAAGACGCCTCCGCAAGAGGCGTCTTTCCATTCATGGAGGTTCTTTGGCCGGCGTACCGCCGTCCCGCGTCTCTCCCCCAACAATCTCTTTCCATATATAGCCCTCTCTGACTCCGGAGTCGCTGTACTGGATGTCCGCGGCACCAAAGGTCTCGGCGAGGACGTGTGCGATGATGAGGCCGGGGATGATGGTATGCAGGCGGTCGGGCGCGGCGCGCAGGAGGACGGCGGTCTCATCCTCGGTGAGGGGTCTGCCGCTGCCGTATACAGCGATCATCCCGCCGAGTGCTGCTGCGGGGAAGTGGCGCACAGCGCCCTCCGGGTGCAGGAGGCGGTGCATACGGCTCGCACTGCTGAGCACGCCGCCCATGCCGACCATATATTTTGCGCGCAGGGCACGCACGTCGGGGACACCCGCGAGGATGCCTTCCACCGCCGCACGGATCGCCGCGCACTCTGCAGCGGTCGGGAGCAGCCCCGCAACGTGCGCCTTGCTGAGGGCGAGCGAGCCGAGCGGCAGACTCCACCGTCCCCGCATCGCGCGGTGCTCGTAGGCGATGATCTCGGTGCTGCCGCCGCCGATGTCGATCATGACCCCATCGGGATGCGTGAGGTGCGCGGTCGCACCGATGAATCCGTACGCCGCCTCCTCGCTGCCTGAGATGATGCGTACCTGCACGCCCGTGCGGCGTGCGATCTCCTCTGTCACGGCGCGGCGGTTCTCCGCCGTGCGCAGGGCGGCAGTCGCAAAGGCATGGACGTGCGGGATGGCAAATGTGCCGATGAAGTCCATGAATCCGCCGAGGATGCCGACTGTCTGCTCGATGCCCGCACGCGTGAGGTGCCCCCTATCCAGATAGGCGGCAAGGCCGACGGTATGTTTGCGCTTCATGAGGAGGGTGAACGACCTGCCCGAGATCTGGTAGACCGCCATGCGGATGGTGTTCGACCCGATGTCGATGATGGCGTGCAGCATAGGCTACCGCTTCAGCCCGCTGCCGGGCACGGGGATGACGACGCGGTAGTTGTCGGGCATGCCGTCTGCAAAGAAGCTGCGCGCTCCCGCGAGCGCCGCCGCAGCGGTCAGCTCCGCATAGATGCCGCGGTGGTTGAGCCGGCGCGCCGCCTTGAGGATCTCGCTGTCCTCGACGGCGATGGCCGTGCCGCCGCTGCGCCGCAGCGCTGTGAGGATATCCTCCATGCGGGCCGGTGCACAGACGCGGATGGTCTCCGCGACGGTGCTTCTGTGCTGCGTCTCGGGCAGACTGCGGAAGGCGCGGACAACAGGCGCGCACTGGGCGCTCTGCACCCCGATGAAGCGCGGCAGGCGGCCGATGGCGGCAAAACCGCGGTAGAGCCCGAGGAGCAGTGAGCCGTTGCCGACGGGGACGAAGATGTAGTCGGGAACAGTATCGCCGAGCTGGTGATAGATCTCCTCCGCCATCCCCGCAATCCCGTCGGCGAACAGAGGGTTGTAGATATGCGAGGCATAGTAGTCCCCGCCGAGCTCGGCACGCAGGACGCAGCCCGCGTTCATGCGCCCGTTCGGCACGCGTACAACCTCCGCACCGTATGCCGAGATCTGCCGCAGGCGCTCGGGTGAGATGTCGTCCGGTACATAGACGCGGCAGGCGATGCCCGCTGCCGCCGCATACGCTGCGACCGCCGCGCCCGCATTCCCCGCGGAGTCGACGGCGACGCGCCCGATGCCCAGATGCGCGAGCATCCCGATGAGACGCTTCGCCCCGCGGTCCTTGAACGAGCCCGTCGGCTGGCGATCCTCCATTTTGAAATAGAACCTGTGCCCGTCGATCATGAGCGGCAGGAGCGGGGTCTCCGTCTCGCCGAGCGTCACGGGCGCAGGGCGCTCCGCCGCATCCAGCGGGGTCTGATAGAGTCGAAAAAGCCCGCCGCAGCCGCACATATAGGCGTGCGCTGCGACGGGGTATTCCTTTTTACATCGCTCACAGTAGAAGTGCATGACGAATGTCCTCCTAACGGAAGCACTGATAAACGACGGACGTCATTTGATCAGCGCTTCCCAAAGCGTATGAAATTGGTGAGGATGCCGCGCTACTGCGCCTTTGCCGCAGCGCCCGCCGCATACATCGGCGGCTCGACATCCTCCGTCAGCAGGTGGTTGCCGAACATCGTGGTCAGCGTCTCCCGCGTGAATCCATAGGACGGACTGGTAAAGTCCTGCCGCGGATCGTAGCGGTTGCTCGGTGCGCCGAGGAGACCGCAGACGGTGTCGTACATCATATCGTTGGTGAAGTAGTCGGCGCGGCGCGCAGCAAGCGTCTCGGCACGGCGCGGCAGCGCGGCGCGGTACTCCGGCGAGACGTAGATGAAGAACGGGATGCGCACCATGTCGAACTTGAACACATCGGGATTATGCGAGATCTGGAGGTTCTCCCCGTGGTCGGAGAAATAGACCATCGCCCTGAGGTTCAGATTCTTCTCTGCGTAGGAAAATATCTCCGAGAGAATGTGATCCGTATAGAGGATGCTGTTCGCATAGGACGGCGCGCTCGTCATCACCGAGTCGCCCCCGTCCGATGCGAAATGCGCCCACTCGTCCGGATAGCGGTTATTATAGTAGATGTGGCTGCCCATCAGATGCAGCACGATGAAGTTGTTCGCATGCGGATCGATCCGCGTGAGGTACGGCAGCAGACTCTCATCGAACTTCGTCGTAAAGGTATAGGAGTCATCTGTCCACTCCGCCTCATCCGCCGTCTTTGCGACCATCGTGATGGCGCTGTCGAACTGCCCGTAGCGCCCCTGATTGCTGAACCAGTACGTCTTATAGCCGATCTTTTTCGCCACGTCGATCAGCGACGCCGACTCGAAGAACTCCTTGTCGTTGTACTGGCTCTTTTCCGTCAGCGCGCGCTCGAGCACAGGCACGGTCTGTGTCCAGCAGGAGTATGTATTCGGATAGACATAGAACCCGTCGCGTCCTGCCATCTGCTCCAGCCACGGCGTATTCTCATACGGGAACTCGGGTGTGAAGTAGTGCATATAGTCGCGTGAAGCGGACTCCCCGATGATGAAGATGACCGTCCCCGGCGCGCGTGCGGCGAGTGTATTCTCCGTGTCGATGATGAGCGACGCATATCTCTCGTCCTGATGGAGTCCATACGACTGCGTCTCCTCGACGTAGGTCGTCACGTCCTTCCAGACGCCCGCGATCGAGCACTCAGGAATGAGCACGATGTGCACGACCGCCGCGATGAGCATCGCGGCCGCGAGCGCCCCCATGCGCGTCCCCTCCGCGCCCTTATAGAGCCTGCGGGAGAGCGCGAGGTAGCTGCGGTATGCCAGATAGACCGCCGCGAGAAGCGCGAGGACGATGAGGAGGGCGGGTACGACGCCCACGGTCGACTCGATGTAGTCCCCCGCCTCGTGCCAGTTCGTCAGATAGACCGCCATCAGCGAGGCGGGGCTGAGGGCGTGCCAGACCGTCATGTAGTAGGCAATCTGTGTGAGCGGGATGAGCGCCATGAGCAGCGACAGCACGGCGAGCAGCGCCGCCGTCAGACGGCGATGTCCGAGGCGCAGCAGTGCGCCGCCGAGCGCCGTGAGCATGAGCATCTGCGCCGTGCCGATGAGGAAGTCGTAGTAGATCAGCGAGCGGTACCAGTCCTGGTGGTACGTCCACGCATAGAGCAGCGGGAACGTCACGCACCAAAGCAGCCCCGGGATCATCGTCCCCATCATGCCGCGCGAGAAAAGAGAGACGCCTGTGCCGTACTGCACAAGCACAAGAACACCGACAACAGGCAAAAGCGCGGGGAGAAAATACTCCGCGCCCATGTCCTGCCCCATATTGATATAGCACGCGATGAGGACGAGGAAATATACCCCCGCCGCCGCCGCATAGCGGATCAGCTCATTCGTCCGCTCCACACTGAGATTCATATACTGCCAAACTACTCCATGATAAAGATTTCCAGATCCTGCCGTCCGAACATCAGCGCCTCTGCGTGCGAGTCGAACGCAACATCGATACGATAGCCCTTGATCGCATAGCCGATATCCTCTGCCACGGCCTCTCCGTAGCCGGGGATGAAGACCCGCGTCCCGAGCGGGATGACCGCCGGATCAACCGCAATCACACCGCGGCGCACGGGGGTCCCCGTCGCCGTGCGGTTGCCGTTGCCGGGGTCGAACGCGCTGTACGCCGTCGCCGACACATAGACCGAGCGTCCGCCGCCGCGGCTCACCTCCGTCTGCGCCCGCTCCTCCGGAATGCCGAGCGCTGCGGGGTCATACGGAACGCCGCCCGAGAGCACGAGATACGTCGCCTCTCCGCAGATGCCGTCCACCACGAGCATATGATCGGTCTGGCAGCGCTCGATCGCCGCGCGGGTCAGAGGACCCGCGATGCCGTCCGCCGCCCCCTGCAGATAGCCGCCCTTGACGAGCAGCTCCTGCACATGCTGTACTGCCGCGCCGCGCATTCCCTCCTTCACGAGGATGTGCGCCGCCTCCGCGGGCGCATGGACGGCGAGCGGCGCGGCCGCCGCGAGGAGCGCCCCCGCCGTCAGGCAGCGGCGGAAGTGCTGCCGCCTGCGCACCTGGTGTACCGCCCACAGCACACCGCCTATTGTTTTCGCTGCAAAAAGGAGTTTCCACATCCGCTTCATGATCGCGCTCCCTTCAGTATTTCATTCTCACCTAACATTTCCATGGGAATATTTTACTATAAACCGGAATCTGCGTCAAACGCGCGCCATGGTGAGCGCCGGTGCACGCGCAATCAGCCCGTCCTCAGCCGCATAGCGGTAAAAGAGCCGCAGCCCCGCAAGCGTCTCCTCGTCGAGCCGCCAGAGAACGGCGTGACCGAGATAGGCCGTCAGCGCCGCACGCGTAAAGCGCCCGTCCGCCAGCACCGCATCCACCGCCGCATCCCGCACCGTGTCCCATCCGCGGAACGCCGCCGCAATCCGCGCGTGCACCATCGCGAGCGCCGCCGGCTGCGCCGCGGCAAAGGCGCGCGTCGCCGCCCAGATGCCGAACACCATGCGCGCCCCCGTCAGGCGCTTCCACTCCTGGGCGAGATCGTAGATATAGAGCCCCGCCGGCGGACGATGATAGAGCGCGAGCGCATCGTCCCCGATGAGGAGCGATGCCGCCGCCCCGTCCGGCACGGGGTCATCCGGCGTGAGCGCGCGTGTCTCGTAGACCGGCCCCGCACCGTAGCTGCGCCGCAGGATGATCTTTACCAGCGCGTGCGAGGATGCCGATTTATCTGAGAGCAGCACGCGCTGCCCCCCGATCTCTGCGGCAGGTACGCGGCTGACGAGGAGAACGCTGCGCACATCGCCGTCCGAGGCGATGCACACCTCCGGCAGCACGCACAGCGTATCGGCATGACGCGCGTATGCGATCGAGGACACCCCCGACACATCGAGCGCCCCCTCTGCCAGCATCCCGCTGAGCGCCGCGGGTGTGCCCGCGTGCACCAACAGCCCCTCCGCCGCCCCGTGCGCGAGCGCATACGTCAGCGGCAGCACATTGAGAAACGCGATATGGCCGAGCCGCGGCATCATCGGCATCCCCTCCCTTTCTCTTATCTTTTACATTATACTCCCCTGCCGGAAAAAAAGACAGTGTTTTCCCAATCATAGAGCAACTCTTTGTGCCGCAAAAAAGACAGCCGAGACTGCCTACCTGTGGTATAATGATCGTGGGAAATAGGGGACGCCGCGGCAAATCTTTCGCGGCACACAGGGAAGGGGAAAACACACATGAATGAGCAATACGGACGCTACACCGTCATCACAGGCGCGAGCGCAGGCATCGGCGCAGCGGCGGCGCGGGCATTCGCCGCACGCGGGCACAGCCTCGTCCTCATCGCACGCCGCACCGCGCGGCTGGAGACGCTGCGCGATGAGATCCATGCCGCATATCCATCGCTCGATATCATCATCAAAACCGTCGATCTCTCCGTCACAAACAGCGTCCTGCAGGTCTACGACGAGGTCAAAGATCTGCCCATCGGGACGTGGATCAACAACGCCGGATTCGGCAGCTACGGCACGATCGGCGCGCAGGACCTCAGCAAGATCCGCCAGATGATCCACCTGAACATCGAGACACTGACCATCCTGTCCAACCTCTTCGTCCGCGACTTCGCCGACGCGGAGGGCGCGCAGCTCATCAACATCTCCTCCGTCGGCGGCTACCTGATCGTCCCGTCCGTCGTCACCTACTGCGCGACGAAATTCTACGTCAGCGCCTTTACCGAGGGGCTTGCCCATGAGCTCGCCGCGCGCGGGGCAAAGCTGCGGGCAAAACTCCTCGCCCCCGCTGCTACGCAGACCGAGTTCGGCGCTGTCGCCAACGACAACCCCGCCTACGACTACGACAAGGCGTTCGGCACCTACCACACGAGCGCCCAGATGGCAGAATTCCTGCTCGCCCTCTACGACAGCGACGCCGTCCTCGGCATCGTCGACCGCGAGACGCTCGCGTTCCGCCTGTGTGCGGGGCAGCTGCCGTACGCAGGCGGCTCTGCGCGCAATCAAAAAGTCTCCGATTGAGGCATATCTGCTCCGATCGCCTCATAGTGCGCCGTCAGTGCGCGCAGCCGCACGCGGATCACGTCCCGCAGCGCCTGCGGCCGAACATCCAGCGCAGCGCGTCCATAGCGGATGAAATAGTCTGCAATGAACGTCTCCTCGCCCGGATTGTAAAACCCGCAAATACAGCACTGCCCGTCCTGCTCTGTAAGGTGCATGGACGGGTAGTGTTCTTTATGAAAGAAATCACGTCCGCGCTCCGTGACCCGCACGGCAAAAGAGACCGCATCCGCAGAGCGATAGAGGTCCTCAGCAGAACGTACAAGGTCCGACAGCGCCCTGCCCTCCTCCGCGGACGGGCGCACCGAGACAATCCGATCGCAGCGGAAGACCTGCACCCGCCCCGTCTCAAAATTGTACGCCGTCCCGTACCACTGTCCGTAGGCCGCACTGATTTGGAAGAACTGCAGCGTATGGGTGCGCAGCATTCCCTTTCGATATGCAATCGTGCAGGGCTGCTCCTCCATGGCAAACTGCAGAAGATCCTTGAGACAGGCGCTCTCGTTCGGGTGCTGCACCGCATCAAGGTGCAGGATCTCCGCGATACGGTGCAGGCGCTCGATGTGCACGGGCGCGAGACAGCCCTCGAACTTCTCCCGCAGACGCGCAATATCGAAATGGAACGGCGTTGTCTGATAGGCATCCAGTGTGCGCATCGCAACATAGAGTGCATACATCTCATCTGCCGTGAAAACAACCGGCGCAAGCAGCCGGTTCGGCAGGATGCCGTATGAGCCGCCGCGCCCGGGACGCGAAAAGATCGGCATGCCCAGCTCCTCAAGCGCGCGGACATCGCGCAGGGCAGAGCTGCGGGAAATGCCGTATTTCTCCATCAGATCGCGCAGGTTAAAGTGGTCTTTCCCCGCGAGATAACGCATCATGTCATTCAGCCGCTCAGATTTATGCATTATCATCATCTCCATAAAAGGTATCGCAAATTGACACCTTTTTATACTATACTCCAAGTATTCCGTAAAGAAAAGGAGAATGACAATGAACATGACGGATGAATTTCTTCGCTTGATGCGCACGCAGAGAGAGATTGCTCTCGCAACCTCCGCGGACAATACGCCCCATGTGCGCATCGTGAACTTTATCTATGTGCCGGAGGAGCGGCGCGTCTATTTTGCGACCTTTGCCGAGAATGCAAAGGTCAGCGAGATGGCGGCAAACAGCACCGTCTCATTTACGACCATCCCGCATGACGGCGGAACGGCGCACGTCCGCGCGATCGGCACAGCGGCCCAGAGCACGCGCAGCATCTTCGACCTCGCCGATGCCTTTGCGGCGAAGATTCCGGGCTACGGAGAGACCATTGATGCCGCCGGCGACGCGCTCATCGTCTATGAGATCGCATTCCGTACGGCAGCCGTCACCGTGGACATGGAGCGCAGCGGCACCGTTCAGCTCTGAGACAGCAAAAAGCAGCACCCCGTATCAGAATATATCTTTGCCGTTCAAGGTATGTTCTCCATCGGTTGAAAATCTCCCGTCCCGCCGCTATAATAAACACAGAACAACCGTTGCGAGAGAAAAGGAGCGCTCACGATGAACGAAATCGCACTGAAATACGGCTGCAACCCGAACCAGACGCCCGCGCGCGTCTATGCGGACGGCGGACTCCCCTTCGCCGTCCTCAACGGACGCCCCGGCTATATCAACCTGCTCGATGCGCTGAACAGCTGGCAGCTCGTCCGCGAGCTGAGGGAGATGTCGGGGCTGCCCGCCGCGGCCTCCTTCAAACACGTCAGCCCCGCAGGCGCCGCACTCGGCCTGCCGCTCTCCGAGACGCTTGCCCGCGCCTGCGCGGCGGAGGGGCGCGACCTCTCGCCCGTCGCCTGCGCCTATGTCCGTGCGCGCGGTGCCGACCGCATGAGCTCCTACGGCGACTTTGCCGCCGTCTCCGACATCTGTGACGAGAGCCTCGCGGAGTTCCTGCGCGGCGAGGTCTCCGACGGCATCATCGCGCCGGGCTATACGGAAAAGGCTCTTGAGATTCTAAAGAGCAAGCGCAAGGGCAGCTACCTCATCCTCCAGATGGATGAGCGCTACACGCCGCCTGCCCTCGAGCGCAAGGACGTGTACGGCGTCACCTTCGAGCAGCAGCGCAACAACGTGCAGATCACAGAGGACTGCCTGACCGACCGACCGACGGCGAACAAGGACATCCCCGATACCGCGCGCCGCGACCTCCTGCTCGCCCTCATCACGCTGAAATACACCCAGTCCAACTCTGTCTGCTACGCCGTCGACGGACAGGCGATCGGCGTCGGCGCGGGACAGCAGTCGCGCGTCCACTGCACGCGCCTCGCGGGGAACAAGGCGGACATCTGGCACCTGCGCCAGAGCCCGCAGGTGCGCGCGCTCCCGTTCCGTGACGACATCCGCCGTCCCGACCGCGACAACGCCATCGACATCTACACCGCGGGCGATGAGGATGACTACGCCCTGCTCGCTGCGGACTGGCAGCGCCTCTTCACGGAGCAGCCCGCGCCCTTTACGCGCGCGGAAAAACGCGCCTATCTGCGCACGATCAAGGGGGTCGCCCTCGGCTCAGACGCCTTCTTCCCGTTCGGCGACAACGTCGAGCGCGCGCATCAGAGCGGCGTCTCCTACATCGCGCAGAGCGGCGGCTCCATCCGCGACGATAACGTCATCGAGACCTGCGACAAATACGGCATTGCGATGGCGATGACCCACATCCGCCTCTTTCACCACTGAGCAGACAGAGACCTCCAGCCCCGTGCATCCACCGCACGGGGCTTTTTGATGCGCGCAGCGGAGCATATAGATGAACGCTCCTCTTTCCTTATACTCATATATTGCTGTATCATTAAGGTTTTCTATTTGCCTCACTCTCAGAATCGTATTATTATTTCGTTATCTGTGAGATAATGAATCTCATTTTGCACTTTACAGGAGGTACACTGAATGACCCGACGAATCAGCCGCCGCCTCGCACTCCTCTGCGCAGCGCTTGGTACAGCATCCCTCAGCGCGCACGCATACGCCGCCGAGACGATGCAGGATATGCACGCCGTCCCCGCAGCGGACGGACTCTATGAATTCGCCCTCGATGAGATTGTCGTCACGGGCTACCGCACGGCATCCCCGCTCACACTCGTCACCGACCCGCAGCGTCCGCGCCAGCCCATCCCCGCTGCCGACGGTGCAGGCTACCTCAAGACCATCCCCGGATTCTCCGTCGTACGCAAGGGCGGCCTCGGCGGCGACCCGATGATGCGCGGCATGGGCGGCTCGCGCATGGTCATGGATATGAACGGCGGCGGGATGTCGGGCGGCTGCCCGCAGCGCATGGATCCCACGGCGACCTATGCGTTCCCCGAGACATTCAGCCGCATCATCGTGAACAAGGGCCCGCAGAGCGTCCGCTACGGCGCGAGCGTCGCGGGCAGCGTCATCTTCGAGCGCGAGACGGAGCGGTTCGACAGGCCCGGCGTGCGCGGAAATATCTCCGTGCTCGGCGCGAGCAGCCACCGGTTCGATGATCTCATCGACATCACGGCGGGCGGCAAAGAGGGCTACCTGCGCCTCATCCAGACACGCAATTATGCGCAGGACTACAAGGACGGCGACGAGCGGCGCGTACACTCCGGCTACGGCAGACACAGCCTCACCGGCATCATCGGCCTCACCCCCGATGACGACACTCTCTTCGAGGTCTCCTACGACCGCAGCCGCGGCTGGGCGAAATACGCACACGGCATGATGGACGGTCCGCAGTTCGACCGCGACAGCTACGCGGTGAAGTTCGAGCGTGCGCATCTCTCGCCTGTACTCGAGAAGCTCACACTGAATTTCAACCACAACACCATCGACCACATCATGGATAACTATACCCTCCGTCCCGGCGGCATGCGCGGGATGGAGGTAAAGCGCGTGCAGTACAGTGTCCGTACCGCCCTTGACCTGCGCTTTTCGCCGAAGGACAGCGGCGCGGTCGGCATCAACTTCGGTCATGAGGAGCACACCTTCACACCTGTCCCGAAGGGCAGCCCGCGCGGGCAGGAAAACACCGACATGACCAGCGGGAATGTCGGCGTATTCATGGAGTACAACCGCGACCTCAAAGAGCGCAGCCGTCTCCTCAGCGGACTGCGCTGGGATCGCGTCACGAACCGCTATCACCGCTTCATGATGCTCACGCCCGGCGAGACAACGGACAACACCGTCAGCGGATTCGTCCGCTGGGAGAACACGGCAAAGAAGCAGCCGCTCACATTCTACGTCGGCCTCGGCCACGCAGAGCGCCCCGCCGACTACTGGGAATCCCACCATACGTGGCGTGCCAACGGAGCAGGGCATCATCCCGCCGAGACACGCCCGCGCAAGGAAAAGAACACGCAGCTCGACCTCGGCTGGGTCTATACGGGCGAGAAGACGAATGCCAATTTCTCCCTCTACTACGCGAACATCGATGACTTTATCCTGCGCAAGCCGGGAAGCGGACCTTTCTTCCCCTACGGCAATGTAGACGCGCGTCTCTATGGATTCGAGGCGGAGGTTCAACGCGCCGTCTCACCGCTGTGGACGCTCGGCGCATCACTTGCCTACACGCGCGGCGAGGACCGCACGAACGGCGCCCCGCTCCCGCAGATCGCCCCGCTCGAGGCGAATCTCACGGCAAAATACACGCATCGAAAGACCGAGGCGAACGCCGTCTGGCGGCTCGTCAGCAGGCAGAACCGCTACCATAGGGGCTACGGCAGCGTCACGGGCACGGACTACGGCCCGACGGGCGGGTTCGGCATCCTCTCGCTCAGCCTCGCCTACCGCCCCGATGAGAACCTCACGTTCTCCCTCGGCGTCGACAACCTGCTGAACAAGACCTACGCCGAGTTCGTCAATTACAGCACGGCAGCCATCCCCGCGCTCGGCATCAATGCGGGCGGGCATATCCACGAGCCTGGGCGCACCCTCTGGGTGAAGAGCAGCTACAAATTCTGATGCATGCCCGCTCCTGCCGCCCTGTCAGTCAAGACGAATCCCGTTTTCCCCTTCCCCTTTTCCATGCGCTATGCTATAATAAATCATCATTAAAATCACGAGATTTATACGGCGGCGCTGACGCTGCGGCAGTCGGCCGGCGTACAGCAGCGCGCAGGCAGAATGGGGAGGTGATTGGTCGTGATCGAGGCGGCCAAGACATTCGAGGAATATATCAAGAAGGAAAATATCACGGGATTCCAGGTCCGCGAGGCGGGCGACGAGCGCAGCACCACCATCTTCGAGAGTGAGATCGAGGCGGAGGGGCGGCGCCTGCCCATCGCCCTCCTCATCGACGCGACCGCCTACGCCACCATCCGCATCCGGCTCGCGCAGAACGCCGTCGATGACACCAACGCCATGCTGCTCACCGGCTGGCTCATGCGGCAGAATCAGGACAGCCGTCTCATCAAGTTCTACCTCACCTCCGACACCACCATCCTCGCCGATGTCGTCGTCCCGCACAACCCCGAGGCGTTCGACCCCGAGGTCATGGTCTCCGTCCTGCGCGTATTCATCCGCGACATCACGAAGCTCATGCCCGACCTCGCCCTGCTCCTGCCGGAGTGAGGCGTACGCGTTTGACAAACACGCGTGAATCTGCTATCATAGCAATCACTGCGGGCATAGTTCATCGGTAGAATGAAAGCTTCCCAAGCTTTAGAGGTGGGTTCGATTCCCATTGCCCGCTCCATGCGAGAGCAGACGCGTCATCGTTTCGATGGCGCGTTTTTTGATATGACGCCGTATCCGCAGCCCTGCGCTCCCAAGACACGCCGTCTCATCGAAGATAAATTTGACGTGCAAATACTTTTCCTCTATAATAGACGCGAATTGGAGGAAGTGCAGCGGAAGGGAGGCTCGTGCGCATGCAGCATCTAACGGCGGGCGGACTCCTGCTCGTCCTCGCCCTGCTCCTCACGGGCTGGCAGGTCTGCGAGGCAGCGGAGGATATGCGGTTCGTCGACGCAGAGGATGACACGGGCTACTACGTCGATGCCGCGAGCATCGTGCGCGTCTCAGAGACCGAGCGCGATGCCACGGTCGCCGTGGTCAAGGCGGCGGAGAACCGCCGCTATCTGTACCGCACGCACTTCGACCGGCAGGCAGGGACGTACCGCATCCTCTCTGCACGCGTCGAGGTCTACGACACGCGGGAGGTGCTGCGCACGACGCCGGGCATGGATGCGCCGCAGCGCTATACGCCTGCTTCGCCGATGCGGAGCATCGCGGATTTCATCGAGGAGCTGCTCAGAGAAAAGCAGCGGACAACGTAAGAGGAGGATATCCATGCGAGAGAAAATCTGCGCACTCGCGCTGACCTTCGTGCTCGTGCTCACATCCATCGGCACGGCATTTGCGGCGGAGCCGCCGAACGACGTCCAGTCAAAGCTCGCCCTCATCGAGCAGGACACCTACGGCAGAGAGCAGACGGGCGCGCTCATCGACCGCATCAACCGGCTCGAGCGCGACTACGACGGCGCACACCGCAGCGGCAGCCTCATGTCGCGCATCGACGCGATCTACGATGAGATCTACACGAACAGCACGTCGCCGTCCATACTGATGGACCTCAACGCCATCGAGTGGAACATCAGCCACGAGACGAGCATGCGCGCCGTACAGGACCGCGTCAACGAGATGGAGATGGCGCTGCTCGGCAAGACGGGCGAGGGCACGTTCAAGAAGCGCATCACCGCGCTCTCCGTCGCCTCCTTCGGCAAAAAGGAGATCCCCGTCACCCCCGTCTCCGTGCCCGCGAATACGCTCATCAAGGTCGCACTCGTGACCCCCGTGAATGCAAAGAATCTCAAGGTCGGCGATACGATCGAGTATCAGGTCGCGGATGATGTCTTCGTAAACGATGCGCTCGTCTTTACAAAGGGCTCGCGCGGCGAGGGCACGGTGACCAAGGTACGGCAGTCACGCAACTTCGGCCGCAACGCCGAAGTCGAGATCGACTTCAAGAATACCAAGGCACTCGACGGAACCTATGTGACGACCTTCATCGGCGAGGAGGCAAAGAAGGAGATGCAGCATCTCGCCATGGCAGCGGGCGCATCGCTGGCGGGCATCGCCGTCCTCGGGCCGCTCGGCGTCGTCGCGGGCGCATTCGTACACGGCAAGAACGTCGATCTGCCCGCAGGCACGGAGCTCTACATCCAGACGAAGGACGAGACGACGCTCTACGGCGTGCAGACGACCTACGACAGCGCAGCGCCGTTCCAGGCTGCAGCGGCATCCTCCTCGCATGACGAGAACAACGACACGAGCGTCTACGACGACGAAGTGTAAACGAATATAGTAAGAGCCTCCAACATGTCGCATCAAAGTGTTGGAGGCTCTTTTTGAATTAAAGAAAGGCTTTACATATCCGCAGGTATAATCTGAAATGGATGATTTGAGTTCACCATACAAGCTTCAATAAAGTCCTTATTGATATATGGGGCAATTACAGGATCGCTCTCAAATTGCAATACGATTCTCCCGTAAGTTCTCTCACTAGCATGAAAACCATCCAAGGCTTCCTCATCTGGAGCATTCAACCATGCCATATTTGTGAAATCATAGAAAGGAACATTTTGTGCTACACAAAGATCACGTACACAATGCTCAAATTGCAACGTAAAGTCACGATGTCCTTTTGATTCCATAAACGCCTGATAGATTTCATTCGGGAACGGCGACAAAAGAACAATTACATGCGAACCACGCTCCCGCATTTTGGTAATTAGTGTCGCCAACTTCAAAAACTCCGTTTCATCAATATGTTCCGTTCTCTCAAATCTTCTATTACCATCTTGGATTCTTTGGTGCGTATCCTTAAACCGCTCCGCGGTACTTGGAGGATGCAAGATGTCCTCCCCATATTGATAACTCCCATCGGAACGAAAGCCATTGCTTTTCCCCCCTGCCAAAAGGCCAACCGTCGGACGATTACCAATCATATCTCGCTCTTTGAGCTCCGGTCGCATCAGTTGCGCTCGCACTTTTTCGTTTTTCCAACGTTCGTAATAAAGCCCTTTGTATAAATTCAATCGGTTTGAAATCGTATTTTTTTCTTCAAATATGGGCGGATTTCTAACATGTCGTATATTAGGATTTACCCAATCCCAGTCAACGGCAAAGATAATAATTTTCGGTACATAGTCTTTGGAGATGCGATCAAAGGTATCCTCCATTGCATCAACAGAATCCCCCAGTCCGCCAGTTGCATAAAATGTTGTGTTCTTGAAAAAGGGGGCACGAAACTGCATGGTTCTTGATGTCCCCAGTGCAATAATATCCGGTTTAGTTCTAGATATGATACCATGCTTAAGAAATCCAATATCATTCGTTAGCGCACTCCCATAAAGAGCATTCTCATTGATCTGCAGATCAACAGCAACAGACTCTCCCGTATGTGTCTCATTCAGCCTGTGCAGCATCCATTCAGCAACAATAGCATAAGCAAGTATGATAATTAAAGATAAACAAAGGAGAGACACACAATATTTCTTTGATGTCATATAAAAATGTACCTCCTAAAAATCATAATCGTTGTACATACTCTTTCTGTCAAAATTGAAAATATAAAAATTCTGTATTTTGGGTTATTTGGCAAAGTGTAACCAACAACAACACGAGCGAGACAAACAACCATTTTTTACTTGCGTTAAAAGTCTTTGCATATACGAGTGGATTTTTCATCTTCACTAAAATAATAGATAACACAAGTACGATCCCCAACATTTCAACTAGCGTACTTTTGAGGCAAAAATATGTAAACGGAATACCAAATCCGCCAAACACTCTCTCAATGCTCCCACCAGCCGGCAGCGCAAAGCCGTTCCCCCCTGCCATCGCATAAATGACATTCCACGCATCGTGAAAATCCTCTGCACGGAAGAATACCCACAGAACGGTCACGCAAAGGAACGTCATGCCCCAGTTCAGAGCGTTCGGGAGAGCAATGTTCAGCCTCCGCCACTGGTGGTTCACCATGAGAGCTACACCGTGCATCGCGCCCCAGAACACGAACGTCCAGCCCGCACCGTGCCAGAGTCCGATGATGAGCATGGAGACGAACAGATTGCGCATCTTTGCCCACTCCCCATGGCGATTGCCGCCGAGCGGGATATAGAGGTACTCACGCACCCAGAGGCCGAGCGTCATGTGCCATCTGCGCCAGAAGTCGATGATGCTCCGCGCCTGATACGGCGAATTGAAGTTCACGGGAAGTTTCAGATTGAACATCAGCCCGAGTCCGATCGCCATCTCACTGTAGCCCGAAAAGTCAAAGTAGAGTTGAAAGGTATAGGCGAGCGCAGCAATCCACGCCTCAAGAAGCGTAATCGTATCTGTATGCGAAAAGACATCCGCCACCCATGGCGAAAGGCGATCCGCAATCACCACCTTTTTGAACAGCCCCATGATGAAGATGGTCAGCCCGAGCGCGATATTGTGGTAGTCGATGCGAAATGTACGCTCCGCGACGAACTGGGGCATCATATCCTTGTGATTCAGAATAGGGCCTGCTATCAAATGGGGGAAAATCGTCACGAATTCGCAATAGGTCACAAACGAATGATTACGTGCCTCACTGCGATAGGCATCAATCAAATATCCCGTTTGGGTAAAGGTAAAAAAAGAGATGCCAAGCGGAAGCACAATGTGCGGCAAGTCAAAACTTGTTCCAACAACATCATTTGCCGTCGTCAGAAAGAAATCCGTGTACTTGAAATACCCAAGCAGGATGACATTGATGACAATGCCAAAGATGAGCCAAGATTTCGCGTGCGTTTGCTCGATCCGCTGCCCGACAAGATAGTTGAACAGAATCGAGGCAAAGAGCAACGGTACATAGCGATAGTCCCAATACCCGTAAAAAGCAAAGGATGCCAACACGAGCCAGAACGTCGCATAGTGTTTCTGCGGGAGCCTTCCCAACCAAAAAAATCCGAAAAAAGTGATCGGGAGGAACAAAAAAATGAACTCATAGGAATTGAACAGCACGGTGCGCATCCTTTCAACTTTAGATTTGTTGACAGGATAGCATAGAAGCCCCCCCCCCGCAAGACACTTTTAATATTTCATGTGATCCCTCCGGCAACAAGATCGTTCTCGATGCTTGTCCTGCGCCGTGCAAAGCCACATACAAACGCCAGACATCTTTTCGCAAACAAAAAGCCGCCGTACGAACCTAAGTAAGATTCGTGCAGCAGCTTCCTATGCCGTAACTGTATGTCAGCGGACGAAAAAGCCCGCCAGTTTCATATTCTCATCGTAGGTGAGGCGGTAGACAACGGCGGTCGCCTTGTACCCCACGGCGATCTCGCAGACGACGTACCACACGCCGTCCTCCTTGCCCGCGCTCATGAGCGGCTTGCCGATGCCGGCGCGCGCGCCCCATTTCGGTGCGAACTCCGCCTTTGCCCCCGCGATCTGCTCCGTCGTCAGATGCGGACGCAGCTCCTGCGTCGCCTCGACCTGCAGTCCGGTCGCATCGTCCCGCTCAAACCGCTCGATGGTCGCCATCATGTGCTGTGCGACGGTCTGCTGGTCAAAGGGCGCCTGCTCCTGCACCGCCTCTGCGGCTGCGGGCGCTGCCTCCTCCGCGTATACGGCGGGCGCTGCGAGGAATGCACTGCCTGCAACGAGTGCAGCAGCGAGGAATCGGGCGCATGTGACAGATCTCATCAAGAAAATCCTCCTTCAGTTAAGAACACGTTATTTGATGCACGAGAAACACGCGAGCGACTCGACGCACTCGACGCTCACCTCACGATAGAGTGCGCGCAGGCGTGCCGTGAGGCTCTCTGCTGTGTCATACGGCGGGGTGAAGAATCCCATCCGCGTGTAGAACTGCGTGACGACGAACTCCGTGCGCGGATTCCCGCCGAGGACGAAGACCGAGCCGGTCAGCCGCCCGCCGGGACGCAGGACGCGGTGCACCTCGCGCCATGCCGCCTCCTTGTCGGGGAAGGCGTGGTATCCGTTGATCGAGACCGCCGCATCGAAGCTGCCGTCCGCGAACGTCAGATGTCCGACATCACCCTCGACGAACGTGACGTTATGCACGCCGATCGCCGCTGCACGCGCCCGCGCTGCCGCGAGCATCGCAGGCGAGTAGTCGAGGCAGGTGATGTCGGCATCGGGCAGCTCCGCGTAGACGGGCAGCGAGAGACAGCCCGTACCGACGGGCACCTCGAGCAGCCGCCCCGCAAAGCCCGCGTGCGCCGCACGCAGGGCAAGACCGACATAGCGGCTCACGCCGCTGCGGTCCAGGCCCCACACGAGCCGCGAGACGAGCTTCCCCGGCCATGCCGAGTACGTCATCATCCCATCGTAGAGATTCGCCAGCCGTCCCACCGAGTGATACGCGCCTCGAATCTTTTCATACCGCCGCAGTTCCTCGTCCATCATGACATCCTTTCTCTCTGATCGGGACTATTCTATCATAAAATTCACACGGATTCAATTCTCTGCCTTATGGACACACTTCCCGCTTCATGATACACTTTAGAAAAGCCAGTAATAGAAAGGACGATGCTCCATGCGCAGTCATTCCTCCGTGATGATCCTCCTCGCCGCAGCAGCCCTCACCGCCGCCGGCTGCGGCAGCGAGTCGGCAAAAGAACCGCCGCCGCCCCTCGTGCGGACAATGACGGCGGGCAACGCAGCGGCATCGGAGGCGGGCTATACGGGCACGGTCCGCGGCCGCTACGAGACGCAGCTCGCCTTTCAGGTCGGCGGGCAGATCCTCGCGCGCAATGTGAGCGCAGGTGCACGCGTCCGTGCGGGCGACGTGCTCATGGTCATCGACGCGCGCGACGTGCAGCAGCAGGCGAACGCGGCAGGAGCGGGCACAGCCGCGGCGCGCGCGCGCTGGGATCTGGCGCGCACGGAGCGCGCACGATACGAGGAGCTCTACGCCGCACAGGCGGTCTCTGCGGCGATGCTCGACCAGTACCGCACGAATGAGCGCGCCGCTGAGGCCGCCTATCGGCAGGCCCTCGCGCAGGATACGGCAAGCCGCAACGCGCTCTCCTACACGAACCTCGTCGCAGGCGCAGACGGCGTGATCTCGAACATCACAGCGGAGGAGGGGCAGGTCGTGGCGGCGGGGCAGACGGTCATGACCCTCACGCAGGAGGGCACGCGCGAGATCGAGATCGCCGTCCCCGAGAGCCGTCTCACGGAGATCGCCGTCGGCATGCCCGCCGCCGTCTCGCTCTGGGCAAACAGCGCCGCCTATACGGGCACGGTGCGCGAGCTCTCCCCTGTCCCCGATGCGGCGAGCCGTACCTACACCGCGCGCATCGCCCTCACGGATGCGCCCGCCGACCTCCCGCTCGGCATGACGGCGCGCGTACGCCTCGGTGCGGCGGCGGCGGCGGGCATCGTCATCCCCCTCTCCGCACTCTATCAGACGGACGATGCCGCGCAGGTCTATGTGGTCGAGGACGGCGCAGTGCATCTGCAGCCCGTCGCCGTCACGGCGTTCCGTGACAGCGATGCCGTCGTCACGGGGCTTGCGCCCGGTGCTGTCGTCGTGACAGCAGGTGTACATCAGCTGCACGAGGGAGAGAAGGTGCGCACGAAATGAAGAACCTCACGGAGCTCTCCCTGCGCCACCGCGCCCTCGTCTGGTACTTCATCATCGTCTTTACCATCGGCGGCATCTTCGCCTATGAGTCGCTCGGCCGCATGGAGGACCCCGCCTTTACCATCCGCCAGATGGTCATCTCCGCCGCATGGCCGGGCGCAACCGCAGAGGAGATGCAGGAGCAGGTCACGGACAAGCTCGAGCGGCGGTTTCAGGATACGCCCGGACGCAAGGAAATCACGAGCGAGACGCGCGCAGGGCAGACCATCATCTACGTCAGCCTGCGCGACGATATCCCCGCCGCACAGATCCGCCCGACGTGGCGTGATGTGCGGAACTTCGGCGAGGATGTGCGCCGCGAACTGCCGGACGGTGTCTATGGTCCGTACTACAATGACAGGTTTGACGATGTATACGGCTCGGTCTATGCCCTCACGGGTGCAGACTACTCCTACGAGGAGCTGCGTGCCATGGCAGAGGATGCGCGCCGGCGCATCCTCGCTGTCCCGCGCGTACAGAAGGCGGAGCTGATCGGGGTGCAGAGCGAGCGCGTCTATGTCGAGATCGCCCTCGCACGCCTCGCACAGCTCGGCATCCCGCCGACCGCCGTCACGGATGCACTCGCCGGACAGGACGCGATGATGCCGAGCGGCAGCATCGAGACGGAGAGCGACACCGTGCATCTGCGCGCCTCCGGCGTTTTTGAGAGCATTGAGGACATCCGCGCGCTGCCGATCGCAGCGAACGGCAGCGTCTTTCGCCTCGGCGATATCGCGCACATCGAGCGGCGCACTGCCGACCCGCCCGACCCGCGGATGTTCTACAACGGCGCACCCGCCATCGGCATCGCCGTCTCCATGGAGGACGGCGGCAACATCCTCGCCCTCGGTGATGATCTGCGGGCGCTCACCGCACAGATCCAGCAGGATCTCCCGCTCGGCGCTGCGCTGCACGAGGTCTCGAACCAGCCCGCCGTCGTGCAGAGCTCCATCCACGACTTCGTCGAGACGCTCGCACTCGCCATCATCATCGTGCTCGGCGTCAGCTTCCTCTCGCTCGGCTGGCGCACGGGACTCGTCGTTGCGGGCTGCATCCCGCTCGTCCTCGCGGGCACATTCACCGCCATGTACCTCCTCGGCATCGACCTGCACAAGGTCTCTCTCGGCGCGCTCATCATCGCCCTGGGGCTCCTCGTCGACGATGCCATCATCGCCGTCGAGATGATGAGTGTCCAGCTCGAGCGCGGCATGGAGCGCTTTGACGCGGCGTGCTACGCCTTTACCCAGACCGCCAAGCCCATGCTCACAGGCACACTCATCACCTGCGCGGGCTTCATCCCCGTCGCATTCTCCAAGGGCATGGCGAGCGAGTTCTGCGCCGCGCTCTTCCCCGTCATCGGCATCGCCCTCATCCTCAGCTGGATCGTCTCCGTCATGGTCGCGCCGCTCTTCGGGTACTATCTGATTCGCGTCAAAAAAACAGAGGCAGATGCGCACGATCCGTACAACAGCCCGTTCTACCGTCTCTTTCGGCGCATACTGACCCAGTTCCTCGCGCACCGCGTCCTCGTCCTCGTCGGAACGGCCGCCGTCTTCATCGCTGCGCTCGCCGCATTCCCCGCCATCAAACAGACCTTCTTCCCGCCCTCGCTGCGTCCCGAGCTGCTCGTCAGCCTCACCCTCCCGCAGGGGGCAAATATGCGCGCGGCGCAGGCAGAGGCAGACCGTCTCACCGCACTGCTGGAGGCCCATCGGGACAAGATCCAGAACTACGCCGCCTACGTCGGACGTGCGACACCGCGCTTCGTCCTCACCGTCGACCCGAAGGCGGACGCAGAGAACCGCGCGCAGTTCGTCATCACCGCGAACAACACCGCTGCACGCGAGGAACTGGCGGCCGTGATTGCAGATGCCCGCCGCAATGAACTCACAGGCGTGCGGGTATCCACACAGTACATCCAGACCGGCCCGCCCGCCAACTTCCCCGTCATGCTGCGCGTCTCTGCACCCACGACGGACGAGGTCCGCCGCGTCGCCGCGCAGGTCGCAGACATCGTCGCCGAGGATCCCGACGTGACAAACGTCCATCTCGACTGGACGGAGAAGGCAAAAGCGCTGCACATCGACTTTGACAAGGAAAAACTAAAGCTCTACGGACTCAGCGCCAAGGCGGTCAAGCAGATGCTCTACACCGAGCTCTCGGGCGCACAGGCAGCTGAGTTCTACACGGGCGACCGCACCATCGGCATCGTCCTGCGGCTCGCAGATGCCGACCGTACGAGCATCGAGCGCCTCGGCGAGCTGCCTGTCGCGACCAGCGGCGGCTATGTCCCGCTCGCCCAGATCGCACACCTCTCCTATGCGGCAGAGGACGGCCTCATCAAGCGCCGCGACCTCCGCCCCTCCATCATGGTACAGGCAGAGGTCACGCGGGGCGAGGGCAACGACGCCGCCCTGCGCGCCTACGCAGCGACCGCGGAACTGCGGCGCAGCCTCCCCGCGGGCACGACCATCGAGACGGCGGGCGCGCTCGCAGACGCGGACGACTCCATGGGCTACCTCATGCAGCCGCTGCCCGCCATGGTATTCATCATCATGACCCTGCTCATGATCCAGGTCGGCACCATGGGCAAGATGGCGCTCACCCTCCTCACCGCTCCGCTCGGCCTCATCGGCGTCGTGCTTGCCATGCTCCTCACAGACTCTGCGATGGGCTTCGTCGCCTACCTCGGCGTCCTCGCCCTCTTCGGCATGATCATCCGCAACTCCGTCATCCTCATCGACCAGATCAAAAAGCATGAGGAGGCGGGCGAGAGGCCCATGGACGCCATCATCGACTCCGCCGTCCTGCGTTTCCGCCCCATCATGCTCACCGCGGCCGCAGCCATCCTCGGCATGCTCCCCCTCATGCGCAGCATCTTCTGGGGCCCCATGGCCGTCGCCATCGCGGGCGGGCTCATCGTCGCAACCGTCCTCACCCTGCTCGTCCTGCCCGTCATGTATGCAGCCGCGTATCGGGTGAAAGAATAGGAGAATACCATTGATTACCGGTGAACTCAAAAGCAAAATTGACAAAATCTGGAACGATATGTTTTCCTACGGAATGTCGAATCCGCTCGTTGTGATCGAGCAGCTCACCTATCTGTTCTTCATCAAGTCGCTCGACGATATGGAGACGGATAACGAAAAGGCGACGGCACTCTTCGGTACGGACTTCACGCCCATCTTCCCTGCAGACGCAGCGGGGCAGGAGATGCGTTGGAGCGTCTTTCAAAACAAGAAAGCCGAGGACATACACGCCATCCTGCGCGACAAGGTCTTTCCCTTTATCAAAGAGCTGAGGGGCAGTGCCAAGGGCGCAGACGCGTGTGCCTATGCCCGCTATATGGAGAATGCCGTCTTCTCCCTGCCCAATCCACTCATCACGCAGAAGGTCGTCACGGCAGTCTCCGCACTGCCGCTCAGTGACCGCGATCTCAAGGGCGACCTCTACGAGTACATGATCTCAAAGCTCCAGACAGCAGGGCGCGTCGGACAGTTCCGCACCCCGCGCCATATCATCCGCATGATGGTGCGACTCATGCGTCCGCAGCCGAGCGACCGCATCGTCGACCCCGCATGCGGGACGGGCGGTTTCCTCGTCGGGGCGGGCTCTTTCGTGCGCGAGCACTACGACAGAGAACTCCGCACGGATAGGAGCGTGCAGGAGCATTTTAAAAACGAGATGTTCACAGGCTACGATACCGACCAGACCATGCTCCGCATCACGGCGATGAATACCATCCTGCACGGCATGGACGGCGCGGACATCCAGTTCAGTGACGCCCTCTCAAAGAACAACACGGATACGGACAAATACACGCTCATTCTCGCCAACCCTCCATTCAAGGGATCACTCGATAGGCAGAACATTGCAGGCAGTCTCACGGCGAAGGTCAAGACCACGAAGACCGAGCTGCTCTTTGTTGCGCTCTTTCTGCGGATGCTCGACGCGGGTGGACGATGTGCGTGCATCGTCCCCGACGGCGTTCTGTTCGGCGCGTCGCGGGCGCACAAAGATCTGCGAAAGGAACTCGTCGATCACAACCTCCTGCAGGCAGTCATCTCCATGCCCTCGGGTGTATTCATGCCATACGCAGGTGTCTCAACCGCCATCCTGATCTTCACCAAGACAGGCACGGGCGGCACGGAGCACGTCTGGTTCTACGATATGAAGTCGGACGGCTTCTCACTGGACGCAAAGCGCGACCCGCTTGAGGGAGCGAGCAATATTGAGGACATCGTCGCGCGTTTCTCCCGCATGGGGGATGAGGCAGCACGCGCACGCACAGAGCAGAGTTTCCTCGTGCCTGTGGACGAGATTCGCGCAAACGGCTATGATCTCTCCATCAATAAATATAAGGAGATCGAATATACGCCTGTGGAGTATCCGAGTACGGCAGAGCTTATGGAGCAAATTGATGCGCGATATAGCATAATCGGAAAAAATCTTTCAGAAATACGGGAGATGCTCAAATGAACTATGCAACACTGGAAGAATGCTGCACAATTCTTGACCATCAAAGAATCCCAGTAAAGAAATCAGACCGTACAGAAGGAATAATTCCTTACTACGGTGCAAACGGACTTCAAGGCCACATAAACGATTACATTTTTGACGATGATCTTGTGCTATTGGCAGAAGATGGTGGCGCATTTGGTTCAGCAACGACACCTATTGCTTATCGCGTGTCAGGAAAATGTTGGGTAAACAATCATGCGCACGTCCTAAAGCCAATGAATAACATCAATGTTGATTATCTTTGTTATGCCCTAATGTTCTATCCTGTAAATTCTCTCATCACGGGAACAACGCGAAAGAAATTGACACAAAGCGCCATGCGAAAAATATGTATCCCTTTACGATCTTTATCCGAACAAATACAGATTGTATGCCTTCTCAAAAAAGTTGAGCAGACCATCAATGAATGCGAACAGTTACAAAAAGATCTAGACATACTCGTCAAATCACAATTTGTAGAG
>CAUQID010000016.1:0-40616 GCA_963518105.1 uncultured Selenomonas sp.
ATTCTCTGTCGCGCCCCACACGGGGCGCGTGGATTGAAACACCGCCGGAAATGTGCAGAAAGCAGATACTCCTGTCGCGCCCCACACGGGGCGCGTGGATTGAAACAATCGTTTCGGCATCAGTGTTCACGATGCCAATGTCGCGCCCCACACGGGGCGCGTGGATTGAAACCAGTCGCCGATGACGATTTTGACGTTTCCAGCCTGTCGCGCCCCGCATGGGGCGCGTGGATTGAAACCAGCAGGGGATGGCGCGGATGATTAACGAGCTGAGTCGCGCCCCGCATGGGGCGCGTGGATTGAAACCTACACAGGTGCAGCGGGCATCTACACAGTGCATGTCGCGCCCCGCATGGGGCGCGTGGATTGAAACAATAATCGCTATGATTATATGCGTATCTTAAAATAGTCGCGCCCCGCATGGGGCGTGTTACGCATCTTAGTGCGACGGCTAGAACGCACGAAATACGGGCTTCGGCGAGCCGGTGATGAGCTGCACCTGGTCGAGGATGCGTGACCAGAATATCTTTCGCGCCTTTTTGCCAAGACGTTGGTACCGTTCGGCAAAATCTCCTGCGGCGACTGTCTCAAGATAGGCGATGCTGACATCCGGGCGAGGTCGCAGCGCTGCGATCTGCGCATCCAGATCGGCATGCCGCACATCAAACTCGCTGCGATCAATCAGTCCCTCTACATAGAGCTCTTTAAGTCGCGCTTGTTTTGTCCGCAACTCTGCAACCGTTACACCGGATTTTTCTCCGTCACTCTTTCGGGTGACTTTTTTTATGTCCGCAAGATATTTCTGCAGCTCCTCGCCGAGAGACGTGAGCAGTGTGGTCTCGACGTGATCCTCCCGCCAATATATCTTGTGCGGGCATCCCCGGCCATGGGTGTGGTCTCTGCAGGTGTAGTATGTGCACACCTTGCAGTTGAGCGTACGGTTTCGTGGCGTCAGCAGACGACCGCACTCAGGGCAATGCAGGAGCCCTCCGAACAGGTATATCATTCCGCTGGTGTGATGGCGGGTGCGGCCGGCAAATACTTTTTGCGCCTGCGCAAACACGCCCTCGTCAATCAGCGCGGGGCAAAAATCCTTGATGCCATAATACTCGCCAAGGTAGATGCGATTTTGGAGCATGCGGCCGACGGAGCCCTCCGTCTTCGCGTATCCGTACTTTTCCCGCATCATGCGAAATGTGCCGAGAACAGTCTTGTGTACGATAAAATGATCAAACGCTTCGCGCACGATCGGCACGGCATCCTCGTCAATGACGATTCGCTTGTCCTCCCCAATGCGGTATCCGAGCGGCATGTGTCCTGTGATTACTCTGCCGATGCGCTTGAGACCCTCGTGGATGTATTTGACGCGGTCGCCCGTCTGATCGCTCTCGTGCTGCGCGATCGAGAGTTTGAGGTTGAGCATCAGACGACCGTTGGTCGTCGTCGTGTTGTATAGGGACTCCTGCGAGCATTCCCACTCCACCTGATGGGCGTCGAGGATCTCCTGCACCTTGTAGTAGTCCGCGATGTTCCGAAACCAGCGATCGAGACACTTAAATATAATGATGTCAACGTGATCCGCCTCTACATCCTCAAGGAGCCGCTGCAGTCCCTTGCGGCGACTGAGTGCCTTGCGTGCGCTGATACCCTCATCGGCATAGATACCGATTACCCTATACCCTTGCCGGCCGGCGTACTGCTTGAGATCATACTCCTGCTCTGAGAGGGAGTAGCCATGCCGGGCTTGCTCGTCAGTCGACACGCGGATGTAGAGCGCCGCGCGCTTTTGTGTTTCGGTCATAAAAATACACCTCCGGAAATTATGTGGAATAATCCCCGAAGGTGTGATATACTTTGTCTTGCATTAGAGTGGGTATATCTCCTCGGAGACTATCTGCTTCACCGCTCATCGTGTTGGCGCACGGTGGGCGGTTTTTTGTTATAGGAGGTCGATTAATTGTTATCTATGTAGCGCCGGATAATGCACTCAAGCTCCCCCTTGTACTTGTAGAGGTCGTCAAGTGAGTCGATCGAGAAGTTGATATACTTCTTATTATCGTCCGGCAGAATGAGTTTTTTCCTCCCGTCGAGTTGCAGCCTGCAGACCCATTTTCGGGTATTCCCGTCAAGCAAAATACCGAAGTATGTTTCGGTGTCTTTGTGCGATAGTTCGTGATCCCCGAGACAGCCGTGAACCAAAGCCTTGATGATGAAAAAGGCTTCAAGCTCCTCTTGCGTAGTGATTATTTTTGGCTTTTGCTCTGTGGCATCAGGATCATTAGACTCAGGAATAAGGGCTTCGTCTGGTCCCAGGTCAGACTCATCCGAACCAAGAGCTGTTTTCAGACGGTCGTTGACCTGCTCGTTGATAAATTGAACAAATGACTTTTTGACAGTTCCTCGGAAATCCTCGATGATTTTCTGAGTCTTACGACCATCGTATACATTATTTAATATGTACGCCACAAACTCATCGGACGGAGCCTCAAGCTGCTTTGCCAGCAACTGCTTGATTTGATTATTATATTTGAGCTCTGATGCAGTCGTGAGAATCGTGTCCAAGTCAAACGCCGACTTTTGGAACTTCTTGAGCTCTGGGACAAGCCCATCCTTTATGTCCAAAAGATTGAACTCAAGGAAAGGACGATCATCCATTTTATTCGGCGATTCGAGGTCGGTATAGAATCGGTAGATAATGCCATTTGTAAGAATGCCAAACTTCGCGGTAGAAGTGCCAAAATAGCGGAAAAGCTGAGAGCCGTGCTTTCCGAGATCCTCATCATGGCATTTTGCCTCAATAAGGATGAGTGGATTCTGATCCTCGTCTATGATGGCATAATCGACCTTTTCACCCTTCTTGATACCAACATCGGCAGTGTACTCCGGAACAAATTCGAGAGGGTTAAATACATCGTAACCGAGCATCTGGAAAAACGGCATGATCATTGAGGTCTTAGTAGCCTCTTCTGTTTGAATACTATCCTTCATTTTGGCAATACGCGTTGAGAACTGTTTGAGCTGATCGATGAAATCCATAATAATAGCCTCCCTACATGACTATCTAAAGCCGCTATTCAGAGCGGTTTTTACAACTGTTTTAACTCAACAAATTCCTGCGGAATACCGACGGATCGTGCGAGTTGGTATACAGTACATTCTGGATACTCTCGCAACAGATCGTCAGGGAGAAGAAGCTCGACAGCAAATATATTTGCATGTCGCTCGAATCGGGAGTGCGAATGGAACGTCTTTGCATCCATGAAAACAGTATTTAGATTTCGGTGCATCTGCATATGCCCGAGCTCATGCGCAAGGACGAAACGCGCCGCGAGCTCATCCAACTCTTCGGAAAGATAAATAATGTGATTGCGTTTGTGATACTGATAGAACCCGTTGAGATCGACGAGGCGGCAATAGATCAGTACGATATCAAGTGCCCGGGCAATCGTAAAGGGATTGTTTGAGTTACACCGCCTCATAAGTTTGATTGCACATTCCCTTGCATTCATCGGTCAGTCCTCGTGACGGTACTTCTTCGGCGTATACTTCGCCTTGTTGCGTTTCTTTGCCATCTCCATTCCGATCTGCATCGCGTCAAGGATGGACTGAATGCTCTCGGGGCTTGCGGGCTGTCCGTCAAACATCAGCCCTTCTTCCTGCATAAGAGTTTCCTTCATCTTATCCATCATACGCGTAATTTCGCGTTCATCCTTGGCATTTAGGGCAGGGAGATCATCGGGCGAGTTTAGAGTTATTGGCTGATCCCCATCTAATATCTTCAATAATGTATCAACGTCCGTTTTGGTCGCGCGAGCAATTTTCTCAAATGTCTGCATTGTTGGGGAGATTGATTTTCCTGTCTTGGGGTTCACTCCCTTTTCCAGTACATTGATATATGCCTTGCTAAAGCCACACAAATCCGCTAGTGCTTGCATAGAGAGCCCGTGTTGCTCTCTATATGTTTTCAGCCATTCACCGATTTTCATAGATTTCACCTCAATTCAATGTCAACTATATTTTACATCCCCGAAATAAAAATGTCAATTATACTTGACATAAAAAGTACCGTCTATTATACTAGACGACGGAAAGGCTGAAAGGAGGTGTAGCATGGGCTATAGAGTCAAGGAAGTTCGTCTTGCGAAGAAAATCTCGCAAGACGAACTCAGCAAGGTGTCTGGCGTATCGAGGCAGACGATTTCCGACCTTGAGAGCGGAGAGGTTGTCAATACAACAACGGCAACATTGACGAAACTCGCGGACGCTTTAGGGTGCAATGTGGGCGATATTTTTGTCCTTGACGTCTAGTATAATAGACAAGAAAGGAAGGAGCAAAATCATGAAAACATGTTACTACGTCAAGACTCGCATCGATAATCGCGGTCATGCATCCGTGATCGAAACGGGTGCTGTTGACGTGGAGGAGCTGCCAGAGGGGCGCTGCTCCTCGACAGACTACGAGGACGTCTATACGGACTGGTTCGAGAGCCGTGAAGAGGCGGACGACTTCGTCCGTGAGGTACGGGGCCCACACGACGCAAAGGGCAGGATGACAGAAATTCTAAGGTCAAGCGAGGTTTCACAGCGGCGTCTTGGTTTGCTCGTTCAAATACGTTCGGACTTAGCAAAAAAGACGCTCATCGCATGGGTCCAAGATGACCAGCTCCGCGAGAAATACGCCGAGTTGGTCGGCAAGCTTGATGATGCGATGGTCGCTGAAGCGCAATATCTCACAGGGCTGTATGACGGTGTTACAGACATTGCAGCTGCTGAGGCAAAATGCCTGACTGAGATTTTTCGGGAGCCGAACAAAGGAACATGACGACACCGAAAGGAGGTGATTACCATGACCGAGGCACAGGCACGGCACATCTGGGCGGTGCTCCTCGACGTATCTGGACATAAGGACGTTGTCGTCGAGATACATCCCGCGACGACAGAAAACGAGAGAAAGGAGGCAGTCGCATGATAGACGCGAAGAAGATCATCACGGGAAGCTGCGTCATAGGCGCAGCGCTGCTCTGTGCGGGCATGGAAGCGTATGACGACGGTAAGAACGCCATCCTTGTCGAAGAGACGTACGTCGTCAAGAGTGGCGATACGCTCTGGGGCATCGCTGAGGAGTACGTCGCGAAGAACACCGGCACGCGTCGGTACATCCTTGAGTACAAGGAGGGGATATACGAAAATAACCCGTGGCTCGTGGAGCGCAAGGGGGAGATTTTCCCCGGCGATGAGATCAAGGTGACGTACTGGAAGAAAGGAGACAGTAAATGAGCGAATGGAGAATCTCAAGTATGTATCTTGGCGGCAAGAAGGTGTATCAGGTGTACCGTATCAAGGATATGCGCATCGTCGATCACGACGGCAACCGCGAGTATGCGGGAAAGATGACCGATGATGAGGCCGAGGCAATGGCACTCGCGGAGAAGCTGAACAAGGAGGAGGCAAGTAATGTCTAGCTGGCAGGTGGAAGCGTTTAGCTTGTACGGAGAAGGCGGACCGACGCGCCGATACCAGGTTTTTCGCTTGATCAACTCCGAGGGACCGAGTTTCGGAAAGAACAAGGAGACCGCCGGCATCTATCTGAAAAAGAGCGAAGCCAACGCAGCAGCAAAGCGCTTGAACAGCGAGAGCATATCATGAATTACCCTGGGTGCGGGTGTCTCACCTGCAGGACTGCGATATGTGATGGTTGTCCGAGCATTCCTTGTACACGGGAGGAGCACGCACTATTAAGAATGGCCCTCCCAAAAGCATATAGAGAAAAAAAAAGAACCCGCAGCAGCCGAAGCCAATGCGGGAAACGAGAAAGATTTACAGTTAAAGTATAACACAACTCAAGGAGGATTTACAACATGACGATCAATATCAACTTGACAGGCATGGATCTCGCGGCAGCGGGTAAAGAGGGCGTGACCGCTCTCGTGAACGTCTGCTCGGCGTTCGCCGGAGCATCTCTCGGCACGGAGATCGAAGTGCCGGACAAGCTGCACACGGCGACAACGGGCGACAGCATCGTCGTGCCGGAGAAGGTGTATGCGGACGAGCCGATTCCGGCGAAAGCTGAGCCGAAAAATATGCGGATTTCTATCGTGTCTGCAGATGGGTGTATTTCAAGAACTATAACGCCTGATGAACCGCTTCCGAAGCCGCCCGCTGCACCTGTCACTCCCGCGACACCTGCACCAATTCCGACGGCTGGCGCGCCGACGTATACGGTCGAGGAGCTGCAGCTCGCGTGTGCGCCGCTGATGGACGCGAACCGCATGGCAGACCTGCAGCAGGTTCTCACGAAATTCGGCGCGACATCACTGCTGGATGTTCCAAAAGAGCAGTACGGGGCACTCGCCGCCGATCTGCGTGCACTGGGGGCGCGTCTTTGATGGCTGCTGCACATGCACTTCTCAGCGCGTCGAGCGCACACCGCTGGCTTGCCTGCACTGCCGCACCGAAACTCGAAGCGGAGTTTCCCGACACGACGAGCACGTACGCCAAGGAAGGCACACTCGCGCATGAGATCTGCGAGCTGAAGCTGACGAAGTACATCACAACAATGCCGCGCGGGACGTACACGAAGAAGCTCAACGCACTCAAGAAGCACGAACTTTACGATCCAGAGATGGATGAGACAACGGACACCTACCTTGACTATGTGAAACGTACGGCACTCAGTTATTCGGTGCCGCCGAGCATTCAGATCGAGCGGCGTGTGAACTTTAGCGACTACGCCCCCGACGGTTTTGGCACGGCGGACTGCCTCCTGCTTGCGGGAGATACGCTGCACGTCATTGACTATAAGCATGGCAAGGGCGTCGTCGTCGATGCGGATCACAACCCGCAGATGATGCTCTACGCACTGGGGGCGATGCACGACTTCGCGATTCTCTACCGTTTCAAGACAGTTAAAATGGCGATCGTGCAGCCGCGCGTCGGCAGTATCAGCGAGTTCGCCTGTACAGCGGACGAACTTCTGCACTGGGGTGAGACGGTCGTGAAGGTCAAAGCGGCGGAGGCTCTGGGAGAATCCCCCGTCTTTGCAGCGGGCGAGCACTGCCGTTTCTGTCGAGCAAAGCAGCAATGCAAGGCGCGCTGTGAGTACTACGATGCGGCACTGAATACAATTCCCCTGCACAGAGATCCGAGACTAATTACACTAGAGGATTTGGGGTCCTACCTCAAGAGTGCTGGAGAACTCAAGAAATGGGCAGAGGATCTCCAAGAATACGCCCTCAGCGAGTGCCTTGCAGGGAGCAATGTCCCCGGCTGGAAAGCTGTGGAGGGACGCGGCAGCCGATCCTTTACGGATATGGATGAAGCCTTCGCCATCCTCGAGAAGGACGGCATCGAGGAATGCCTGCTCTGGGAGCGCAAGCCGCTGACACTCGCGCAGGTGGAGAAGACGGTCGGCAAGAAGCGTTTCGCGGAACTTGTCGGCACGATGGTGGTCAAAACTCCGGGCAAGCCAACGCTCGCCCCGGAGTCTGATAAACGTCCTGCGGTCACGAACGTGCCGCAGGCAGCAGATGTGTTTTTATAAGGAACAAAAGGAGAAAAAGAACATGAGCTATCAAATGCGACCCTCGGATGTACTGCTGCGGAACGTGCGCCTCTCGTACGTTCGTTTTGACAAGGCTGTCTCGCGCAATCCCGGACAGGAGAAAAAGTACAGCTGCACAATCCTCGTGCCGAAGACGGATCTTGCGCAGAAGCAGGCGATCGATAACGCCATCGAGGCGGCGATTGCCATCGGGCGCGAGAAGTTCGGCAATGCCGTTCCCCCGAAGCCCAAGACGGTGCTCTGGGATGGCGACGGATATACGCAGTCGGGCAAGGAATTCGGCCCTGAGGCAAAGGGACACTGGGTATTCACGGCAGGGCTTGCAGAAGCACGCGGCCCCGTGCAGGTGGTTGACCTCAGTCGCAACCCGATCCTCAATCAGAGCGAGATCTACAGCGGCATGTACGCCAACGTCCTGGTCAACTTCTACTTTTACAAGAACGAATCGGTCGGCGTCGGCGCAGGGCTCGGTCCCGTGCAGAAGGTCGCGGACGGTGAGCCTCTGGGCGGTGTTCTTCCCTCGGCGGATGATGTGTTCGGCGCTCCGGACGCGGCGGCACCGATGACAGGGCAGCCATACGCAGCAGGTGCTCCGACGTATGCACAGCCGAGCGTGCCGCCTGCTGTCGCCGCTGCGGCTACGTCGCTGCAGATCAACCCTCTGACCGGCGCGCCGATGTAACCCGAGGATCTGTAGGACGAGGGGGGCAGCCGCCCCCTTTTGAGGACTTATTTATGCGACATCTATCCATTGATCTCGAAACCTACAGCGAAAACGACATTAAGCTGGGCATCGCGAAATACGTGGAATGCCCGAACTTCAAAATCCTATTATTCGCATACGCGTGGGACTTCGGCGAGGTACACGTTGTCGATCTTGCCCGTGGGGAGGAAGTTCCCGCCGACGTGATCGACGCGCTCACGGATCCAGAGGTCACGAAGCACGCATTCAACGCGGCGTTTGAGCTGCACTGTCTGCACCGGAGCGGCATACTTACTCCTTACGCGCAGTGGGCGTGTACACAGCTTCACGGGCTGTATCTCGGCTATCCCAAAAGTCTTGACAGCATCGGCAAGGCGCTCGGGCTACCGCAGGACAAGAAAAAGAGTGCGAGCGGCAAAGCCCTCATCCGTTACTTTTGTCTGCCGTGCAAGCCGACGAAGCGCAACGGGGGCAGGACGCGCAATCTGCCAGAGCACGATCCAGAGAAGTGGGAGGCGTTCAAGGCGTACAACGCGCAGGACGTTGTGACGGAAATGGAGGTCTGCCGCCGTCTTACGGCGTTCCCCGTTCCCGGCGCGCTGCAAGCAGAATGGGTGACCGACCAGAAGATCAACCGGCACGGCGTTCTCCTTGATCTGGATCTCGTACGCGGCGCACTCCAAATCGACGCCGACGAAAAGCAGCATCTTATGCAGGAAGCCGCAGCGATCACGGGGCTTGACAACCCCAACAGCCGCGATCAGCTGCTCAAATGGCTCAACGACAACACGAACGTTGAGATGGAAAAGCTGACAAAGGAGAGCGTCGCCGAGGCGCTCGAGGTCGCTGACGATACCGCAGCGAAGGTGCTGGACATCCGCAGACGGCTCTCAAAGACCTCTGTCAAAAAGTACGAGATGATGAACGCTGCCGCAGGAGAAGACGACCGCGTGCGCGGAGTGCTTCAGTTCTACGGCGCGAATCGCACGGGCAGATGGGCGGGGCGGCTCATCCAAGGGCAGAACCTGCCGCGCAACTATTTGAAGAACCTCGATCTTGCCCGTGACCTCGTGCGGCGGGGCAACCGGGAAGCGGTGGCGATGCTTTTCGGTGATGTGGGTGATACGCTCTCACAGCTGATCCGCACGGCGATTATCGCACCTGAGGGGAAACTGCTCTGCGTCTCGGACTTCTCCGCAATCGAGGCGCGTGTGCTTGCATGGCTCGCGGGGGAGAAGTGGGTGCTTGAGGCGTTTGACCGAGGAGAGGACATCTACTGTAAGACCGCGTCGAGTATGTTCCATGTCCCCGTCGAAAAACACGGCGCGAACAGTCACCTACGCCAAAAGGGAAAAATCGCAGTCCTCGCCTGTGGATACCAGGGATGGACGCCCGCACTCATCAGCATGGGTGCGCTCAAGATGGGGCTCACTGAGGAGGAGCTGCCCGACATCGTCAGCCGCTGGCGTAAGGCGAACCCGCGCATCGTGGACTTCTGGCAGAAGGTCGAGAACGCCGCGCTCTATGTGATGAACACCGCGCGTCCCGTTGGGCTGGATCGTGGCATAATCTTCGCGCGGGAGGTCAGCCCGGGCGAAGGTGTGGACTTTCTCACGATCACACTCCCCTCAGGGCGAAAACTCTTTTACCCGAGTCCCTATCTTGCGGTCAACGATCGTGGCAACGAGGCACTCCATTACCGCACACAAGTAGGCGCGAACTGGGGCACAAACAGCACCTACGGCGGCAAACTCACGGAGAATATCACGCAGGCGGTCGCGCGCGACTGTCTGGCGGCCGCAATCACACGCCTCACCGAGGCAGGATACCGGATCACGATGCACATCCACGATGAGGTCGTGATCGAGATCCCCGAAGACGGCGCGGACGAAACGCTCAAGAAGGTCAACGACATTATGGGCGAGCCGCTGCCGTGGGCACCGGGGCTGCACCTGACCGCAGCGGGCTTCACCAGCAAATATTACATGAAAGACTAGAAGGGGGCGACGAATTGCAAAACGACCGTATGATACGCATCAGCGTCGGCGCAAGCCGTACCTCAAAACAGTGGCAGCGCACCGAATACCTATGGAGCGAGTTCATCGTCACGCTCTCCACGCCGAAACGAACCGAGGAGACGGTGGAGCAGTACCACGCACTGCCAAAGCGCGAGCAGGGTAGACTCAAGGACGTTGGCGGCTTTGTCGGCGGTACGCTCAAAGGCCTCCAACGCAAGGCGGCGAATGTCGAGAGCCGTGACCTTATCACGCTGGATCTCGACGCCATCGCACCGGGGGAGACGCAGAGCATCCTCCGCCGCATCGGGGATCTCGGCATCGCCTACGCCGTCTACAGTACGCGCAGCCATACCGAGCATCGTCCGCGGCTGCGTGCCATCTTCCCAACCGATCGGAGCGTCACGGCGGATGAATACGAGCCGATTGCGCGTAAGATTGCGAGCCTTATCGGTATCTATCTATGTGACCCGACGACATTCGAGGCGAGTCGTCTCATGTTCTGGCCAAGCTGCAGCAAGGACGCGATCTATGTCTTCCGCTGGGAGGATAAGGCGTTTCTCTCGGCAGACGGTATCCTCAACACCTACGAGGACTGGCACGATGTGCGGACATGGCCGCAGGTGCCGGGCGCGAACGAGGCAAAAGAGCGGCTGGCGCTTTCCAAACAGTCCGATCCAACGAAAAAGACAGGCATCGTCGGCGCGTTCTGCCGTGTCTACGACATTCTCGGCGCAATCGAGGCCTTTATCCCGCACGCATACGAGCCGACGGACAGCAATGATCGCCTGACGTTTGCCACTGGATCAACGGTCGCGGGGGCGGTGCTCTATGACGACAACAAGTTCCTTTACTCACACCATGCGACCGACCCATGCAGCGGGCAGCTGGTCAACGCGTTTGACCTCATCCGCCTGCATAAGTTCGCGGAACTCGATGAGCCCGCGAAAGAGGAGACGCCGAACAACCGTCTGCCGTCCTATCTCGCGATGCAGAAGGAGGCGCTTGCGGATGCAGCCGTTGCGACGGAACTGCAGACGGAACGCGCGGCACAGGCGGCGGACGTGTTCGGGGCGCCGGATGGATCGGGGTATACAGGAACGGGCGTCGGGGCAGAGTCCCCTGTCATCGATGTGAACTGGATGCGGACGGCAGGGATCCAGTTCAGCGACACGGGGAAACCGAAAAAGACAATGGACAACATCGTGAGGATTCTCCGAAATGACCCACTGTTGAAAGACCGGATCGCCGTCGAGAAATTCTCCCTGCGGATGCTTGTCCTTGGTGCGCTGCCATGGAATCCGTCGGACAAGCAGCGCGTGTGGTCGGATCACGATGACGCGGGCGTGCAGTGGTATCTGGAATATCGCTTCGATATCACGGGTAAGGACAAGGTCCTTAGCGCCGTCGAACTTGCTGCCGAGCAGAACGGATTTAACGCCGTGACGCAGTATCTTGAGGGGCTGGCGTGGGATGGCACAGCGCGTCTGGATACCCTCTTTCACATCTATCTGGGCGCGGTAGACGAGCCGTATACGCGCGCGGTCTGCCGTAAGTCCTTCGTTGCCGCCGTCGCGCGGGCAATGCACCCCGGATGCAAGTACGACTACGTGCCCGTTCTTATCGGGCGGCAGGGGCTTGGCAAGAGCACGTTTCTCGCAAAGATGGCAAAAGAATGGTTCAGCGACAGTTTTTCCTCCTTCGATGGAAAGGATGCTCTCGAAGGGATTCAAGGAAAGCTGCTGATCGAGCTTGCAGAAATGACAGGCTACACGCGGTCCGAGGAAAATATGATCAAGCAGTTCCTCTCCCGCACCAGCGATTTCTTCCGCAAAGCCTACGGGCGCCGATCGGAGGAGTACCCACGTCAATGCGTGTTCTTCGGATCAAGCAACGATCACGAGTTCCTAAAGGATTCGACTGGAAACCGCCGCTTTTGGCCGGTGGACGTTGGGAAATGCCCGGTGCAAAAGAGCATCTGGGAGGATCTGCCGGACGACGTTGATCAGATTTGGGCAGAAGCCGTGGCAAGATTTAGGCAAGGCGAGGCGCTTTATCTGGACGATCCGGAAGTCATTCAGGCGGCATTAGACAACCAGAGTGGGCACCGGGAGGTCAATATCAGGGAAGGCCTGATCACCGAGTTCATTTCTCGCCCGGTCCCGACGAACTGGAACACGATGAAGCTGGCCGAACGAAAAATCTTCTGGAGCGGCATCATGGAAGATCGCGGCGACCTCGTTCCGCGCGATCGGGTCTGCGCGCTTGAGATCTGGTGCGAGTGCTTCGACGGCGAGCCGAAGTTCATGCGGCGCGGTGACGCGAAGGAGATCAACAAGATTCTCGATAATCTCCCGAACACCGTCCGCGACGACGGGACGCGCAGGTTCGGCTACTGCGGCGTACAGCGGGGATTTACCGTGATTAATTGAACAGGCGTAACACAATAGGAGTATCGTAAAACAATGAATTATATTCGTGTTTTCTCATTTTTGTTGTTTCGCTTGCAAGTTGCGGGCTAAATCCTTACGGCTCTAAGGATTATACATAACATGTAACATGTAACATATTTATACATATACCTATTAAATAGGGAATTAGGGGACTATATACATAGCCTACACTGCCTAATTCATATATCTATATGCGCGCGCGTAACGTTGTTACTCTGAAAGGAGATCGGGATGAAAGAACGAGATATTGAGGCGCTGCTGCGCGATGGCGTTAAGCAGCTGGGAGGCAAAGCGTATAAATGGGTATCGCCGGGGAATGCCGGAGTGCCAGACCGCATTGTCATTCTTCCGGGTGGCAAGGTGATCTTTGTCGAACTCAAACAGGAGAATGGTCAGCTGACGCGCCTGCAGAAGATACAGCAGGATACTCTTCGGGCAATGGGCGCCGCCGCTGTCACGCTATACGGCGCGGATGAGGTGCGGATGTATCTGGAAGAGTTAAAGGAGATGCTGGAACGTGGAGCTAAAGCCGCACGCATATCAGAGCTACTGCATTGATCGTCTTATCGAGGACGAGCGCCTCGCTCTCTTTCTGGACATGGGCCTTGGTAAGACGATCATCACGCTGTCCGCGATCTATCATCTGAAATACGCACGGTTCGCCGTCCGCAAGGTTCTCATCATCGCACCCAAAAAGGTCGCAGAGGCGACATGGCAGCGCGAGGCGGCGAAGTGGGACGGGGTGCATATCCTGCGGATGCAGACGGTTCTCGGTACGCAGGCACGGCGGCTGAAAGCCCTAAATACCCCCGCCGATATCTACATCATAAATCGCGAAAATGTGCCGTGGTTGGTAGAGCACTACCGGAACGACTGGCCGTTTGACATGGTGGTCGTGGATGAGTCCAGCAGCTTCAAGAATCCGCGCGCGAAGCGGTTCAAGGCACTTTCGTATATGTATCCGCACATCAAACGGACAGTGCTTCTCACGGGGACGCCAAGCCCGAACGGGATCATCGACCTTTGGAGCCAGATCTATTTACTGGATCGGGGGCAGCGTCTCGGCAGCACGTTCTCAGGCTTTCGTAATCGGTATTTTACCCCCGGGGAGCGGTCGCGCGACATCATCTATACCTACGACCCAAAAGACGGTGCAGAGGACGCCATTATGAGCGCCATCGGAGATATTGCGGTCAGCATGAAGGCCGAAGACTATTTGCAGCTGCCGCCCGTGGTCGAGGATACGATCCCCGTCGTACTGGATGCGAAGGCGCGCAGGGCGTATGACACGATGGAGCGGACGATGGTGCTGGAACTCCTGCAGAGCGGCGAGCAGATCACGGCCGCGAGTGCGGCGGCACTCTCGAACAAGCTGCAGCAGCTTGCCAACGGGGCAGTCTACAACGAGGAGCACAAACCGCATGCGGTGCATGACTGTAAGATTGAGGCGTTCATGGAGCTGATCGAGCAGCTGGGCGGGAAATCTGCGCTGGTCTTTTACAACTTTCAGCACGATCTTTCGCGGATCGTTGAGGCACTGCGGCAGACGAATCTCCGGGTGCGGATTCTGCGCGGAGCAGAGGATGAGTTGGCATGGAATCACGGCGAGTTGGATATTCTCCTTGCACACCCCGCGAGTGCCGCCTACGGGCTGAACCTGCAGGACGGCGGCAACCATGTCGTCTGGTACGGGCTGAACTGGAGCCTTGAGCTGTATCAGCAGGCGAATAAGCGTCTGCATCGGCAGGGGCAAACGCAGACGGTCATCGTGCATCATCTCGTCTGCACGGATACGCGCGATGAGGACATCCTTCGCGCGATTGGTATGAAGGAACGGGCGCAGGAGTTCGTTCTTGAGAGCCTCAAGGCTCGCATTGATAAGTATAGGGTACGTTGAGGAGGACTACGAAATGCTGATTTTCATGAAGAATGCCAAGAAGATTCTGAGCAAGGACGAAGCCTTGTCAGTGATTCGTTACCATGCAGGGCGGGCTTATGTGTCAAATCGGTACAGCTGTATTTGGGTGGAGGATGCTTCCGGCAGAGAGGGAACCTTTGATTTACAGAGCAACCTTATGTGCGAGCACGCTGCAATGCCGAATTATGACAAGCTGTTGCCGCCGATTATTGGCACCGAACCCTATACGCTCGTCTGTGCGAATGAGTTTACGGAATTTCTTGCAGCGATGAAGCCGGTGAACGCGTGTACACCGAAAAAGCAGATCGCGACCTTGCTGCTGGCGTGGCGCATGCATGGGCTTACTGCGTATATGCGCAGTGCCAAAATGAACGTGAGTTATCGGTTTTCGAGTATGTCAACGAACATTGAGAACGGGCAGACCTTTTACGCAGCGTTCGACGCGCGGCGCCTCTCTGATCTCGTTGATTACTTCCGGCAGCGCACGGCTCCTGTGCGTTTTTACCCGCCCATGCGTAAATACGCTCCCTTGCGGATGGAGGTGGACACAGAACTCGTTTCTGCGGTACCGTCGGGCGGTCTGATCGCTGCGCTGACGAGATTCGAGGAGGAGCGCTTTGTGGATGTTATTCCGGACAAGGCTGAGTGACAGGAGGTCAGAGAAATGGCAGATCAGAAATATCCACAAGACGAGGAGAAAAACGAGTACCGGTACATTGACTGCGGATGGCTTGACGAGGTGGCAACCGGGCTGACAGCGGGCGCGGAGAAACATCCAGGCGAAACGTGGCGCAGTATCCCTGCAGAGGAGCACGCCGCACGGGCTCTGCGCCATCTATCGATGTGGCTCGCAGGTGATCGGAGTGATAGCCATATCATCAACGCGAGTATGCGCTGCATGATGGCGCGGACAATGGAGCGCGAGGAGCCTGAAATCAGCAAAGAGTTACTAGAGCTGATGAGCAGGAAGGCGGGGATAAAATGCTGAATTTCTGGGATTTTATGGCTATTGGTGCTGTTTCAGTTTTTGGATGGCTCACAGTGGACAGCGTAGCGGATGCGATTCGAGATATTTATACAAGCAGGAGGGACTAGAGATGCGTGAGATCAAATTCAGGGCGTGGGATTGGGTAGAGAAACAGATGTGCCATGTGATCGTTGCAGACTTTCAAGACGTTAAAGCTAAGGTTTTTTGTCGGCTCCCTAAGTCGGGAACGCAGGGGATTATCGATACCGATCATCTGATGCAATACATCGGCGCGAAGGACAAGAACGGCGTCGAAATTTACGAGGGTGATGTGATTCGTGGGAAAAGAAAGGTGAATTATGTAATTCGGTGGAGCGATGCAAAGTGCGGATTTGTTGCTGATGCAGCTGATGCAGTGGATCTATGTAAAATGTTCCCGGAGCTGAATCAAGGGACAACAGTGTATTATGAGGTGATCGGGAACATCTATGCGAATCCGGAACTGGTAGAGAGCAATTGAATTTGGGGAGGAGCAGAATGACAGCAAAAGAATATCTGAGACGTATCCGCGATGCAGAGAGTGATCTACGGAGTGCAGAGATGGATTATCAGCGTGCACGAGATGATGTTATGAATCTCAAGGCGATTGAGTACGACAAGGACAAGGTCAGCAACTCACACATCGGTGATCTTTCGGATGCGATCGCAGCCCTTGAGAAATACGCTGAGCGGGTTAATGCGAAATGGGATGAGCTGATTGCCATGCGCGAGGAGGCAAAAGCACAGATTGAGCAGATCGTGGACGGGCGTTATCGTGAGGTGCTACATCGTCGCTATTTGCAGGGCGAATCGTGGGAGTATATTGCTGTAGGGATGGGATACGCGTTCCGAACAGTGACGTGGATGCATGGGAGAGCATTAAAGCAATTCAAGGTACCAGAAAAGTTTGCCTAGAATTGCCTATATGACCTGTGATATAGTATAAGCTGATAATCGAGGGTGCTGCAGGAGCGGCGCCCTTTTTGTATGCGTGCGAAATTAAAGGCAGGTGGTGAGCGTGTAGCATGGCGAACGAGCAGAATCTGATTCCGAATCATGAGCGAACTCCGAGTGAGCTCCGAGAGATTACACAAAAAGGCGGTATCGAGAGCGGCAAGTCGCGGCGCCGCAAGAAAGCGCTGCGCACGGCACTCAAGGAGGCGGTCGCGCTCTCGATGAAGGAGCTGCATCCTGATCTCAGAGATGGCATTATGCAAGCTGCGGGAATCAAGGACGACGGACTCACGGTCGGTGACGCGGTGCTCGGCAGCATTGTCCGGAGTGCCTGCGCCGGCGATCCGAAGATGATGAAGATCCTACTGGACACGATCGGCGAAAGCGCGGATGTTCGTCTCCGGGAGCGCGAAGTCAAACTAAAAGAGAAGTCGCTTGATGATGATCGATCGGACGGTGCTGCATCGATCACGTTTGTATTTGAGAGGGAGGAGACGGAATGAACGAACGGAGGGTCAATGTTGCAGAACTAATTGCGCCGAGTTTCGACGGTCTCTTCTTTGATGTGCAGGGGCACCACTATACGCACTATTGGCTCGCGGGTGGGCGCGGGTCCACGAAGTCTAGCTTTGCATCGTTCTGCGTGCCGCTTATGCTCCTCCAGAATCCGCGCTGTCATGCGGTCGTTCTGCGCAAGGTGGCGAATACCCTGCGCAACAGTGTATACAACCAGGTCGAATGGGCGATTGATGCGCTGGGGTTATCCGATGCATTCGCGGCGCGTGTGAGTCCGCTGTCGTTCGAGTACCGCCGCACGGGACAAAAAATACTCTTTCTCGGTGTGGACGACCGAAATAAGGTCAAGTCACTCAAGCTGCCATTCGGGTACGTTGGTATCGTGTGGATTGAGGAGCTCGACCAATTCACGGGCATGGAAGAGATCCGAAGTCTCCTGCAGTCGCTCCTACGCGGCGGCGAGCGATACTGGGTGTTTTACTCGTACAATCCACCGAAGAGCCGCAATAACTGGGTCAATGAGGAGGCGCTGTTCGATCGTGATGATCGCATTGTGCACCGATCGACGTATCTGGGCGTCCCGCCCGCATGGCTCGGGGAGCAGTTTATCGGAGAAGCGGAGCGGCTGCGGGACAAAAACGAGACGTTGTACCGGCACGAATACCTCGGTGAGGTCACGGGCACGGGCGGCAGCGTATTTGATAACGTCGAGGACATGGAGATGAGCGATGCAGATATAGCGCTCTTTGACCGCCTCTATCACGGTCTTGACTTTGGTTTTGCTGTTGACCCTCTTGCTTTTGTCTCCACGCACTACGATGCCAAGCACGAGGATTTATACATCTTCGGCGAGATCTATGAGCAGAAGCTGACGAATGCACAGGCGGCACGGAGAATCCTGCCGCGCCTACACGAGCAACACCTGACCGCAGACGCTGCAGAACCGAAGAGCATCGCCGAAATGCGTGGGCTTGGTCTGGATGTACACGCAGCTCGCAAGGGACCCGACTCCGTTGCATACGGCATCCACTGGCTGCAGGGGCGCAGGCGCATCTACATTGACAAGCGACGCGCACCGAACACCTACCGCGAGTTCATTGGCTATGAATATGAGCGCAACAAAGACGGGCAATTTATATCCGCCTATCCGGATAAGGATAACCACGCGATTGACGCAGTACGCTATGCGACGGAGGAACTTGCGGCGGGTGAACGCATCCGGGCGATGCGCGGCAATATCTACTAAGGAGGGACGCATTTGGACATCAACGAAATGGCAGAGACTTATAAGCTCCTGCGCGATGCGTATTATGGTGACGGGCAGTTTAAGGATGGCGGTGCACTTGTCCGGCACGCCCGTGAGAGTGCGGAGAACTACGCCAAGCGCAAAAAGCTCGCGTATTATCTCAACTACACTGGGCCGATCGTCAATGCGTCCGTCGACCCGATCTTTCGCAACGAGATCAAGCGTGAGTACACGGACACGGCGAAATTCAAGGTGTTTCTTGATGATGCCGACCGCACCGGTGCAGACCTGCAAAACTATATTCGCCGTCTTGCCGTCATGGCGAAGCTCTATGGCGTCGTCTATGTCATCGTCAACAACGAGGTGGAGATCGGTGCGACGGTGCAGGACAGTCTCAATAAGCGGGCGCTGCCCTATCTCGTGCATGTCCTGCCGAGCGAGGTGACGCACTGGCGCTTTGACGACCACGGCCGCATGGTTGAGTTTGGGTATCAGAGCACCATCAAGGACTCGGAGGATAAGACCAAGACGCAGTATTACACCTGGACCGAAACAGCGTGGGCCGTTGCGGACGAAAACAAGCAGATCATTCGGCAGGGGGAGCACGGTCTAGGGCGTCTCCCGGTCGTGCAGTGGTTCGGGCGGAGCAACGACCCAATGGAGGTGCTGCCTCCGCCCGAATTTCTTTCCGTCGCGCAAACGAATTACTACGTCTATCAGCTGTGCAGCTGGCATACGCAGATCCTGCAGAATCAGACGTTCAGCATCCTCGTTATGCCGGATAACGGCGCGAAGGATATCACGATCGGGACGAACAACGTGCTCACCTATCCGCCGGAGAGTCAGCACCCGCCGAGTTACATATCCCCGGATGCGGCTCCTGCGCAGGTGCTGACCGATCAGATCGACCGACTCATCGGGGAGATGTATCGCATGAGCGGCATCGACTCAGTCATCGGCGTGCAGACAGCGAAATCCGGCGTCGCGCGTCAGTGGGACTTCGAGCGGACGAATCAACGGCTCGTCGACTTTGCGATCCAGTGCGAGGAGGCCGAGAAAGCTATTGTCGCACTCTATGAGGCCTGGACGGGTGAGGCGATCGGCTACGTCTGCGAATACCCTCGCGACTTCAAGATTTCGGATGTTGCAGACGGCCTTGCACAGGCACAGGCGGCGCTTGATCTTGGGCTTGACAGCAAGACGTATCAAGTGGAGGTTGCACGAAAAGTACTTGAGGCGTATCTGCCGAATCTCGAACCCGCTGCGTATGACGCGATCATCCGCGAACTCGAGGCGGCGGCCGCCGTCATAGAGCAGGAAAAGACCTACGGAGACGAGGACGATGAGACAGACAGCGCCGCGGGCGGAGATAGACGCATTTGAGCGACGTATTCGCGAGCTTATTGCAGAGGGCTATGCCGTGCCGTTCGCAGTACGGCAGGCATATCGCGAATATCCGGTCATGCGCGTGCTGTTTGGCGAGTTGATCGATCAAATACGTGCAGAGGCAGAGCGCGGATATGGCGAGGCGCTGCCGCAGGGCATCACAGATCGCCTGTTTACGCACTCATGGGCACCGGACGGATTGACGTTGTCGGAGCGTACAACGCGCGGTGCGATCCTCGTGCGGGAGTTGGTCGCCCGGACGATCTCGGAGCAGATCAAAAAGAGCGCCACATACCGTCAAGCGAGCCTTGCGATCTTTGATGGATACCAGGAAGCGGGCATTATCCCGACACAGTCCCTTCCGAAATTCCTGCAGGACTTGACGCAGGTTGCTCGTCGTGCAGGTGTCTCGCGTGGCCAGATATTGGCCGCGCTAAAGCCCATTCGTCGGCAGATTGCAAAGGGCACAACCGCCGGCATGCGTGCAGCATATTCGCAACTGGTTAATGCGCTGGAGGATCAAAACGAAAAAGCGCTCGATAAAGCGATATATGCTGCCACGCAGGAGCGGACGCGCTACTTCGCGGATCGCATCGCACGGACGGAGATGGCACGGGCGTACCAAGACGGTTTTTTGCTCCAGTGGGATAACAATGACGACTGTGTTGCCTATCAGTGGAAGCTCTCGGGACGGCATCCGCGCTATGATATCTGTGATCTGTATGCAAAGGCGAATCTCTACGGCATGGGTGCGGGTGTGTTCCCGAAGGACAAAGTCCCGCGTTTACCCGCCCATCCGCATTGCATGTGCTTTCTGAAGCCCGTTATTCGCGGTATGCTCGACAACGAGACGCCGAGGGAGCGCATCGAGGAGGGCGGCAGGGAGTATCTTGACAGCGTCGACCTGCATCACCGGCAAATGATCCTCGGGATTCACGGAGAGAAGGATGTGCGGGGCGGAGTCAGCTGGACGGCAAAGGCACGAGGGTACAGCGGCGCGAAGCTGCAGGGGAGATTTGAAAACATCCCGAAATCCTTGAAACCATTTATTCATGATGGTAAAATAAACATAGAGGACATCGCGAAGCGGCAGCCCGGAGAATCGGTTGAGGTTCACGAGCGAAGAGTTTGGGATTTTATCCGATCACCATTTTGCACGAAAGAGTTTACGACGCGGCAGGAAATTCACATCAAAGGTAGCAAGCTTTACCAGGAAGGGAAAAGCTACTACACCGATGATGCCTTGATCTCTGCCGAGCGGATTTGCACAGAACTTCAATCAGGTCACGCTGACATAAGGTTTACAAAGGTCGGAAATTGGACAAAAAAAGTGAAGATATATCACCCTGATATAGGCTGTTGGCTTGTGTCTCCCACAGGAGGTAAGACCGAGGTACACTGTAGCATGGTGCATTTTTCTAACAGGGGGCTGCACACTGTTCCGACGAACGAAAGGAGGGAAACAAATTGAAAGAGTGGTATGAGTTCGTAGGTCAAAAGGCAAGAGTACGCTGCAAGGATGGAGAAGTGTATGAGGGCTATATTGAGGATGTACTCGGACCGCCTGACTATGAGCCGGAGGAGGAGAGCATTATGATTAAGCCCTTCGGCGGGAAATACGGAATTGAAATTATGAGAGCCGAGATTGAGAAGATCGAGGATCTCAATTAAAGCCGCTTATAGAGGGATATGGGACTTTATCTGCTCTCTGGCGGCAGTGTCTTACCAACTGAGCAATCGACCGTACACGTTGGCAATAAGGGGGATACATTGCGTTCCGAGGAGGGGAGAATTATGAGCTTGACGATGTCAGAGCTACATAAGGAACACGGCTCTATGGGCGGGCATAATCTGTATATTACTGACGTGGATGGCATGGAGCATAGAGGTGTCTGTGTTGATGAAGAGCTTATCCCCAACTGCGACACGTTGGCAGAGGAATCGGTCACAATTAAAAACGAGTCCGGGGAATGTATAGAGTTTCTTTTATCAGAGATTGAGAAGATCAACGTTCACTAAAACCGCTTACAGGCAATGTAGGCGGTTTTTTCATGCCCTCCGTGCTTGACGGCAGGGCATTTTTTATGCGCGGGATTGAGGCCCGCAAGGCTATTTGCACAGGAGGCAAACAACATGGAACTCAAAGAGGTATATGCGGCACTGGAGGCTGCAGAGAACGGCGCAGCGATGGTGGAGACCATCAAAAGCGAGCTGGCGGGCGTCCGAAAGGAGGCGGCAGATGCACGCATCGCCAAAAACAAGGCAGAGGAGGAGCTTACCGGGCTGAAGAAGCAGCACGGGGAGCTCGAAACGAAGCACAAAGAGCTGGAGACGCAGCTCGGCGCAGCGAGGCAAGAGGGCGCAGGAGCACAGACCGAAATGCAGAAACTGCAGGGGCAGATCGCAGATCTTGCTAAAAAGTATGAGGCCGCCGAGACGGCACGCAAAACCGCTGAGGAAAAGCGCGTACAGGCGGACATCATGGCGCAGACGGTTGATGCTCTCACAAAGGCGAATGCCGTTGACCCGCAGGAGTTTGCAAAATTGGTCGTTCCGAACATCAAGGTCACCGAGGATGGTGCATACTGCTATACCAAGGCAGACGGTACGCAGGGAAGCATTGCGGACTGTGCTGCAGAATGGCTCGACGGAAAAGCGTGGGCGGTTAAGGATATGCAGAGGCGCGGCAGCGGTGACGGCAGGTCACAGGATAACGGCGCGGGCGGAACGCTGGAAGAGCAGATTGCCGCCTCGCTCGGAGGTTAAACAGAAAGAGGTAATGACACATGGCAATCAATACGCTTGAGATGGCGAAACTCTATCAGAAAAAGCTCGATGAGCGGATGATCGTGGATGCTACATCCGGCTGGATGGAGGCGAACGCTACAAACGTACAGTATGACGGCGGCGATACCGTTCGCATGCCGTCCATCTCCACGTCCGGACTCGCGGATTACAGCCGCGACAACGGCTTCAATCGCGGCGCGGTGACGCTCTCCTACAAGGACTACACGCTCACCAAGGACCGCGGCCGCACGTTCCATCTCGATGCGATGGACGTCAACGAGAGCAACTTCATCGCGACGGCTGGTGCTGTCATGGGCGAGTTTCAGCGAACGCAGGTCGCGACGGAGATTGACGCCTACCGCTACTCGCGCATCGCAGCACTTGCCAAGGGCGCATCGCATGAGTCGGCGGCATTTACGCCGAGCAAAGACAACATTCTCGGCAAGCTCGATGAGGAGATTGCAAAAATCCAGGATATTGTCGGCGAAAGCGAGCCGCTGGTAATTATCATGCCAATCCCTGTACGCACCATCCTCAATAACGCGAAGGATGTGACGCGGTATCTCGATGTTGCGGACTTCAAGGCAGGTGAAGTGAGCACAAAGGTTAAGACCTATAACGAGATTCCGATCCTCTCCGTCCCCTCCGATCGCATGAAGACAGCATATGTCTTTGCAGACGGCAAGACGACAGGACAGGAAGCGGGCGGATTTAAGCCAGATACCGGAGCCAAGTCGATCAACTGGATCATCATGGCGCGCAAAGCGCCGATCGCAATCTCCAAGACAGACAAGATTCGCATTTTTGACCCGGGCACAAATCAGGCGGCGGATGCGTGGAAGCTTGACTACCGCAAATTCCACGATATCTGGATCCCGAGCAACAAGCTCGCGGGCGTTTGGGTTAACACGGGCGCATAAGGAGGATTATGATGACAAGACTTGTACGACTGAATGAGGTCCAGTACTCCGAAACGGAGGAGCGGACAGCAGAGCTGATGGCGCAGGGCTTTGAGCTCGAGCCACTCGAAGCAGAGGAGCATAAGGTCAAGAAGCCGGAGGATCCCAAAGAGCCTAAGGGCGACAAAGGCAAGAGCAAGAAGACCGATGAGGGCGGCGCGGAGGACAATCCGAGCCCCGAGGGTGATGAGCAGCATTGAGGCGTTCCGTTGTAACCTTCGGCTTGCGGTTGAGGCAAGTGCGGTGGAGGTTGCGACGACTGCCAAGATGGAACACCGCTATAAACAGCGGGAATCACAGCTTATGAAGGCGGTGAGGATTAAACCGGATGAGCCAAGTATGGAAAAGCACGTCTACCTTGATGGGAACGTCGTGCCCTATGCTGTCTTCATCCATGAGGGCATCAAACCGCATGACATTTTCCCCAATCGGAGGAAGGCGCTGCGCTGGGCGGACGGGAACAAGTTCCTGTTTGCCAAGCGCGTCCGCTTTCCCGGATGGGATCCGGATCCGTTTATCTATGACGCGTTCGAATCCAATCAGGAGACGATCATGAATATATTTGACCGCTATACGGAGCGGGCACTGAGGGAGGTGGAGGATGCTATTACAAGCAGACGCATTACAGGATAAGGACGAACTGCTTGGCGCGTCCGTGACGGCTGACCTCATCACAGAGGCTGAGGAGTACCTGCGTGCAGCGGCGGCAGGTCTCGGGGTTGCATGGGATACCGTGCAGCCGACCTACTATGTGCGGCGATTCCTCACGGTCTATGTGTTCCGCGAGCTGTGCATACGCAAGAGCTACACGGGGGCACAGGCATGGGGCAGCGGTAGTGCTGACGATAAGGACAGCTATGCGGGGAAATACAGTTTTTACCGCGACGAAATGAAGCGGCTTGAGGCATCCATGACGGCGGCTGCACTCACAGGCGAGGCTCAGACCGTTTCTTATGGCAGCATAGAACTGTATCGGGGGTGATTGTATGCTGTGGTTCAAGGTACTTGAGAGCCTGCGCGACTATCTGCGCACGGCAGACATCGCCGATCAGGTCTATATCGGCGGCTACAAGCCGAGTGATGTGCGCCCCAACGAAAACGGAAAAGGGCTGATTTTCATTCAGCGTGATCGTGAGCGTCCTGCAAGCGATGATCTTGTGCAGGATATGCGTGTGCAGGTCAGCGTCGATACATGGGTGAAATCGGGTGTTTCGTACCTGGAAAAAGGATACAGAGCGCTCGCCCATCTTGAAGGGGCATTGATGGCCGCATTGCGGCGTTATGAAAAGGAGACCACATATATCGCGGACGGTGTGCAGCTCATGCGGGTGCGCATTATCGAGACCGGTGGCGATGGGGACAGCGTGCGCCCTCTTGTTGGCAGCCGTACGAGCATCGAGATCATCGTCTATGAGGAAACATAAGGAGGAACGATATGGCACAACAGGCACGCGGCTATAAGTCCGCGATGGTGATTGACTTTGAATCCTCGTTTGGAGTCGCACCAGGAACGAAAAAGGGGGTCGCCCTGCCGATGAACAGCAACGACCTCTCGAAGGCGCAGACGCTCATTGAGTCGGACACGATCACGAATACGCGCAACGATACGCAGCCGGCCCTCGGGCGCGTCAGCGTGGACGGGGACATCGAGATGCCGGCGGACTATGTATCCTCGGGCTATATGCTCAAGGCACTTTTCGGCAGCCCCAAGACCACGGGTACGACTGCGAACAAGACGCACATCTTCGCGGTCAAGGATAATCAGCCGTCCATCATCATCGAGAAGGCATTCCCTGACCTAGGCAAATACATCCGCTACAAGGGCGTCAAGATCAACACCTTCTCCGTTGACTACGGGCAGGACAGCGAAATGACGTTCAAATATGGCGTCATGGGCGCATCGCGTGAGCAGGATTCTGCGGCGTATGACAGCGCGGCAAAGGCGGCAAAACTCCTGCGCATTGCACAGAACCATGCGTACATCAAGATCGACGGCACGGAGAGCCGTATCGTCAAGGAAGGCTCGCTTGAGGTGAGCGCGAACCTCGATGGTGATCAGTACGTTGTCGGAGGAGGCGGGGTGCGCGGGGATATTCCGGAGGGGCTGATGAAGGTCTCGGGCAGTCTGAAGGCGCTTTTTACATCTACTGAGTGGATGGACAAGGCAGATACAGGTGCTGCCGTCGCTATGGAGATTGGATTCAAGCTCGACGAGAATACATCGCTCGTTTTTGCAATGCCGACCGTACAGTTCGAGCCGTTCGATGCGCAGATCAGCGGCCCCTCTGGTGTGGTTGTCGATGTAAAGTGGCGTGCATTCTCGGCAGACGGCACGAGCATCGTCACGACGACGCTCAAGAACCAGCAGGAAGCATACTAAGCAGGAGGTAAAGACATATGGCAGACGAAAAAAAGCACATTATCCCAATCCGCTCCCTCACCGTGAAGGAAATGCGGGAGCTGCGTAAGGCGGGGTATGACCCCGCTTTTGTGGATAGGGACGAGAGCGCCGCTGCGACTACGGGCATGGTGGACTGGATCCTCGACAACATCTACGCAGGGCAGATCGCCGACGATATGCCGTACAGCGAGGCGTTCCGAATCGCGACGGATACTTACGCCATGACGTACGGTCGGGAGACCGAAGTAAAAAACTAGAGGCCGTCTATCGGTGGGAGATGTCGGAAAGCCCCGAATACTGCGCTATGTGTCGTGAGGTATACGCGCAGGAAGGGAAGCATCCGCCTTGCAGTGGATGTGAATTCGAACGTCCTGCACTGATGGACGAGAATATGGAGGCGTGGGCACTGTGGCGGCACATACAGACGCAGATGCGCACGTCATTCGAGGGTGTTGTTGGCATCGATTATGTTGCCGTGCGGCAGGTGGCAGAGGTCTTAGGGATTGACTTAGACCTTGCCATGCTGCATAAGGTGCAGACGCTTGAGGGTGTAATGCTGCAGGAGGTGAGTAACAAGAATGGCAAATAAAGAGATTTCCATTGCGATACGTGCGCGTGACTATGCAACGGCCGCATTTGAGCGCGTGCGTCAGACAGTCGCATCGATCAAAGATCAGACGATCAATGTGCGGGCGAATACAGGCACAGCACAGGCAGCCGTGCAGAGCGTCAGGGATAAGCTGGCGGGCATCCGTGACAAGGTCGTTAGTGTCAAGGTCGATACGGGCGGCGCAGAGGCGAATATCGCTGGCGCAAATAACGCCCTCGCAGAATTTGCCACAAAGGCAGGGCTTGCTGCAATTGCAGTAACCGCCCTAAATTCGGCACTCTCTGCGGGTAAGTCTGCATTTATCGACTATAATGCACAGCTTGAGCAGACGCGCGTTGCATTTACATCGATGCTCGGCTCTGCGCAGCTGGCGGACACTATCATTGCCGACCTGCAGAAGTTCGCTGCAGAAACGCCGTTTGAAATGCCGGGAGTACGAGATGCCGCGCAGCAGCTCCTTGCGTTTGGATATGATGCCCAAGAGATTATTCCGACACTCACGGCACTCGGCAATGCCGCATCTGGACTCGGACGCGGCCAGGATGGATTTAATCATCTGGCTTTCGTGTTCGGACAGATCCGGACAACGGGGCAGCTCATGGGGCAGGATGTCATGCAGCTCGCGCAGCTCGGAGTACCTGTCAAAGACATCCTTGCGAAGAATCTAGGTCTCACGAAAGAAGAACTTGCGCGTATCGGCGAACTCGGCATTGATGCCAATGTTGCAATCAAAGCACTCATCGACGGCATGAACGAGCGTTTTCCAGAGATGATGAAAAAGCAGTCAGAGACGTTCGAGGGCGTGCTGTCGAACATCAAGGACAACATCGGGCAGGCGTTCGGGCTCTCCGGGCTGCCTCTCTTTGAGGATGCGAAGAACATGCTCCTTGAGATCAAGAACATCACGGACACAATGCTCGCGAATGTTCAGGGAGGGAAAAGCCTCTTCGCGGGTATTCTGCCGGATGATCTGCTCGAGAAGATGTCCACGTTCTGGGAGACGATCAAGAAGGGGTTCAATGGCGTTCAGCCAGTCGCGGAGACACTCCTATGGGAATTTTCCAAACTTGCGAACGTCCTGCTGGATGTCGGCAGCATCGCGCTCATGGCACTTCGACCGATCACGCCGATTGCACGTGTGATTGGCAGGGCCGTTTTCGGTGTGATTGGTGCGATTGCAAGCGTTCTCGACACGGTTCTCGATGTTGTGCTGACCGTGGAGACACATGTCGCTGATGCATTCGATAGTATTTATTCTGTGATAGCGGATGTATGGAGCGCTGCGACAGATGTTGTCAGGGAGTTTTGCACGGCGGTGATTGATTTCATCGCGGGCATTGTGGCAGAGGTTGATGAAACGGTCACGCCTGTCATTGATATCTTCAAAAATGCATTCCAGGCGGCTGCAGATTGGGTCTATGAGTCGATGGAGACGGCCATCGGGTATGTACGGCGATTTATCGCATGGGTTGAGGAGGCAATCGCTGCCGTCAAGGAACTCGCCATCGTCAAGGCGGCATCCGATCTAATTGGCTCGGCATCCGACTCGGTGGATGATGTGCGTGCGCGTGGGCGGGTTTGGCGTGCCGTGCGTTTTGGCGAAAGCGCAGCAAAAATTGGTGACGGTCTCGATGGCGATATTATTGTCCCGCGACGTACTGAGGCAGCAGTGCAAAAAGGCACCGGAGCATCAACATGGGGCGGCGGCAAAAAGCCAAAAGCCCATAAATCTACGGATAAAGCAGCACGCGAGGCAGAGCGTCTCGCAGAAAAGATCAAAAGCCTTACGGAGAAGGTACAGCAGAGCATCGCATCTCTTGCGCATGACATCGTGAATGAGGTCGGCACGACCTACGAGAAGGGCATGGATGCGCTCCACCAGAAGATGGAGCAGATGCAGAAGGAGATCAAGGAGGCGGCCGACCTCGGCATTGATACGACCGCCCTGCGCGCCAAGCTCGATGAGTATGCGAATATCGTCAAGGAAAAGGTCACAAAGGCGTGGCGCGAGGCAAACGAAGATCTGCGCAGCGAGACGGCGCTTACATGGGCGCAGGTGAATAAAGACGTACGCGCGGAGGCAGAGGCGACATATCAGATCGGTGTGACAAAGCTCAACCGTGAGAAGGAAAACCGTCTGAAAGAAGTCGCCATGACGAAGGACTCCGCTGAGGCTCGTGTCGCAGTGGAACAGTGGGCGGCCGCTGAGATGGCAAAACTCGACCAGCAGCGCATCGAGGCTCTGCGCAAGTCTCCGCAGACAACACAGGAGGCTCTGCGTGCGACACTAGAGGAGCAGTACGAGCACCTGCGGGATGCGGGCGCTCAAATGAAGGAAATGACGGACTCGCTCTTTACATCGATGGCAGATGGATTCACAAGCGGCTTTCAAAATGTCCTCACGGATGGTTTTAAGGGCATTCAAGATGCATTTTCGAACATGCTCAAAAACATGCTGAATGCTATCGTTAAATTTGTCATGAACCAGATGATTACGCGCTGGCTCTCGATGATTCTCCCGGGATTCGGCGGAGGCGGCGGTATTCCTTCCGCACAGGCAAACGCAGCGGTACCAAGCTATCGTGCAACAGGTGGTCCTGTCGCGTCCGGCAGGACCTACCTTGTCGGTGAGCGCGGCCCCGAGATTTTTCGGCCGACACAGCCGGGGCGTATCTTTAATTCGCTCTCGAGCGGTGGGGGGGCGGCGCCGAATATCCGCGTGATTGTCAACAACAATACCAACGAGCGCATGACGGGGACGGCAGAGACGAAGTTTAACGGCTCGGAGTGGGTGACAAGCATCATGATCGATGCCATTGCGACGAACCGCAATGGCATGCGTGACGTAATCAAGGGGGCGGTGTAATGGACTTTCCGAATATTGTGCCGCCGATCTATCCGATCAAGGAGACGATTCCGGACACGGCGATCAAGGGCAAACTCGAGAATCAGGTCATCATTGCGCGCAAGCGTTTTACCCGCACGCCCATGTCCTTTGAACTCTCGTGGACGGCTCTGCCGGAACAGGACTATGAAAAGCTGCGCGCATTCTATCGCGAGGTGAACGGTGCCGTTCCATTCCGCTGGCCCTACCCTGTGGGCGCGGGCGGGAGTTTCTCCGGTAAGGTGCTCAACGTACGCTTTGACGGGGATTTTTCCTTTTCCTGCACCAATCACGGGTACTGGGAGGGCAGCATCAAGCTGACGGAGGCATAACATGCTCAATCTATCACAGGCAAGTATCATCGAGAAAAATAAAATCTCGACCAGCGGCGTGTGGCTTCTTGCACTCGAAGCGCAGATTCCGGGCAATCCGCTCTATCTTGTCAACAACACGGAAAATCTCACACTCGGAGGCCAGGAATACACCGCCTTCCCTTTCTCACTCGAGGACATCACGGAGGACAGCAAGGAGCTGCCGAACGTAAGGCTCACCGTGTCCAACGTGACGGGAACGATACAGCGCTACGTCGAGGAGAACAACGGCCTCGGCGGGTGCAAGGTGATTATCCGCGTATTCCACACAGATATTCCCGATATTGCTGAGGTTGAGGAATACTTCGTTGTGACGGGGGTCAGCTGTGATGTGGAGTGGGTGACGTTCACGCTCGGGACGGATTTTTCGTTTACTCGAAGATTCCCCCCGGTGCGTATGATGAAAGACTACTGTCCCTTTAAGTTCAAGGGACTTGAGTGCGGCTACAAGGGGGCTGCGAGCAAATGCAATAAAACACTCAAGCGCTGCCGTGAACTAAAGAATAACGAAAGATTCGGCGGTGAGGCGACAATACCGCAGGGAGGTCTCTATGCGTCCAACAATCCATGATTTTGTGGGCAAGACATGGGCAGAGCTGCCCTGTTGGGAACTCGTCGTTGCGTGGTACGCGGCGCAGGGAATCACGCTGCGCCCGTATACGGATTACTGGATGAGCGGTGCTCCTTCGGATGCAGGGCTTTCCGAGTGGACTCCGGTGCAAGAACCGCAGGAAGGGGATATCCTCGCGATGAATCTCACGGGACGCGCAGCGGACCATGTCGGCATCTACCTTGGCGGCGGGAAATTCCTGCACTCGACGGAATATGCAGGCGTCTGCATTGAGCAGTTGGAGCGCTATCGACGGCGCATTGTTGGGATCTATCGATATACAGGAGGCAAGGCATGATACAGCTCGTCATCGTCCGCAATCCCTTTGACGTGACAAAGCGGGAGATGCAGGAGGTTGTGTGCCGTGACGGCATGCCGCTCAGCTCGTATTTCTGCGAGCCAGGGCGATGGCAATATTCCATCAACGGCATACTCTGCGATCCGGACGCCGTGCCCCTTGATGGGGACTGCATCGTTATCGTGCCGCACGTCGAGGGCAAGGTATTCGGCATGATCCTCTCGGTTGGTCTGTCCTTTTTGACGGCCGGCATCGCGGGCGGTGCGATCCTCGGCGGGCTCTCCATGGGGTGGCGTATGGTGACGGCTATCGCCATCGGCATGATCGGCGGCTCTCTTGTTGCGCGTCTCAATCGTCCGCGTATTGATATGAGCAACACGGAGCAGTCGCAGACGTACGGCTGGGCGGGGACATCGACACTCACAGGGCAGGGACACCCGCTTGCCATCACCTACGGAGCGATGAAGTCGGGCGGCGTTCTGCTCTCGCGCCACATCATCAGCGATGGTGCACGGCAGTATCTCCATCTGCTCTACTGCGCCGGCGAAGGGGAGCTCCAGGATATCCGAAATATTCGCATCAACGAAAATCCCGCAAGCAATTATAAGGATGTGCAGATCGATATCCGTCTCGGTACAAACGATCAGGCAGTTATCCCGAATTTTGCGGACTCCTACGCCGATCAGCAGCTGAACTATGAGCTTTCGCAGGAGTGGTCGACACACGAGGTACAGGGAAATGAGTGCACAGGTATCGAGCTGACCGTCGCATTGCCGAATGGACTGTATTACAGTAATGATGAGGGCGGCATGAGCAGAACAGGGATTGCGCTCGCTGCTGAATGCCGTATGGTCGGCAGCACGTCTGATTGGCTGCGCTTGCCGCTTTGCAACAGTACCGGGACAGACGCATTTCTGACCTACAAAGATGGGGGGTGGATGAAGTCCCTCACTGGGATGCCGGTTGACGGAAACTATACAGGGCGAATCAGCGAGTCAACGAACAGAGGAATCTATCGTGTCTACCGTTTTGAGGGGCTGCATGCCGGTCGGTATGAGGTGCGTATGCGCTGTGCGTCTAAAGACGGAACGTCCATACGCCATGTCAACCGCGTCTATTGGAGTCAGCTCACGCAGATTGTATATGACGATTTTATCCACCCCGGCAAAGCGCTCATCGGCATCCGTGCACTTGCGACAGAGCAGCTGAGCGGCAACGATCCTACGGTGACATGGGTGCAGGAGCGCTCAACGGTCTACGTCTGGAATCCATACATCAAAGTGTATGAGGAGAAACGCGCAGATAATCCCGCGTGGGCTTGTTATGACATCCTGCACCAGTGCAGAAAGATCGGTGACCGTTACATTGTGCGCGGAGAGGCCGCCGAACGCCTTTCCTATGATATGTTCAAGGCATGGGCGGAGCAGTGCTCTGCGAAGGGGTACACGTTCAACTACATCTATGATTCTGCCATGCAGACGTGGGAGGCGCTGCGCTATCCGGAGGCCGTTGGGCGCGGTAAGGTCATCATGCAGGGGACGCGTTTCACCTGCGTTTATGACTATGCGGCGCAGCCCTCGCAGCTCTTTACGGTCGGAAACATCAAGCAGGACAGCTTTAAGGAGGAGTTTCAGGGCACGCAGGGGCGTGCCAACGTCGTAGAGATCTCATTCATGAATGCGGCGAAAAATTACGAGCGTGATGTGCTGCCCGTGTTTGCCGACGACTACGATGCCAGCGAGGCACTTGCCACACCGACGCAGATCGAGCTCATGGGATGCACAGATCTCAAGCAAGCGTATGCGCACGGCAAACACGCCCTGCGTGCCAATAAGTACGAGCTGCAGACGTGCACGTTTGATGCCTTTGTGGATGCGATTGCCTGTACGATCGGCGACGTGATCCTCCTGCAGCATGATGTGACGGATTGGGGGAGCGGCGGCCGTGTTGTCAGTGTTGATGGTGCTGCCGTTACGCTCGATCGTGCCGTCACGATGTCAGAGGGCAAGCAGTACCGTCTCATGGTACGCGACAGCAAAACCGACACGCTCCACACTTACGAGGTGCAGAGCGTATCCGGTGCGGTCGTCACGCTCACGCAGGTGGCAGAGATTGCTGCTGACGACCTCTATACCTTTGGGGAAGCGACCAAGGAGGCAAAGCCCTTTCGGGTGCTTTCGATCTCGAAGGGCATGACGGAACAGACACGCAAGATCACCTGCATGGAGTACTATCCGGAGCTCTACGCGGACGATAACAGCGACGTGCCGATCATCGACTACACGACGCAGAGCGATAAGCTCTCGGTCAACAATCTTCTGGTTGTTGTGGAGATCAAGACGCTGCCCGATGGTACGACGCTCTACGACCTCGCCGCTTCGTGGCGCTTGCCGCGCAGCGCTGTTGCAAAGCAGATCAAAGTCGAGTACAGGCGCGACAGCGAGACGGAGTACATGACACAGGGCATCTATGACGGCAATGCAACGAGCACCATAATCGCGGGCGTCGCGGCGGCAGTCAGCTACACCGTCCGCGTCACCTGCTACAACGATCTCGGACTTTCCGGAAATGCGGCTACGCAGACCGTCTACACGGCGCCGAAGGATGCGCCGCCCTCAAAGGTGCAGGGGTTTGCCGCCGCGCAGGATGCGGGAAACAGCAGCGTTCTGCAGCTGACGTGGCGGGCGAATCCAGAGACAGATATCCTTGGATATCGGCTCTTTGATGGTGCTGGTACTGTGCTTGTCGATCTGATCGGCGGGACAAGCCACAGCTATTTTATCCCGGCATCCGGGACGTACACGTTCGGCATCCGAGCGATCAACCGCTCGGGTGTGGTTTCTGCTGAGACGGCAGAGGCATCGATCACCGCGACAGTTGCGGCGGGCAGTGTCGCCGTGCCGGATGCGCCGCACAGCGGCGAAGTACAGCTGCAGGGCGGGGCAGTATCGGCTGCATGGGACGCTGTGACGAACACCTATATTGATTATTACGAGGTGCGGACAAACAGCAACACTGGACAGCTGGCAGGCCTGCTCGCAAAGACCGCCGATATCCGCTCTGCAGTAGCGCTTACGGCGCGCAGTGGTACTGTGCTTGTCTACGGGCACAATCCGCAGAAAGGATACGGCGATCCTCTGAGTATTCATTACGATTTTCCGACACCGACCGCACCGACGATCAAGATCACGAATACGCTGCAAGGATTCAATACTTCTATCCAGGATAAGCCCGAAAATGTGAGCGGTACGCGCGTGCATATCTCGGGTGCCGGCATCAACGAGACACTCGAAACGACGGGCCTATTTGTTTCCTACACAGGTGCAGCGGGCATCTACACGGTGCAGGCGGCGTGCTTTGATGTGTTTGGGGACGGTGCGCTGTCTGCGCCGCATGAAGTTATCATCAAGTCGAAAATCGACAAAGATGCTATTGAGAATCTGACGATTTCGGAGAAAGACCTTGATGCGGCCCTCGCGAAGAAACTGCAGGATATGCAGTCGAGCCCCGGTGCATCGCAGGCCGCAGAAGAAGCAAAACGCGCGGCCGCGGCGGCACAGAATACGGCGGATGAAGTTCGTACACAGGTAAAAGCAGCGCAGGACAGCGTGTCGTCCATTGTTGCACGCCTCTCGGGCAACCCGCAGACCTCGGGGTACAGTGCCATCACGCAGCTCTATAACGGACTGCAGCTCAAGGTCAACCAGGGCGATGTCATCTCAGCGATTAACATTGCACCGAACGGCGTGCGTATCGACGGGCGGCTTCTGCATATCACGGGAAATACTCAGTTTGACGGCAATATCATCGCCAATCACATGTTACAGGCAGGGGCGGTTACGGCAGACAAACTCAGTGTCGGGAGCCTATCTGCATTGAGCGCACGCATCGGAAAACTGCGAACGCAAGAAACGGGTGCGCGGACGGAGATATCTGATAACCTCATTGAGGTGTTTGACGAGAATAACTTGGCGCGGGTGCGCATTGGCGTGTTTAATTGAGGTGATGCACAGATGGGACAACAGGCAGGACTTAAACTCTATAATGCACGCGGATCTTGTGTCCTTGATACGGCATGCGGAGTGACGCGTATCGTCGGCGTCGTGCAGCTTGTTGGCAAGAGCGCCGAGTATACATATCGCAGGCATATCCATGTGTCAAACCCCGAAAAAAATCGAATATGGGTACATTTCCTTTTTTGGCAAACACCATATAACCCCTACGCAGGCGCAACTGCAAAAGTTGAAATTTGGGAAGACCGCCAGGGTTTTACTGTAACTCTGCCGCTCAAGCCAAACGGTAATTTTGATTCAGAATTTCCTACGCTTCCCTACTTCCCGGGGGTGGCAGAATCACTCAACCCCTATGCTGCTATGTATGGATTCTATTGAGGTGTTTTATGAATTACGCAGAAATCAGAAATGATGCGGGTTCTCTGATGGTTGATGATACCTATGAAAATTTTCGACTGACGTGGGTGCAGTCAGCTGCTGCGCTTGAAATCGGAAAACAGTTAGCCACAGGGGTACACGTTGAGATCGACAAACAAGGAAATCGCATCTGTACATACCCTTATTTGGATATCGCAGACGGTGTGTCGTGGATATGGCTAGACAGGCATGGGCGCCTTCCACGAACGTTTACGTTTGAGGACTTCGGATCTACGCCGGGTACGATCATCCCGTTCGGTATTGCATACTACATAGGATCACCGTTCTTAGGGTGGGCCATGTCAGATGGATATGGGCACGCGGTTGTTCGGCCTACTCTGAAGCTTGCCGGTGGCGCGATAAGCATCATGCGCTCTAAAAGAAGCGGCATGATGGTATCACATATCATAGCGGTTGCCTCTGCGATGCCGAATATCATATATACGTTTACGCAATTTGCCACGGAAAAGAATTTTAGGCTAGCTAGATTTCCTTTCCAATATCGGATTAACCTTTGGCAGCGAGCAGCATCTGTTGAACTTCCTATATATGAGCACGGGAATTTTGCTGGGAGTAATGTCGGATATACGGAGCTTGAACTGGTGGGGGAATATATGGCTCCCGGTACAGATATCAAAAGTCACTTCAAAACAAAGGATAATGAAAAGTTCAAGCATTGGTCATTTGAGCAGGAGGCTCGTTTCGCTACGATGCTGTTTTTCTATGGCCTGGAGGATAGTTCGATAAAAAACGACTATGGGGAGATGATTATCAAGAACGAACGCGGAGAAACCATATTTAATAATCGCTATGATTATATGCGTATCTTAAAATACATACCCTCGATCAATGCTCTTAGACTGGACGGAGGAAACCTGCGCAATGCCCCGCAGAGATTTACGTTTCCAGGGAAGAAAATCGCCGTTGTGGCATTGCAGCCGTACTCCTGTATTGCGAATACAAGAAAGGGGCGACCAAGCTATATATTCAATACGGGCTTTTGGTTTCCTGACCCGAGCACAGTCGAATTTACAAGCTGCGCTTCCATGATTGAAAGCAACTTTGATGGATACTATTCGGCGGATCAGAGCTGCGTTAATATGGCGGAGCTCATCAACGTCATGATACTTGATGTCACTGGATGCACACCCGGGTGGCGTACTGAGATTAATAGCAAAGGGAAATATACGGGCTTTGCGGAGTGGTAAAGGAGGACAACACAATGCAGAAAAAGTACATCGTCAACGGTAAAATCACTTACCCACAGGGGGACAGTACTCTCACCAACTTCACGTTTACGAACGTGGAGACAGGCGAGATGTTTTCGCTCTCGACAACAGATCAGAAGGAGGCGGATGAAATCACCTACGGCGACCACGTTACTCTCGAAGTGAAAAAGTGGGCTGGCCCGCCGAAGGGGCATACCGAGGAGTAACCACATGGGGCGCACATCAAGCGGTGTGCGCCTTTTCTATGCGCAGAAAGGAGCGAATCAGTGGAGATTATCATCCATGTATTTCAGAAATTGCAGGAAGGGTGGGCAATCAAGCTTGCCGCATCTTGCGTCATATCCCTTGCGGCAGAGGAACACGCGCAGATATTTGCCGCTTTTGTCCTGCTCGTATTCGTTGACCTCTTCACAAAGTGCCTGTCGCTCTCGCGGCAGAGACTCATCGACCACGGAGAACCCGCGCCGACATTCTGGCAGTCCTTTCAGGGGATTCGCCTTGCCCATCGGGCGCGGTACATCAAGAGCAAAGAGATGAGGAACGGCTTTACGCATAAAATCCTTGCCTACTTCGGAATCGTTATCTCAGCGCTCGTGCTGGACTTCATGCTCGCGCATACGCATGCGCCCGCATTCGCATCTACGCTCGTCATCGGGTATCTCTCACTCACAGAGTTTGTGTCAATCCTTGAGAATATGCAGCGCTCTGGAGTCGAGGAGGCAGGTGCAATCGCAGAGCTTGCCCGCCGTAAAGGCGGCATCGTAAAGACCGCGGGCGAGAGCTCCGGCGAGAAAGGAGAAAAATGACATGGAACGCATCCCTATCGTAGAAACATATCTGGACATCGACCACAACCAACTCACCACACGGCGCATGACCGACCAGATCGTCATCCATCATACGGGCAACCCGACGGATGATGATCTCTCAGCGGCGGAGATTGACGCAAGTCACAAGGCGCAGGGATGGACGTGCATCGGCTACCACTACGTCGTCCGCAAGGACGGCACGGTGGAGCAGGGCAGGCCGCACTGGACGGTCGGGGCACACGCCTATGGACACAACAAGCACACCATCGGCATCCATGTGTGCGGAAACTTCGAGATCGGCGAGCCGACATCTGAGCAGATCGAGAGCCTTGCCATGCTGCTGGCCAACCTGTGCACTGACTACGGGCTGACGATTGACCGCGATCACGTCGTCGGACACAGGGAGCTCATGCCGACCGCGTGCCCCGGCGGGAATCTCTTTGCTGAGATGGATGTGATTGCCGGCAAGGCGAATTTTTACGCCAATCAGTGAGGAGGTGTGTACAATGCTTGAACGGGTAAAACAAATCGTTACAGAACACAAAACAGCCCTGCTGGTGATCCTGTGTCTCCTGCTTGTCGGCATCTCCTATGCCGTCGGGCGGAACTTCGCAGAGGAGCGAAGTGCAACGGAGAAGCCCGCCGTCATGACGCAGGAAGAGACGCAGGACGTTAAGGCGCTGCGAAATCAGCTCGATATCTCACGCGCGAATGCGGACGCTCTGCAAAAGCGTCTCACGGAGGCGCAAGCGGGGCGGCGTGCGCCGACGGCTACATATTATGTATCAGCTCCAACGGTCGAGCGTGCTGCGCAGGTCGTTGAGCGTCAGATCAGGGAGGACGACCCGACACTGCCACGGGCGGCGAGGGAAAAGACAGATCGGACGGTTGTCACACCGATCGTCAAGGATAAGGACGGCAAAGACCTGCCGCCGACCGATCAGAAGGTTGACGTCTACAAGATCAACCTCCGCAAAGATCACCGCATCAAGGCAGGTGCATCCGTCATCGACGGAAAGGCACTCATGTCGATTGGCTACGAGCAGGGACGCTTTGAGGCGCTGGCACACTTCGACGGCTCGCGCTACAAAGGCGCGACGGTAACATACAATATCATAGAGTGGTAATTCATCGCCCCGGGGCTACGGCTTTGGGGCTTATTTTAATGTTGACAACATTAAAACTATTGATTATACTATAAGTGTCTCACCTAGTTAGGTGTGTTGGATTAAAACGGATATAATATCCAAACAAGTCTTGCCGTGAAGCGAGCAAAAAAAAAGAGGCTATTAAGCCTCTTTTTTCTTTTGGAAAAGATAAAAAAACTATTGACATTATATAATTGCAATGCTATAATACGATCAAGATAAAGATCAGCGGGGAGAGAGCCCCAGAAGAAATGGAGGAAATCAAAATGAAATTCGAGCATGACTGCGAACATGAGAACGGAAAGCGCTTCGTCCTTATGCAGGAGGCCTATCTCGACGGACCCGCAGACTCTCGCGGGTATTACGTCGCCGACGCGTTTTGCCCCGATGATGAGGCAGATGAGGACGGGTTTATCCCCGTATACGAAGTATTCTGGGATATCCTCGACGACTACGACCCTGAGTGCGGTGACGAGGGCGGCGCCTGCGATTGGGGGACAGTCGCAGACTACCGAGTATGTAACTCCATGCACGAAGAATGTAAGGAGGACTACAAAGATTACAGCGGTGGGGCACCACCGTTTCCGCAGTGCTTGCATTGTTAAGGAGGGGATCGAAAATGGCACAGTACGATGTCACATATGCCTGTGGGCATGTGAAAACGGTCGACCTCTACGGCAAGACCTCGGAAAGGGAACGGAAAATCGAGTGGATGGAGGGAAACTGCCTCTGTCCCGCCTGCTACAAGGCAGAGCAGCAAGCAAAGGCTAAGGTGCTCGACCTCCCTGCCCTCACTGGCACCCCTAAGCAGGTTGCATGGGCGGAGGCCCTGCGGAACGAGGTCTTCGAGAGGCTGGAGTTCGAGAAATTGGCAAAGGGCAAGAATCCGACTGACGAGTTTCTGGCATGGTTGAAAGATCAGACAGAGTCCAGATTCTGGATTGATAACAAAGGGGGATCAATCGCCCTTCTGGAGAAAAAATGGAAAAATAAGAAGGAGGAAACGAAGCTGGAAGGAACGCCCAAGCAGGTTGCCTGGGCAGAAAAGATTCGCGAAGAACTTACCGCCGTTGTCGAAGAGAATATGGGGCAGGAGTGGTTCGGCCTCAATGCACTTGACCTCGAAACGTCGGCGGCGACCATTATCAGCTACCACACCGATTACAGGGGGCGTTTTGACGATCTCCTGAAGGTGTTGGCAGAGAAAGCAAAGGAGATGTAATGGGCTGGATCGAAAACAAGCTCGCGCGAACGCGTGAGTATAACAAGGAAAACTACGAGCAAATTGTTATGCGTGTCCCGAAAGGCGTCAAGGAAAAAATCAAGGCGGCTGCGGAAGCCGCAGGAAAGTCAATGACCTCCTACATCATGGAGGCCGTTGAGGAAAAAATAGGGAGGGGATAGCGTGGAGACTGTGCAGATCGAAAAAATCATTTCTGCCTATGAGAAAACCCCATCCATTCGGCAGCTTGCGATAGAGTTCGGACTCTCGCACACAAAAGTCCGAAAAATCCTCATTACATACGGAGTCCTTGAGTATAAACAAACAGAGAAGGCGCTTAAGGCTCTGAAAGAAGGGAAAACGGTCAAAGAGATCGCGGAAGATTGGGGGTGCACGGAAAACACAGTACACAATTATCTGCCCTATACAAAGGGAGTGTACGGCGATGAACAGGCCTCGCCAAACGCGCTAAAGATACGGCGATGGAGAAAAAATAAGAAATAGAAAACACAGAGGGGACAGCGTTTCGTGCGCCGTCCCCTTTATTTTTGTTTGCAAAATTTTGGTGGTACCTATTTCATTTCTTGTCGCACTAACTTGCGCCATGTGCGCGTGGATTGAAACGCTAACATTAATAGCCTTACTTTTACATATATCCTGTCGCGCCCCGCATGGGGCGCGTGGATTGAAACCTTCTCGCTGCGTCGATTTTCGTGGAATAAATAGTCGCGCCCCACACGGGGCGCGTGGATTGAAACGACCTGCTCGTTCTCGATCTGGAGGATGTCACCTGTCGCGCCCCACACGGGGCGCGTGGATTGAAACAAAACGGTGCGGAAAACATGTCTGAAGGAGGAGGTCGCGCCCCACACGGGGCGCGTGGATTGAAACGCCAGCAGCATTGCCGTCGATTCGATCTGCGCAGTCGCGCCCCAGACGGGGCGCGGGGATTGAAACATAGCTGACGAACTCGCGGTAGGTATTCGGCGCAGTCGCGCCCCACACGGGGCGCGTGGATTGAAACAAAAAGGTGCGCTGCGAGGAGTGATACGTCATCGTCGCGCCCCACACGGGGCGCGTGGAGTGAAACTTGGGTGCAA
>CAUQID010000017.1:0-37908 GCA_963518105.1 uncultured Selenomonas sp.
GACGGGGTCGTCGAGCGAGATCCCCTCGGGCACGCTGAGGTCGATCTCGACCTCCGTCTCAGCATCCTCCTTGTCAAACTCGTCGCCGAGCTCGGGCGGCTCATCATCGGCGCTCTCGCCGACTGCCGTGTCGTCTACGATCTCCACATTCTCCTCGGTGAACCGATGATACAGTACATCCATCTCGTCGGGGGACATCTCCCTTTGCTCCAGTGCACTGATGAGCTCGCTGTATGTCAATGTACCGCCGTTCGCCCGGCCCTTTTCCATGAGTTCGTCCAGATATCCTGTGCCCGTCGTGCGCTCCCGCTCCTTGCGTGCTGCCGCCTGCATCATGTCCCCTCCTTTCAATTCTTTGTGATAACTAACAAATGTCATTATTCAGCATATCGTCGTAAATATGCGGATGCTGAAGTGCATCCGTCAGACTGCGTCCTGCGTGTCCTCGCGTGCAATCTCGTCTTGTATCCTCTTTACTTCGTTTAATTCGTCAATGTATGCCGCTTTTCCTTCTTGCAGCATTTCTTCTGCGCGGCGCGTGTGATGCGCAAGCTGCGCCGTCAGATACCGCCGCCGCAGGGCATGGAGCGCGTCGCGGTAGGATGCCGCCGTCCGCCCCTCCTCGACGAGGGCGCGCGAGATCTCAGCCCCCGCCGCGGCAGGCTGTGCCGCGATGAAGTCCGCATCGAGCGTCCCGCCCTGCGCCAGATGTGCCTGCATCGCACGAAAGAGCGCACCGAGCGCTTCGTCCGGAACGGCATCGGGCGGAATCACAGATAAAATTTCGGTGAGAAGAGCGGCATCGCGCCAGACTGCCGCGATGAGCTCGCGTCCGGCACGGCGTACGGCGCTGTCCGCACGGCGCACAGAGGTGCGCTGTGCGGCCGGTGCAGCGGAGGGCTCCGCCCCGCCCTGCCGCAGGAACTGCCGCAGCGCATCTGCAACAACTCCCTCATCGAGAAAGAGCTCCGCTGCCGTCTGTCGGATGTACGCGGCGCGCGCCACCTCGTCCAGCTCTGCGAGCACGGGCAGCATCTCGGCGAGCGCAGCGCGCTGTCCGTCGATGCCGTCCGCCATACGCGCGCGCACATGGCGCAGGCGGAACGCAGGTGCGGGCACCGCTGTCTCAATCAGTCCGCGGAATGCCGCTGCGCCGTGGGTACGAACATACTCGTCAGGGTCTTTGCCGTCCGGCAGGAGGAGAACACGCACCTCCGCCGCACGGCCGCGCACTGCAGCGAGCGCCCGCAGGGTTGCCTCCTGGCCCGCCGCGTCGCTGTCATAGCAGAAGACAATGCGCGGCGCACGGCGCAGGAGCAGTGCGGCATGCTCCTCGGTGAACGACGTGCCGAGCGTCGCGACGACATTTTCCGCCCCCGCCTCCCACGCGGCAATCGCGTCCATATACCCCTCGACGACGACCGCACAGCCCTCATGCGCAATGGCACGGTGCGCGCGGTCGAGGCCGAAGAGCAGCCGCCGCTTGTTGAATACAGGGGTCTCCGCCGTATTGAGATACTTCGGCTGGGCATCGCCGAGCGCACGCCCGCCGAACCCGACGATCCGCCCGCGCTCATCTGCGATGGGGATGATAACGCGCCCGCGGAAGCGGTCGTAGATGCCGCCGCCGCGCTCACGCCGCATGGCGAGGCCCGCATCGACGAGGAGCTGCTCAGAGATCCCGCGCTTCTTGAACGCATCGGAGAGCTTCGCCCACGCATCGGGCGCAAAGCCCAGCTGATAGCGCGCGATCGCGGCATCCGTGATGCCGCGCCCCGCGAGGTACGCCTTGCCCGCCGCACCGTAGCGCGTCACGGTGAGGCAGTTGTGAAAGAAGTCGCGTGCAAGCGCATTCACGCGGCGCAGATCCTCCAGCGCCCGCAGGCGCGCTTCCTCACGCGCATCACGCTTGCGCTCCGGCAGGGGGATGCCGAGCTGCTCCGCCTGCCGCACAATCGCCTCGAACGGCGTGATATGCTCCATGAGCGAGATAAATTTGAACGCATCGCCGCCCGCATGACAGCCGAAGCAGTAGAAAAAGCCATCGGCAGGCACGACGGAGAACGATGCTGTTTTTTCGTTGTGGAACGGGCAGCAGCCCCAGTAGCGGCCGCCCTTGCGTTTCAGCGGGACATAGCCCTGCACGACGGCGAGGATGTCCGTTCCGGCACGCACCTGCTGCACGAACGCCTCCATCCTCGGGTCACGCATAGGTCTCTCCTTTATTAGATTGGCTTGATCGTCATCTGATCGACGGGCGGAATGTAGATCTCGCGGAAGAGCGCGACGGCATAGCTGTCGGTCAGCCCCGCCACATAGTCCACGACGCACTGCTCCCGCCCCCAGCGCTCCGCGCGTGCGATGAACTCCGGCGGCAGGGTGTCGAAGTATACGGTAAAGTGATCCATCAGCGCCCGCAGGACAAACCCCGCCTGCGCCCGCTCGTGCGCGAGCGTCTTGGAGTGATAGATGCGCTCGAACATGAACGCGCGGAATATGTCCATCACCGCCTGTACCTGCGGCGAGAGCGCCGCGTCTCCGCGTGCCTCCGAGGCGACGATCATATCCGAGACCATGCTCGTAATCATCGCGGACGTATCCGTCCCGAACGCATCCCGCACCTCGGCAGGCAGCTCTGCGGGCGTGAGCAGTCCCGCACGGATGCTGTCGTCATAGTCGTGGCAGAGGTAGGCAATACGGTCGGCGATGCGCACGATCCGTCCCTCGAATGTGGTCGGCATGCCCTTTCCCGTGTGGTTGAGGATGCCGTCGCGCACCGCGCTCGTGAGGTTGAGCCCGCGCCCGCCGCGCTCGAGGATCTCGACCATGCGCAGACTCTGCTCGTTGTGGGCGAAATGCCCCGTGATCTCCTCCACCACCGCCTCACCCGCATGGCCGAACGGCGTATGCCCCACATCGTGGCCGAGGGCAATCGCCTCGGTCAGATCCTCATTGAGCATGAGCCCCCGTGCAATCGTGCGCGAGATCTGCGCGACCTCGAGGCTGTGCGTCATGCGCGTGCGGTAGTGGTCGCCCGCGACGATGTAGACCTGCGTCTTATGCTTGAGCCGGCGAAACGACTTCGCGTGCAGGATGCGGTCGCGGTCGCGCTGGAACTTCGTGCGGAACGGGCACTCCTCCATCGGATGGCTGCGGCGGGCATCTCTGCTCCGTGCCGCAAGCGGAGAGAGGAGCGCATCCTCCTGCGCCTCAAGGCGCTCCCGAACGGTCATCGTCCCCGCCTACTTGATCACCATGACGGGGATCTTTGCCTCCTCGATGACCTTCTGACTGACGCTGCCGATGAGCACGCCCTTCAGCAGGCCGAGCCCGCGGCTGCCCATGACGATCATATCGCTCTGCTGCTCCTCAGCGACCTCGATAATGCTCCGCGCGACATTGCCGCTCTTGACATGGCGGCGCGCCGTGCGCTCTGCGGGCAGGCGCTCCCAGATGCGGTCGAAGACGATGTGACTGGGGATATCCTTGTTGATATTGCTCGCGACATAGACGAAGTCCAGCTCTGCGCCGGATTGCTCCGCGAGCAGGAGCGCCTCGTCCACCGCCTTGCAGCCGCTCACCGAACCATCAACCGGAACGAGAATCCTATGAATTTTACCGCTCATCATAACCCCTCCTAGTCCTGTATCATACGGGTCTCCAACCATTGGTTTATCAGTATATTTCGATGATTATAGGAGGAAATCCTTTTTCTTTGCAAAAAAAGTATGCGCGAATCTGTCGAAATTCTGCCGAAACCGCATGTCCGTGCATCCGCTCCGTCAGCGTTCCCCCTCCTCTGCGAAGCTGAAGAAGTCCGTCCGCCCGATGACGATGTGATCCGTCACGGGGATGCCCAGCACCGCGCCCGCCGCCCGCATCGTGCGGGTGATCTCGCGATCCGCATCGCTCGGTGCAGGATCACCGCTCGGATGGTTATGCGCGAGAATGATATGCGCCGCACCGCAGCGGATCGCCGGCTCGAACACCTCGCGCGGATGCACGACCGTATTCGTCAGCGTCCCTGCCGAGATATCTGCGATCATCAGCAGATCATTCTTCGCGGAGAGCGGCAGGACGTAGAAATGCTCCTGCCGCAGCCCCGCGCAGCGCGGTATGAGGATCTGCGCTGCATCCGCAGCCGCATGGATGCGCGGCGTCCCATCCGTCCGCTGCTGCGCGCGCCGGCCCAGTTCCAGCGCGGCGAGCACCGTCGCCGCCTTCGCCGCACCGATGCCCGGGATACGCGCGAACTCCGCGCAGGGCATCGAAAGAATCGCGGAGAGCCCTGTCTCACGAAACCGCGCAACAATGCCGCGCGCGAGCTCGAGCACATTCTCCCCCGCACGTCCCGTGCGCAGGAGGATGGCAAGCAGTTCCGCATCGCTCAGCGCTGCAGCCCCCTGCGCGATGAGGCGCTCGCGCGGCAGCTCGCCCGCAGGCAGGTCACGCAGATGCATCCGTCTCCTCCATCACGACGCCTGCGGTCCGCGCAAGCGCCGCCACCGCGTGCAGCGGCAGGCCGACGACATTCGAGAACGAACCGTGCAGTTCCTCGATGTAGATCGCTGCGCGTCCTTGGATCGCGTAGCCGCCCGCCTTTCCCATCGGCTCGCCCGTCGCGACATAGGCAGCGATCTCCGCCTCGGTCAGCGGAGCGAACCGCACGCGCGTCTCCGCTGCATCCGTATAGATGCGCCCATCTGCCACCCACGCGATGCCCGTCAGCACCGTATGCTCGCGCCCCTCGAGCAGGGAGAGCATCCGCCGCGCATCAGCGGCATCCTGCGGCTTGCCGAAGGCCATCCCGCTCAGCACGACGGCGGTATCCGCACCGAGCACCGCGTGCTCGGGGTACTCCTGCGCCACCTTGCACGCCTTTGCCTGTGCGTTGCGGATGACCGCATCGCGCGGCCGCTCCCCATCCGACACCTCATCCACAGCCGGCGTAATCGAGACGAACTGCGCCCCGATCTGCCGCAGGAGCGCGCGCCTGCGCGGTGAAGCCGATGCCAGAATAAACATAGCAGCCCCCTATCTCCGGTGCAAAAAGGAGACACCGAAACTGTGCCGGTGTCTCCCACAAATTTCTCTATACAAGTTGATTCGCCCCTGCACGGGGTTTTTCCTGCATCGCCGCGCGTTATTTCTCAGCGGAGCGGATGCGATGCACCTACATCAAGTAGCGCAGATACACATAGACCGTCGAGAGGATGATCGTGAGCAGCATGAGCGGGAAGCCGATCTTAAAGTAGCGGATGAAGCTGATATGCACGCCGCGCTCCGCCGCCATCCCCGCGACGATGAGATTCGCCGATGCACCGACGAGCGTGCCGTTGCCGCCGAGACACGCGCCGAGTGCGAGCGACCACCAGAGCGGTTCGAGGTTGGTCACCCCCATCGCGCCCATGTTCTGGATGAGGGGAATCATCGTCGCTACGAACGGGATATTATCAAGGAAGGATGAGATGATCGCACTCATCCACAGGATGAGGAGTGCCGTCGCCGTGGGATCTCCGCCGGTCGTGTCCACAGCGGTCTCAGCCAGCTGCGCGATGATGCCGACCTCGATCAGTCCGCCGACTGCGATGAAGAGTCCGATGAAGAAGAAGATCGTCGGCCACTCGACCGCGTGCATCGCCTTTTCCACCAGATGCTCGCTGCCGCCCGCGAGAAGGAGCAGCAGGAATCCGCCCGAGAGCGCGATGAGCGAGGACTCGATGTGCGTAAAGGAGTGCGTAAAGAAGCCGAGAATCGTGAGTCCGAGAACGAACAGGGACTTCTTCAGCAGGCGGTGATCCGTAATCGCCGCCTGCTCATCCATCTGCATCAGCTCTGCCTGGAGCTCGGGCGTTGTGAGGAGATCCTTGCGGTAAATCGCCGACATGATGAACATGACAACCACCATACAGATGATGGCAATCGGTGCGAGGTGCTCGATGAACATGACGAAGGTGAGTTCCTTCACCGCACTGCCGATCATGATATTCGGCGGGTCGCCGATCAGCGTCGCCGTGCCGCCGATGTTCGACGCGATGATCTGCGTCAGGAGGTACGGCATCGGGTCGAGATCGAGACTCTTCGTAATGCTGAACGTGACGGGCACCATCAGCAGCACCGTCGTCACGTTGTCGAGGAACGCCGAGAACACCGCCGTGATGAGGCAGAGATAGACGAGGATGCGGCGCGGCTCTGCGTGTGCTGCCTTTGCCGCGCGGATGGCGACGTAGTCAAAGAGCCCCGTCTCCTTCGTCACACCGACAAGCACCATCATGCCGACGAGCAGCCCGAGCGTCTCGAAGTCAACGTGGTGCAGGGCAATCTCCTGCGAGAGAATGCCGAGCAGCATCATGAGCACTGCGCCGATCATCGCAGCGACCGTGCGGTGAATCTTCTCGGAGACAATCACCATATACATCACAACAAAAATAATTCCGGCCAATGTTTCCATGTAAGCGCCTCCTTTACGGGGGTGTGATTTGCGTGCGGCACGCGATCCGCCGTCACGCAGCTTTGTTCATTCTATCATGCGTTCTGAACATATGACAAGTTTTTTTCAAGATACAATTTCTCTTGTTTGCACACAAAAGCGCCGCTCCCGGTGGGGATGCGGCGCTTTCCATCATGCGTTCTCAGGGCAGGGTGATGCCGTTGTCCTGTGCCAGCTTGCGGATGATCGGCTCGGGCAGCTCCGCCGCCTTGGCAACTGCTGCAGTGTCAAATCCCGCGCGCAGGAGGTTCATCGCCACGCGGATAACCCCCTGCTTGCGCCCGCGGAACTCGCCCTCGCTGATGCCCTCGCTCTTGCCGGCCTCTACGCCCTTTTCCCAGGCAGCCTGCAGATCCGCCTCCAGACCTGCGCGCAGTGCCTCCGCACGCTGACTGCTCATCGTCTGGAGGAACCCCTCCACCCTGACTTCGCTCATCGCTCGCTCCGTCCTTTCTCGCTCCTAATGACTCTGTCATTATAAAGAATTCCGCACGTTTGGTCAAGAAAAACGCCGGCCCCGTGTCCGTCCCGCAAAAAACGCCCCCGCCTGCGCGTGGGGCGTCGCTTTCTATTTTACTTCTTCCGATAGATGATCGGACTGCGCACGAGGTACTCAAACGGTACGCTCAGGCAGTGGACAAGGCGCGTGAACGGGAAGAGGAACGCAACCGCCATCCACGCCAGCATGTGCAGACGGAACATGAGCGGCACATTCTCCATATAGGAGATGTCCGGACTGAGCGCGAGCACGGAGCGGAACCACGGCGCGATGGTCTCGCGGTAGTCGAATCCGCCCTGCACGGCGTTCAGCGTCGTGGACGCACAGCCCGTAAAGATCGCAAGGAAGAGGAACAGATAGAGCCATCTGTCCATGCAGGAGGTGTTGACCGCCATGCGGTCCTTGCCGAATCGGCGGATCAGCAGCAGGATAAACCCGCCGAAAAAGAGTATGCCTGCGGGTGCACCGCCACCGAGCGCGATGAGATGGTAGAGATGCTCATCGATGCCCGCCGCCTCGGTGATGAACTTCGGGATGAGCACGCCGATGACGTGTCCGCCGAGCGCCATGACGAGGCCGAGGTGGAACATGGGTCCTGCGATCTTTAGGTCGCTCTTGGAGAGGAACTGACTGGACTTCGTCGTCCAGTTCCGCTCAAAGACGGTGTAGCGCACGATCGTCCCCACGATGAGGAAGGTGAGTGCGAGATAGGGCAGGACGCCCCAGACGAATTGTTTCATGATGCTGTCCTCCCTTCGAGACCTGCCGCCTCCGTGAGCACGACATCGAGGAGAAACGCATAGGGCAGTTTCGCCTCGATCAGACGGTCACGCAGGAGCTCCAGCTTCGGCCGCACCTCGCTTAGGATGTGCTGCGCCTCCTGCTCGGGCACCGCCGCCGCAAGTTCGAGCAGGGCGGGCAGGTAGTCCGGCAGCTCACGGTCAAGATCATAGCCCGCATCGAGAAACAGCTGCTTGTAGCGCAGCATCTCCTCGGACTGCTTGCCGAAATCCGTGCGGTTGTGCGTCGTGAGGTAGAGGTTCGTGTTCTGCGAGAAGTCAAAGGCGCGCACATAGGCATCCTCGAACGCCTGCGGGTCGCTCTCTTTCACATAGCCGAAGAACTCCTCGAACACCTCGCGCGACTGCGGGCGCTCGATCTCCTCTGCCGCTGCCGCGTGATCGGGCACGCCCTCCCACCACTCCTTTGAGGGGTACTCAAAGAGATAGGAGGTCAACAGGAGCGGCTTTTGAATGCGGTTCGTCTCCATCAGCAGCACCCTCCGGGACAGGCATAGCCCGCCGATCCCTGCAGCTCGCGCAGCTTCTCCTGGGCAACATCCTGCACGCCGGCAGGGATGTTGAACCGCTCACGGCGCTTGGCAAGCCCCAGCAGACGATACATCGCCTCGTAGGTCTCAACATCGTGCGTGAGATGCTCCGGCAGCGGCTCACCCGTCTGCTTTGCACGCATAACAGCACGCAGTTCGAGCAGGACGTGCAGGACGCGCTCGATCGCCGCCTCATCGCCCGCCGTCAGCAGCTGTGCGAGGTAGGCGACAGGAATGCGCATCTCCGCTGCGCCCGGGAAGAAGACCTCCTCCTCGACGCGCCGCGCAATCGGGCTGAGGGGCGGTACGTACCAGACATTCGGCAGCGTGCGGTACTCCGGGTGAAGCGGGAATGCGAGCTGCCACTCAGCGATCAGCTTGTACGACGGCGAGTTCTGCGCCGCACGAATCCAGCGGTCGGGGATGCCCGCCGCCTGCGCCGCCTTTACGGTCTCGGGATCATGCGGGTCGCAGAGGGCGCCGAGATACGCCTTGTAGATGTCCTTCGGATCGGGCGTCGATGCCGCCGCTTTGACTTTGTCCGCGTCATAGAGCAGTACGCCGAGGTAGCGCATACGCCCGACGCAGCCGTCGCTGCACACAGTCGGCAGGCCGTTCTCGAGACGCGGGAAGCAGAACGTGCATTTTTCCGCCTTGTTCGTCTCCCAGTTGTAGTAGATCTTCTTGTACGGGCAGGACGGAACGCAGTGCCGCCAGCCGCGGCAGCCGTCCTGCGAGATGAGCACCACGCCGTCCTCGTCGCGCTTGTAGATCGCACCCGAGGGACACGCCGCGACGCACGCGGGGTTGAGGCAGTGGTTGCACAGACGCGGCAGATGCTTCATGAAGATGTCGTGGAACTCGAGCGTGATCTCCTGTCCCATCTTGCTGAGATTGTAGTCCTGCCGTGCGGACTGTCCGTCGGCGAGGTCATCCTCCCAGTTCGGCCCCCACTTGATCTCCATGCGTTTCTGCGTGATCAGCGAGCGCGGCCGCGCCACGGGCTGATGGTTGCGTCGCTTCGTATGCAGCAGCGTCTCGTAGTCGTACGTCCACGGCTCGTAGTAGTCGTCCATCTCGGGCTGCTGCGGATGGTAAAAGAGCTTCGCCATGCGCGTCATCATGCCGCCCGTCTTGAGGCTCAGCTGACCGTCCTTCAGCTCCCAGCCGCCCTTCCACTTCTCCTGGTTCTCCCACTGCTTCGGATAGCCGATGCCGGGTTTCGTCTCGACGTTGTTGAAATACATATACTCCGCGCCGCGCCGGTTCGTCCAGACGTTCTTGCACAGGATGGAGCAAGTGTGGCATCCAATGCACTTGTCCAGATTCATGACCATCGCAATCTGCGCTTTAATCTTCAAGCCAATCAACCTCCTCCATGCGGCGCACGACGACGTACGAGTCGCGCTGATTGCCCGTCGGGCCGTAGTAGTTGAATCCATAGCTGAGCTGCCCGTAGCCGCCGATGAGGTGGGTAGGCTTGATGTGAATGTGCGTCGGCGTGTTGTGCGTGCCCGCGCGCGTGCCCGAGAGCTTCGAGCCCGGCACATTGATGTGGCGGTCCTGCGCGTGGTGCATAAAGACACTGCCCTGCGGGATGCGCGGCGACACGACGACGCGCGAGGCGACGACGCCGTTGCGGTTGTACAGCTCGATCCAGTCGTTGTCCTTCACGCCGATCTCCGCCGCATCCTTCTCGCTCATCCAGACGCTCTGCCCGCCGCGGAACATCGTGAGCATCTGCTGCGCGTCGAAGTACATACTGTGCGTGCTCCACTTGTTGTGCGGCGTGAGGTACTTCAGCGTGATTTCCTTCTGCGTGCCGTTCAGCGACTTGTTCATCGGGCGGAAGTCGAGGATCGGACGGTAGACCGCCTGTGCCTCGCCGAACTCGCGCATGACCTCGTGATCCATGTAGAAGTGCTGACGCCCCGTAAGGGTTCGGAACGGGATCAGCTCCTCCACGTTATTCGTAAAGGGCGTGTAGCGGCGGTTCTGGTTGCTGCCCGTAAAGGTCGGTGCCGTAATCGTCTCACGCGGCTGCGCGATGACCTGATCGTAGGTGAACCGCTCGTCCTCGCGATCCTTCGCGAGCTTCACGAGGTTGTCGAGACCCGTGCGCTTCTCCACCGCCTCCCATGCGCGGACAGCCGTCCTGCCACAGGTGGTCGGGGACATGCCGAGCACGGCGTCGATCGCCTGCCGCGCCTCGTAGATGGAGGGGCAGCCGTAGGACACATAATCCTTGTTCTGGATGATGCCGTTGCGGCTTCGGATCTCCTCGTAGTCCTCCGCCGAGTCCCATGTGTTGCCGTGGCTCGCCGTCTTGCCGCCCGCATTCGGACCGAGCGCGATCCACTTCTCATAGAGCTTCGTGTAGTCAATCGTATTCGAGGCGATGTTCGGCATCGTCTTGCCGGGGATCGGCTCGCACTCGCCCTTGCTCCAGTCGCGCACGATGCCGTCCGGCTGTGCCAGCTCCGCCTCGCTGTCATGCCCGAGCGGGGTTGCTGCAATGTTCGTGTACGGTGTAAGGTGCGCCTCCTTTGCGACATCGGAGACCGCCTTTGCGAGCGTACGGTAGATGTCCCAGTCCGTGCGCGACTCCCAGAGCGGATCGACCGCCGGCTGGAAGGGGTGGACGAAGGGGTGCATATCCGTCGAAGAGAGGTCCGTCTTTTCGTACCATGTCGCCGTCGGCAGCACGATATCGGAGTAAAGCGCGTTGCCCGCCATGCGGAAGTCGAGTGAGACGAGCAGATCCAGCTTGCCCTCAAGAGCACCGCCCGGCTGCATCAGTTCCTCCTTTTCGCGCCACTTCACCTCCTGCGGGCGCGTCGCAGCATCCTCCTCCTGGAAGATGCTGTTCTCCGTGCCGAGGAGATACTTGAGGAAGTAGTCGTTGCCCTTCGCGGACGAGCCGAGCAGGTTGCACCGCCAGACGAAGAGATTGCGCGGGAAGTTCTCCGGCGCATCGGGATCCTCCCATGCGAACTTCAGGCTCTTGTCCTTCAGGCTCTTCACGATGTAGTCCTTGATGCCGTCCGCACCGTCAAAGCCCGCCGCCTGCGCATCCGCCGCAAGCTGGTTCGAGCCGCGGTTGAACGTCGGATAGGACGGTGCCCACCCGAGGCGTGCCGCGAGCACAGCGTAGTCCGCTGCGTGCTGGTAGCGCGCCGGCTCGTTTGCCGCCGTGAGGGCATCCGTCTGGATCTCGTCGCTGCGCCACTGGTCGGTGGCGAAGTAGTAGAACGAGGTGGAGTTCAGCAGCTTCGGGGGTGCCTGCCAGTCGCTGCCCGTCATGATGCGCGCCCAGCCCTCGTTCGGACGCAGCTTCTCCTGTCCGACATAGTGCGCCCAGCCGCCGCCGTTGCGGCCCTCGCAGCCCGTGAAGAGCAGAAGGTTGATGATCGTACGGTAGACCGCATCCGCATGGAACCAGTGGTTGATGCCGCCGCCCATGATGATCATGGTGCGGCCGTTCGTCTTGATGGCATTGTCCGCGATCTCGCGCGCCGTCTTGATGACGAGCGCAGGCGCGATGCCCGTGTACTTCTCCTGCCATGCGGGCGTGTACGGCGTATCGTCCTCGTACGAGCCGGCGCTCTCGCCGCCGATCCCGCGGTCGATCGCATAGTTGGCGAGTGTGAGATCGTAGACCGTCGTGACGAGCACATCCCCGTCCGGCGTCCTCACGCTGCGCACAGGAACAGCGCGCGAGAGCGTACGGTCCCTGCGGTCGTTGCCGAAGTACGGCAGCGCAACCTCCACCGTCCCCGTCCTATCGTCCCAGACCGACAGGCGCGGACAGATCTCCGCCCCCGTATCGCGGTTCTCTTCGCGGATGTTCCACTTCTCCTGATCGCTCCAGCGCTCGCCGAGCGTGCCGTTCGGGATGACGATCTCCCCCGTCTTGTCATCCACGACGTAGTAGCGGAAATCCGCATGCTTCTCTCCGCGTCCCATGTCGCGCGAGGAGAGCATGCGTCCGGGGACGTATGTGCCGTCCTCCCGCTGCTCGATGCGCACGAGGAACGGGAAGTCCGTATACTTGCGGGTGTACTCGAGGAAAAAAGGCGTAGTTTTATCTACATAGTATTCCTTCAGAATGACGTGGCCCATCGCCATCGCCATCGCCGAGTCGCTGCCGACCTTGAGGGGAATCCACGTATCCGCGAACATCGAGGACTCGGCGTAGTCGGGTGCGATCGAGACAACCTTTGTGCCTTTATACCGCACCTCCGCCATGAAATGTGCGTCCGGCGTGCGCGTGAGCGGTACATTCGACCCCCATGTGATGAGGTAGCCCGCATTGTACCAGTCGCTCGACTCGGGCACATCCGTCTGCTCTCCCCAGATCTGCGGGCTCGCAGGCGGCAGGTCGGCATACCAGTCGTAGAACGAGAGACCGACGCCGCCCATGAGCTGGATGAAGCGAATTCCCGCCGCATAGCTCAGCATCGACATCGCGGGGATAACGGAGAAACCAAAGATGCGGTCGGAGCCGTAGGTGTAGGCAGTATAGAGAACGGAGGCGGCGATCAGCTCGCTGACCTCCTCCCAATTTGAGCGCACAAAGCCGCCCATGCCGCGGGCTTCCTTGTACTTTTTCTTCTTGGCGGGGTCGGAGGCGATGCTCTTCCACGCCTCGTAGGCATTCGGATGCGCCGCACGCGCCTCGCGCCAGAGCGCGGCGAGCTCGCCGCGCATATACGGGAACTTCACCCGATGCGGACTATACAGATACCACGAGAACGTCGTCCCGCGCGGACAGCCGCGCGGCTCGAAGTCCGGCATATCGGGAGCCGTCTCCGGGTAGTCCGTCGCCTGGTTCTCCCACGCCACAATGCCGTTCTTGACGTGGACGTTCCAACTGCACGAGCCCGTACAGTTGACCCCGTGCGTCGTACGCACCGTCTTGTCGAACGACCAGCGGTCGCGGTACATATTCTCCCACGCGCGACCGCCTTCATTCATCTGAGCATGCCCGCCCGCAAGCTCCGACGTAGGAATCAGATACTTGAACTTCTTGAAGATACTGCTCACGCCTTCACCCCTCCATTATTTTCATTCTCATTGAAAAGGCTTATATACACGATATAATTTTACTATAACGGCGATTAGCGTGCTGTGAACTATGTCACAGTTATACAAATTTTTATAACTGAAAATTATTCTTTTCATTGACTGTTTTTATTTCTCTCAGCATCATCCGCCGCGCATAAACAAAAGACGCACAGCCGCCGCCCGATCATCTCATCGGTCAGCACTGCGCGTCTTCCGCACTGCATGGTATTCGACTGTTCAGCTGCATCGCCTCCCGCCGCGGCTCACGCCGTCGCCGCATCATCTGCGGTGCGGACGCCCTGCAGCTCGAGCACATACGGATCGCCGAACAGCTCCCGCGCTGCATCGACGTGGATATCCTCCTCCAACGTGCGAAGCGAGCGCGCAAGCGACGCGATGTCGAGCTCGTATGCCTCACCGCCCATGCGGTGCAGCCGGCGGATCTCCTCCCGATAGGCAAGGCGCTGCGCGCGCATCCCCTCGATGAGCGCATCATCTGCTGCGGGGTAAGCCGCCGACGCACGCACCATCGCATTGATCGGAATCCGCCGTGCCGGGTCGTCCAGCACAGATGCAAGTGATATTGCTGCCATCACTGCCACCTCATTTCCTTATGAGTTCCGAGGGTGTGCCCCCTCGCATCGAGACAGTTCCGTTGTCCCGTATTTATTATAGGAAAAAACAATACCCTTGAACATAGTCCTTTCTTCCTGTTTTTCTTTTTCACACAAAGCAGATGAGTCCCTACACAGGACGGCACATCTACTGCACCCGTCCCGCATCCAAGACATAGATCTCATCGGCAAAATAGGTGAGCAGCGGGCGATCATGGGAGATGAGGAGCATGCCAAGCCCCCGCTCCCTGCGCAGTCGCATGAGCAGCGCCAGAATCTGCGCCTGTATAGAGACGTCGAGCATGGTCGTCGGCTCATCCAGCAGCAGGATCTGCGGCTCTAGGAGCAGCGCCCTGGCGATGGCTGCGCGCTGGAGTTCCCCACCCGAGAGTTCATGCGGCTGGCGGGTGAGGACGCGTGCCGTCAGCTCGACCGCCGAGAGCCTATCTATGATGCGCTCCTCTGCCGATCTGCCTGCGGCAAGCAGCGTAGGATGAATGGCAAAGACCTCAGAGAAGCTCGTCCCGATGCTCAGACGCGGATCAAATGCCTGCTCCGGGTTCTGCGCAACGAGCTGCACGCACCGGCGAAAATCTGCCATCTCTGCGCGGGGAAGCGCAGAAAGATCCCGCCCCCGCCACAAGATACGCCCGCCATCGGGACGAATGAGACCGAGCAAGAGCCGCACAAGCGTGCTCTTGCCCGCGCCGCTTCTCCCCTCAAGCCCGACCGCGCCCCCCTCGGCAATGGTGAGGCTGCACCCGTCCAGCACGCGCATCTCACTGCCGTTCGCGCGGTTGCGCATCACCTTCGTCACATCCTCGGCCGCGAGGATGTGCGTCTCCGTCGCCTGTGCCGCGGATGATGCATCCCCCACGCAGTCTTCTCCCCGCGCGGCAAGGAACGCCGGCTGCGCCGCCAGATATCCCCTCGTATAGGAGTGGGCAGGACGCTCCCACACCTCGGCCCCGCCCTCCTCGACAATACTGCCTGCCTGCATGACGATGACACGATCGGCAAGCTGGCGCGCAAGCGGAATATCATGCGTGATGAGGAGGAGGGAGACCCCCGCACGTCCCCGCAGCTGCTTCAGATTGTCCGCAACCATCTGCCAGACGGCAGGGTCAAGCCCCTTCGTAGGCTCGTCTGCAAGAATCCACTCTGGCTCCCCCGCATCCGCCATTGCACAGAGGACGCGCTGCAGCATGCCGCCCGAGAGCTCGTGCGGATAGGCGTGCAGCACGCGCAGCGGATCGTCAAAGCCAAAGCGTGCAAGGAGCGCCGCATACGCCTCCTCCGTCCACGGCGCACGCCCCGCCCCATGCCGCACATCCGCCATCTGGCGGCCGATGCGATGCACGGGACTCAGCGCCGCACGCGGCAGCTGTGGGACGATGCCCCAGCGCTTCCCCCAGTACCGCGCGCGCAGCTCCTCCCGGCTGATCCCCGTCACATCCGCAGCACCATAAAGCACCTGCCCGCCGACTACGCCCTCCTGCGGGAGCGCGCCGAGAAGCGCCTGCCCCATCGTAGATTTCCCGCTGCCGCTCTCTCCGATGATCGCCGTCACGCCGCCTGCGGGAAGCGTGACAGTCACGTTCTCAAGCGCCCGCACGCCGCCTGCATAGGCCACCGTCAGACCGCGCACGGCAAAGTCTTTTTCCTGTCCCTTCATCCGCGCACCTCCTGCCGCACATCAAAGCGGCGCCGCAGCAGCTGTCCCGCCATATTGAGTGCACTGACCAGCAGAACAATCGCCGTGCCCGGCACGATGATGAGGTGCGGCGCCTGCCGATAGTAGAGCATCGCATCGCTGATCATCGTACTCCAATCGGGCGTCGGCGGCTGCACACCGAGCCCGAGGAAGCTGAGTCCTGCGATGGCGAGCACACCGCGCCCGAGGCGCAGCGAGCCGAGTACAAGCAGCGTCCCGCCGAGCGCCGGCAGGATGTGACGGCAGAGGATACGCCCGTCGCTGCAGCCGAGCACCCGCAGATGCTCCACATACGGCTCTGCCGTACGCTGCATGACCTCCGCACGGACAATGCGCGAGAACCCCGCCCACGAGCCGACAACGAGCGCGAGCAAAAGCCCCGTCACGCCAGGCCCGACAAAGCCCGCCACCGCCACCATGAAACTGATGCCGGGGATGCCCTGAAAGACATTGCTCACCATCGTGAGCACATCATCCACCCTTCCGCCGAAATAGCCCGCCAGAATCCCCACGAGCGTCCCGATGCCGAGCGCCAGCACTGTCGAAACGAGAGAGAGCAGGAGCGCACTACGCCCGCCGTAGAGCATACGGCTGAGCAGATCGCGACCGAGCGCGTCTGTGCCAAGGAGATGTGCCGCCGAGGGTGCCTGCAGACGCACCGCCATGTTGGGCTCAAAGGAGTTCATCGGCGCAAGCTGCGGCGCGAAAATCCCCGAGAGTATGATCATGGCGAGCACGAAAAGCGCACCATAGCCCATATATCGTTCCATCACCGCTCACCTCCCAGCACAATGCGCGGATCCATCCGCACGAGCAGGAGATCCACGACAATCGTCACGAGTACATAGATCCCCCCGAGGAAGAGCACATAGCCCTGCAGCAGGGGATAATCCCGGTAGTGGATGGCCTCAAGCGCGAGCGAGCCAATCCCCGGCATCGCGAACACCGTCTCCACGATGATCGCCCCGCCGAGCACCGCCGCGAAGAAGTTGCCCAGCATCGCAACGACGGGAACGAGGGCATTCGGCAGCGCATACGAGAGGAGCACGCGCATCTCAGACAACCCGCGCAGCCGTGCCGTCTGTGCATAGAAGGACGTGAGCGCGTCGCGCAGCTGACTGTCGAGGAGCTGTGCCGTCATCGCGAGCGTCACGAGCGCAAGCGCAAGCGACGGCAGAACATAGCTGGCTGCCGACTCCACCCCATTCGTCGGCAGGATGCGCAGCCACACACCAAAGACGAGAATGAGCAGAATCGCCATGAGAAAGGAGGGCGCCGCAAGCATGATCTGCGTCGTGCCGCGCACCAGCGCAGCCGGGAGGGTCCCCCGCAGATTCGCCATGAGCAGCCCCAGACCAATGCCGCCCACAACCGCCCAGGCGAGTGCCGCCACAGCCAGCGCCGCAGTCACGGGCAGACGCGCCAACAGCGCGTCAAAGACCGGCTGAGCAAGATGGTACGACACCCCGCCATCCCCCTGCAGCAGCCGCCAGAGCCAGAGTCCATACTGCATGTACCACGGCTGATCGAGGCCGAGGTAGGAACGCAGGGCTGCGATCTCCGCCTCGGCGGGCATCCCCCCCGCACTCTCAAGGATGATCTGCGCGGGGTCGCCCAGTGAGAGCTGGGCGAGGGTGAACGCAAGCAGACTGATGCCGAACAGAACGGGCACGGCGCTCAAGAGACGCGTGCACAGATAACGCCGTATCTTCATTTCCACGCCACCTCCGCCAGCGAGATTCCATAGCGCAGCGACTGGTAGCCCGTGAGCCGCGCTGCATTGTAGACTGCAATATTGTCATCAAAGTAGAGGGGAACGACCGGCTGTTCCGCCACACCGATCTCCTGCAGGCGGTCAAAGATCGCCCTGCGCCGCCCCTCATCCGCCTCCGTATTCAGTACAGCGAGAAGGTCGCTCACCTCTGCGTTGCTGTAGCCGAGCGAGAGTGCCTTGTTCCGCGCCCCATTCGCGGCAAAGAATCCACCGAATACATAGAGCGGATCACCATTCGGCAGTCCCTGCTGGCTGCGCGCGATATCATAGTCGCCACGCCGCATACGCGCCATCAGCATCGGCGACTCAAGCGCCTCTATGCGCACGTCGAACCCGAGATCGGCGAGCCAATAGGCGATCAGCTCCGCCTCGCCCTTGGCAACCGGATCCGCGCCGTTCACGCAGTAGACGATCTCCCGGCGCACATCCCCGAGCACCTCGCGGGCGAGGCGCTTTGCCTCCTCCACGTCCTGTACGACGGGGAACTCCTTGTAGAACGGACTCGATATGCTGAGGAGGTTCATCGTCGGATGCGCATAGCCGAGGTAGAGCGCATCCACGAGCAGATGCCGGTCGAGCAGCAGGCTCACGGCACGCCGCAGGCGGACATCATCGAACGGCGGACGCGTCCCGTTCAGCGCGAGATATCGCACCATGATCGAGCGGCTGATCGAGATGCCGAACCGCTCATCCTGCGCCAGCTCATCCGCGAGCACGGGCGGCATCGCATTCAGATCGAGCACGCCCATGATCTCCTCTGCCTTCAGTGCCGCAAATCGCACATCGGGACTCGGGATGCTGCGCACCATGATGCGGCGTGCGTGCGCCTTCTCCCCATAGTAGTCCTCGTTGCGCTCAAGCAGGACGTAGCGATCCTTCACATTCTCCGCGATGCGGAACGGCCCCGTCCCAATCGCCGTGCCCGAGAACGTGCCATCGTCCGCAAGACAGGAGGGCGCGTAGATCGGGCTGCCGAAATTCATCATGTTATAGAGCTGATTGATGTTCGGCCGAGCAAACGTCAGACGGATCGTCAGATCATCGAGTGACTCGGCGTTCACGAGTCCCGGATAGTAGTTCTTCAGACTGCGGGCGTAAAAGTTCGACGGGGGCACCGACTTGCCCATCCAGTCCAGATTCGCGCAGACGACCTGCGCCGTCAGCGGTGTGCCGTCGTGGAAGCGCACGCCATCGCGCAGGTGAAATATCCACACGCGCCCCTCATCGAGCATCTCCCACGACGCTGCAAGGCACGGCGCGGGGGCGCCCGTCTCCTCATCCGCCGTGATGAGGGGTTCCCAGACGCCGAGGATCCTACTGCAGTAGTAGCCATCCTTCTCGCCCGGGGCAAGCGGACGATATGCCGCGAGGACAATGGTATCGTCTGCGGCAGCGCCCGTCTCAGTGCCCCGCTGTGCGCCATCCTGCCCGCAGCCCGCAAGCACAACGAGGAGCAGCAGCAAAGCGAGCACACGCAAAAACCGCATAGGGGGCTCTCCTTTCTATGGTAAGAACAGCAAAAAGAGCAGAAGAATCTTCTGCCCTTTCTATTCACACTATGGTCTTAGAGATCCATCGACATCGTCAGCGCGAGCGTACGCGGTGTCGAGAGGTTGAGGTTGTTGTTATCGCGCGAGACCATCCAGTAGTCCTTATTCAGCGCGTTGTAGAGCGTCAGGCCGAACGTCGTCGGCACCGAGCCGAGCCGCGTCCGATAGTTCATTCCGAGGTCGAGAACAGTAACCGCTGGGGACTTGAACTTCTCATTCAAAACATACGCCCCGCCCGTATAGGTCAGCCGCCCAAACGCGCTAAAGCGCTCATCCGCTGTGTACTTCGCCATCAGCGCCCCATGCCAGCGTGGCTGTCCATCCTTCGTCACGCCGTCCAGTGTGCCGTTTTTCGTCTTTTCATTGGTCGCATTCATATAGGTCAGTCCCGCTGCAAGCGACCACTTCGGTGAGACTTTCCCAGAAATACCCATCTCCACGCCGCGATGACGCTCCTCACCATCCTGCCGCAGATAGGTACCGACAGGAATGTTATTCGCCTGCGTGATATCGAAATACGCGAGCGTATAGAGCACATCCTTATTCTGATACTTCACGCCGATCTCATGCTGCTTCGTCTTCGCGGGCGGGAGGATCTCGCCGCTGTTCGTATATGATCCGCCAACCGTCGTACCGACGTTGAAATATTCCGCATGGCTGACATAGACAGAGGTATCCTTCGTCGGGTGATAGGAGAGTGCAACAGTCGGCGTCGTTGCGCTGGACGAGACGCTCGATGTTACGCGCCCGGCCGCATTGTAGCTGTCCACATCAGCCGTATGATGATGCACGCCGAGGATCAGATTCCATTTATTGATGTCGATCGAGTCTACCAGCGAGATGCCGCGAATCGTCGTCTTACTCTTCGTCTTCGCCGTGTAGTTCGTCGGCGGCACCTGATGCTGGTTCAGAATCCCCGTATAGATATTACCCGTCCCAAGCGTCGTAGTCGGGAAGCCGAACACGCCGCCAAGGTCGCGCCACGCCTGATCTGCCGCAAGTGTCAGCGTATGCTCTGCCGCCCCCGTCCGGGTCTTGCCGCTGACCCCCAGCTGGAAGTAGCTCGCTCGCTGCGGTGTACCTGTGGTCTGAGACTTCAGCGCGAAGTTGCCGTCATCATCGAGAATCGTGATGGCACTGTACTCGGACATCACGTTTCGGTTGAGGTTGTTCTTGAGGTAGCCCGCGTTGAGGAACGCCTTCCAATCCTTCGAGAATTTCTGCTCGTGGTTGAGGATCATCATCCAGCCGTAACTGCTCTTGTCCATGCCGTCAAACGCATAGTTGCGCGATGCCTTCGGCACAGCAGGGAATCGCGTCACACCGCCGCCGAGTTTGAACCAGCGCTGCCCGCCGACGACCTCGTTCTGACGATAGCCTGTGAAGAAGTTCGTCTTGCTCTTTGCATCCTTGTGATCGAGGTTGATGTAGATACTGGCGGCCTTTACCTTCTGCCCGTCGACGGAGGTCTCCCCCTCTACCTTCTCCGCCATAAGGCGCGCGCCCCAGTCCTTGTTCTGGCCAAAGCGGCGTGCAAGGTCAAAATATGCTCCTGCCATACTCTGACCGGAGTGCGTCAGAGTGAGACGGGTGAGAGGCATATCCCCTGCACGCTTCGTCGTAAAGTTCACGAGTCCGCCCGCCGCCGTGGACTCGTAGTGCGTGCCTGTACCGGAGAGGCCGCTGTTCGGCCCCGACACGATATCCGCCTTCTCCACGACATACATCGGCGCATTGAACTGCGTGAACATCCCCGGCACACCATTGACGTAGGCGCTCGTCCCATTCGCACGGAAACCGCGATGCTGGAAGTCGTTGTGCAGGACAGTTCCTGCAGCACGGATCGACGGTGAAATGCTGAGGACGCTGTCGAGCGGCTGGCTCGGGTCGCCGAACGACTTGATGGTTTCCTGTGTGATGTTCGTCGTCGTGAACGGCGTCTCCATCGTATCCTTATTGCCGAGGATGCCGACACTGCCCTCACGTGCCACAAAGGCCCCCTCCTCAGCGTTCTGCGCACGCACGCCCTCGACATCGACGGGATCGAGCTCGTAGGTGTCAACGGGGGCAGCCGCCCCCCCCGTGAACATTTGTTCGCTCTTCTGCATGCGTAATGCCTGTCCACAGCGTTCCTGCCGTCGCAAAGGCGACAGCAAGTGCCAATTGTCTCTTCGTCATTTCCATTTCCTCCTTGATACGCACAGACACCCCTGCCCGTGCTCCCCCAACGGTTCAATTCTCATCGTGCGCCCATATAAAAGCCCCGTCATAGCAGACGGGGCTCTCCCTCACGAAAAAAGCCTGCCGTCCTGTCCATCGCAGGATGCAGTGATGCACAGCGTCCTCCCATGGAACGCAGCACACCGGCGCACGAGATTCAGTAGGTCTTCCGGCTCTGCATCATCGTCCGCCTCACCTTCCCGGTCTCCCAGTGGCTGAGACCGCACACATCCTTACGGCTGTGCGCAGTCTCCTGAGGCATCCTCTGCATTACGGCGGCGGGACCGCATCGGTATTGCACCGATTTCCCTGTTCCGAGGATGCCTATGCTGAAAGAGCGCTGCATCCCCGTACCCCGAAGGGCACCGAATCTGCTTATGAAATTTGAATTTGTTCAGTTCGTATTGCAGTATAGTTAAAGTTTATCCATTTGTCAACTATTACAGACAGCGCCCTCTTGCAGACTGCTCCAACCTGTACAAATTACATCTGTTTATCTCTGCAATATGGAATTTTTATGAAAATATTTTCTATTATGCTATTGAAATTCATTCTCCTGTATGCTATATTATGGACAGGCTTTCGAGTGAGACTGTATCTCTCAGATGAGATGCGGTTTCCAGAGCTCTCCTAAAATATAATACACAGCAAAAACACCCCGCACCTGCTCATTGCGGGGTGTTTTTGTGTGCTCAGTGTTCGTGCGGGAGGTGGCAGTCCCGACCCTTGATGTGGTCGTAGAGCCAGCGTGCAAGGAAATCGAGGATGTTCAGCAGGTATTCCTGCTGATTCTCGTCAATCGCGCTGAGGTCGATCTCGCTGACCTTTTTCATAAAGCGCAGGTGCAGTGCACGGTGACTGAATCGGTGCGGGTCGCCGACGCGCTCGGCATACGCCTCCTCATGCGCGAAGTGCGTGCCCGCATAGGCGGCAAGTTCATCTAGGATCTCAACGATCTTGTCATACTTGTCATCCTCCCCGTTCTCCATGACCAGCTCATAGCACTCGTTCGTCAGATCGAACAGCTTGCTGTGCTGGGCATCGACCGATGCAATGCCCGTCAGGTAGTCGTCAGTGAACTCGTACTTCATTGGAATACCGCCCTTTCCTCATCCTGCCGCTTCCCATGCCGATGTGATTCCTTTATCCTACCGCCGTATCCTCCTTCGGAATGCGGCAGTCCATCCCTTTGATATGACCGAACAGCCAGCGCGCAAGGAAGTCGAGGATCTTCAGCAGGTTCTCCTGCTGGTTCTCATCGATGTCGTCCAGGTCGATCTCGCTGAGTTTCTGGATGAAGCGCAGGTGCTGATAGCGCTCGCTGAAGCGGCGCTCGTACTGAATGCGCTCCATGTATTCCTCCTCGTGGGCGAAATGCGTCGCCGCATACGTCCGCAGCTCCTCGAGCAGCGCCACGATGCGGTCGAATCGATCCACCGCGGCATCATCCATCACCAGTTCATAGCACTCGTTCGTCAAGTCGAAGAGTTTCTGATGCTCCTCGTCAATCATCCCAATGCCAGTCAGATAGTCTTTTGTCAATTCGTATTTCATCGTCTGCTCTCCTTTTATCTATTCTTTTAGTCCCAGCCCTGCAGCGCCCAGTAGCGTTCCGCGCCGTCGATGATGTCAAAAAAGCCATGCGCCCGCACTGTATCCGTTCCGATGCGTGTGAGCCGCCAGCGCCCGTCCGTCTGCCGCATGAGTGTGAGCGTAAGGGATGCCTCCGGCAGAAGTCGTCCATAGGTGCTCGCATCGCCGCGCAGGATGCAGGTGCAGACGGCAGTATCGCCCTGCTGCTGCAGCGGCTGTGCCTCTATCCTGTACGCGGCTGCAAAAGCGCGCACCTCGTCAGCGCCCCAGCGCGCCGCACCGTCCGCGCGCGTCAGAGGGACGCGCTCCTCATGAAAGTAAAAGTCCAGCACCGCGCCCGCGTAACTGATGTCCGCCGCACGCCGCGCCGCCATATAGCTGCGCATGAAGGCAGCGTCGTGGCAGAAGAACCAGTCGGCGGGATGCCGCGCGTGCAGCTCCTCGATGTTGTCCGCGAGGAGTACGGCCGCATCCTCATGCATCCCTGCGAGCACGGCATCCCGATCGACATAGGTGTCAAAGAGGCCACCGTCGCTCGTACGGACGGCATGCAGGATTTCCTCGAGCGCGTAGTCCGGTGCGTGCACACGCTGCCAGCGATACCCCGCATACGCGCCGCTGAGAAGCAGCACCGCGAGGAGCAGTACGCCCAGCGGCCGCTTGGCTGCGCTCATACAGACCTCCTGTCTCTGCCGCGGTGCAGAAGCACCACGCGGCTATTCTCCCGTGTGCCGCGCACGATACGCGCGGCGCGCCGCCTCTCCTGCCGCATAGGCGAAATGCGCACGCAGATAGGCATCCACGGTCTCGCCGATGTATTTTTTCCCCATGAGGTCGGGATGCAGGCCATCGGTTGTATACGCCGCCTCCAGCTCGCCGTTTGCATCCGAGAGGACGGTTGCGATGTCAATGCTGTACGCCTGCTGCATAATCCAGCTGTTGATGTAGTCGCGGTGCTCCCACCAGTCCGCGGGCGGGGCCATGATATCCATGCGGGCCGCCATGAGCGCGGGGCGGATGGGCGGTGCGGTCAGAAAGACGGGGATGATATCATGCGCACGGCACTTCTCCCGCAGGGCGGTGAGGTTGCGCACGCTCTCTGCGCCGTAAATACCGGAACGGTAATCGTTCACCCCGCCCATGATGATGAGGACGCGCGGAGCGAATGGCAGCACATCGCGCTCAAACCGTGCGAGCATATCTGCTGTCGTATCGCCGCTGTGTCCGAGGTTCTTCACAGGGACGGTGCAGTAGCTCTCCCAGTCATAGAGGAGGTAGGAGGGCGGCAGCGTGATCGCGCCTCCCCCGTGGGTGATGCTGTCCCCGAGTGCCGCGACCGGTGTCGGTGCAACGACACGGAACGTCCCCTCTGCCGACCAGTCCGAGTGCGGCCGCCCTTCTGCCGTCACGCTGCGCACGCGGTAGACGTACTGCCCCGGCGTGGTGAACGGCATATCATCATAGACGTCGTACTCTCCTGCCTCCAATGTGTGCAGGTACACGTCGTCCCCTCCTGTGCGGCGGTAGACGGCAACCTCATGCTGCCGGTCCCCTGCGCGCGGAATCCACGAGTAGACGGGGTAAAGCGGTGCGTATGCCATCTCGTCGAACTGTGCCGTCAGGACAGGCGCGTCGGGCTCATGCAGGCCGACCGGCACGGGCTGCGGCGCGGACCATGCGTCCAGCGGTGCCCCGTGGTAGTCCAGCGGCTGCACACTCCACACGGCACTCTCCAGCGGTGCGTATGCGCCCTGCGGCAGATGCAGCCCCGTGGTATAGACGCGGTTCATCTCCGCGAGTACGGTCGTCTCTCCGCCCTGTACACGCAGGATACGCACGGCGTAACGCACCGCGCCCGGATACGGCTGCCAGCGGATGACTGCCGCCGCAGCAGTCTGCGGTGCAGTGTGCGCAGCAGGTGCTGCCGCCGTCCCCCGCGCCACCTGTTTCACCGCCGCCCCCGCGGGTGCTGCGGTACATACAAAGAGAACGGCGAGAAGTGCACCCGCACATCGTCTGAGTCTGTCTCTGCGCATCTATTCCTCTTCCGCATACTTGATATATTCTTCGCCGATGGCAGCACGCGCCGCCGCGACGACAGGTGCGAGCATCGCGCGTGCCTCCGCCTGCGCAGGTGCTGCCGCCGTGATGCGCACGAGCACGCCGTCTTCCTTTGCATACGTCGCAACGGAGGGATTCTCCCCGTCTACGAGGCTGCCGAGACGGTCGGCGACGGGCGACTCGCCGACCGCGATGCCCTTGTCTGCCATGGTGTAGAGTTTCAGATTCACCGTGGCGAATACCTTATCGCTCCGCGCACGCAGGAACTGCTCGCACGCCGCGTCAAACATCGGCTTCATCTCCTTCGGCGGACCTGGGAGCATGATGCAGACGCGGCCGTCCCGCTCGATGATAACACCGGGGGCAGTCCCGTTGTCGTTCTGCAGGACGATCGCCCCCGCAGGCACGGTTGCCTGCTTGCGCATGCTGTCCGTGAGCGCAATGCCGCGCCGCGCGGCGCGCTCCTCAAGCCGCCGCAGGGCCTCAGTATCCTCGGTCGGCTCTGCGCCGAAGTAGGAGATGAGCATCTCCTTGGTCAGATCGTCCTTCGTCGGGCCGAGGCCGCCCGTCGTGATGACGCAGTCGCCGCGCGAGAACGCGATGTCGAGCGCCGCGCGCAGCCGCTCGGGGTTGTCCCCGACGACGGTCTGATAGTATGCGTCCAGCCCCATATGCGTCAGCCGTCGTGCGATGTGCTGCGCATTCGTGTTCACGATGCTGCCCATCAGCAGCTCCGTGCCCACGCTGATAATCTCCACAATCATGTGACTTTTCCCTCCGTTTTTAGGGTTTATTTCTATATTACTACAAAAGCCCTAATTCTGAAAAGGTGATTCGACTCTTTTTGTCGAAAATATTATGATTAGAATTATGTATCGTTGAGAAACACTACGGAGAATACCGCGTGAAATATATCATTCTCAATGCCGACGACTTCGGACGGCATCCGCTCATCAACCGCGCCGCAGCACGCGCCGTGCAGGACGGCGTTCTGCGCTCGGCGACCATCATGCCCGGCGGCGCGGCATTCGCAGAGGCAGCTGCGCTCGCAGCACACACACCGATGCTCGGGGTCGGCATCCACCTCACCCTTGTCAACGGGACTCCCGTCCTGCCGCCCGCAGAGATCCCGACGCTCGTCACGGAGACGGGCGGGTTCGCGAACGACCACACGGCATTCGCTGCACGCCTCCTGCGCGGTGCCGTCCGCCTCTCGGAGGTGCGCGCGGAGCTCGCTGCACAGCTGCGCCGCGTGGAGGCAGCGGGCATCCGTCCAACACACGCCGACAGTCATCAGCACATGCACGTCCTGCCGGGCGTGCTGGAGATCGTGCTCGACCTCTGCCGATCAGCAGGCATCCCCGCCATACGCGCCCCGCATGCACCGCTCTTTGCGGGGCGGTTCGGCGGCATCGGGCAGCTCATCGGCCGCGCAGGACTCGCCGTCCTCGCCCGCCGTGCAGCGGCGGCGGCACGACGGCACGGCATCCGCACCCCCGACCACTTCGCCGGCATTGTAGCCGGGGAGGCGGTCAGCACGGCAGTGCTTACCGAGATCGCAGAAAACCTTGCGGACGGCACAACCGAGGTCATGCTCCACCCCGGCACGGACGATGCCGTCCTCACGCACGACTGCCAGTGGGCGCATGGCTTTGAGGCGGAGCTTGCCGCCCTCTGCGCACCTGCCGTACGCGACGCGATCGCCGCACGCGGCGCAGAGGTTGCGAATTTCCGTGTGTTTGGACGCTAGAGGAGAGCCATGGACAAGATTACAATCATCGTTCCCTGCTACAACGAGGCCGAAGTATTGGGGGATTTCTACACCGCAGTGACGGCAGCGACGGCAGGCATTGCGAATGCAGCATTTTACTATCTCTTCATCGACGACGGCAGCCGCGACGACACCCTCGCAGCGATCCGCACACTCGCAGAGGATCACCAGAACGTGCGCTACATCAGCTTCACTCGTAATTTCGGCAAGGAGGCGGCGATGATGGCGGGCCTGGACTATGCCGACGGTGATGCGGTCATCCTCATGGACGCTGATCTGCAGCATCCGCCCGCACTGATCCCCGAGATGATCGCACACTGGCGCGCAGGCTATGAGGATGTCTGCGGCAAGCGTACAGACCGTGCGGACGAGACATGGTTCAAGCGCACGATGGCCAACCTTTTCTACCGCTCGATGCAGGCGGCCAGCCGCACCCCCTTGCAGCGCGATGTCGGTGATTTTCGTCTGCTCGATCATCGCTGCGTCGCAGCGATGCGCCTTCTGCGTGAGAACCAACGATTTACGAAGGGGCTCTTCACATGGGTCGGCTTCAAGAAGAAGGAGATTCCCTTCCATGTGCAGCCGCGTGCGGCAGGCAGGACGACGTGGAGCTACCCAGCTCTGCTGTCGCTTGCGGTGGAGGGCATCACATCCTTTACGACTGCACCGCTGCGTCTGACGACGGTGCTCGGCCTCGCCGTCTCGGCACTCGCACTCTGCTATATGCTCGTCGTGCTCGTCGATGCACTCGTCTACGGAGACCCTGTCGCTGGCTATCCAACACTCATGACGGTGCTGCTCTTTCTCGGCGGAGTACAGCTTCTCTCTCTCGGTATCATCGGCGAGTACCTTGGGCGCGTCTTTACGGAGAGCAAACAGCGCCCCTGCTATCTGGTGGATGAGCGTGACGGGGAGAAGTTCGACTATGCCGCGCTGCACAGAGAGGTAAGGAATTGACACAGAACGCTCTGCGAACGATATTGGTTTCGTTGTTTATTTTCTCATTCATGTTCATGCTCAATCACTGGATGCCGCTCCATCGCGACGACTACGACTACGCGATGATCTGGGGGACAGGCGTGCATCTCGCATCCTTGTCGGATGTTTATGCCTCTGCCGTGCAGCACTATCTCCTGCATGGCGGCCGCATGATGACGGTCGCCTGTCTGAGTGCGTTCCTCTGGGCAGGAAAGAATGTATTTGATATCGCAAACGCCCTCATGTTCCTCGCACTTGTGATTCTCATCACGATGCACGCACGGCGTTCGCTGACGTTCTGGCACGCCCCCGGTCTCCTCGGTGCAGCGGCGCTCCTCCTCTGGCTCTGTCTGCCGCATTTCGGCGAAGTTGCGGTCTGGAAAAGCGGCTCGACCGTCTACCTCTGGTCCGCCGTGCCAGCGGCGCTCTTCCTCCTGCCATACAATCTTGTGCTGAAAACCATGTCCGAAGGGCGGCGGCAGCGCCGTGCATGGGCGATTCTCCCCATGCTGCTGCTCGGCATCGGCGGCGGCTGGTCGGTGGAGAATCTCGCAGTGACGGTTGTACTGACGACATCCGCTGCGGCGCTCTATGCGCGGCGCACATACGGCGTGTGCCCGCCGTGGATGATCTCGGGTGCAGTCGGTGCGCTCATCGGGCTCATCGGTCTCGTCGCCGCGCCCGGCAACTATGTGCGCTACGGCGAGCAGGGCTCGGGCAAGGGCATCCTCCTGCATCTCGGCAACCAGATCGCAGGACAGGGCGAGATGCTGCTCTATCTCCTGCCCGCCCTGCTCCTCATCGTGACGGCTGTGCGGCTCTGCCGCCGCCGTCTCGCAGGCGGTACGCTGCCCGCGCCCGCGCGGCCCGGCTGGGGGATGCTGCTCCTCGCCGCGCTCCTCGTTCTCCTCACGGTCTCCTACGGGACGGGCGGCTGGGCAGCGGCGGCCATCCGCGACGCTGTCATCGGCGGCGTACTGACGCCGCTCGGTTTCACGCAGGAGAAGACGATTCACCTGTTCACCAATGTCATGCGCGGGTTCGAAGAGATGGCGATCTACTGGCTCGCCGTCCTGCTCGCCTACGCGCGCATCCGCCAGCGGCTCGGACTCACCGCGGATGCGGTACGCGCCGATGCGGCGGCCGTCCCGCTGCGGACGCTGCTGCGTGATGTGCCTGCCGTGCGCTACGCGGCACTGCTCATGCTGCTCGGCATCTCCAACAACCTCGTCATGCTCGCCGCGCCGACCTTCCCCGGGCGTGCGGCGTTCAGTTCCGCTGCCATGTTCATCACGGCAGCACTCGCACTCCTCGCCGATCCGCAGATCCGCGCCGACCTCCTCCCTCGTGCAGGCAGCCTGCTCATAGGGACGGCGCTCGCCCTCGTTCTCTATACGGGCATCTCGGCACTCCTCATCACACACGAGATGAGCGGCGAGGACGCGCAGCGCATCGCCCAGATCAAGACGGCACGCGCACGCGGCGAGACAACCGTCCAATTCCCGCCCATCCAGAACACGAACCGCGCCCTGCGCCACGTCTTCTACGAGGACTGGGACAACCGCGTCACCTGCGACGGCGCAAAGCAATATTTCGGCCTGACGGAGATCACCGTCACGGGAAAATGACATTTCTCCGTGTCTGTGCTACAATATGACGCGAATACCTATTGTACGGAAAGGAGCTGCATCCCCCTTTGGACAGTCCGCTCTCAGACCTCATCGCCCTCATCCTGCTCATCTCCTGCCTGCTGGCCAACGCGTATTTCGCCCAGATCGAGACGGCGCTCACCGCCTCGCACCGCGGCAGACTCGAGCGTCTCGCCGAAGGCGGACGGCGGGATGCCGCACAGGCACTCGGACTGCTCGAGCACCCGGAGCGTCCCATCGCGATGGCACAGGCGGGTGTCACCTGCACGAGTCTCCTCATGGGGCTCGGCATCGGTCTTTTGGTCGCGCCCACATTCGGCAGATTCCTCGCACGCCTGCTCCCCGGCATGGAGGTCTACGCTGCCGCACTGGTGCTGAGCGTCCTGGTCATGACCGCGCTCACCCTGCTCTTTGGCGACTTCCTGCCGAAGCAGATCGCACTCCAGCACCCCGAGAGCATCCTCCTGCGCAGCCACCGCAGCATCCGCCTGCTCACGCGCCTCACGGCGCTGCCGAGTGCTGCGCTCGTCACCGTCTCGCGCGGCCTGCTCCTGCTCGCCGGCATCAACCCCGACCAGCGCAGCGCCGCCACCGAGGACGCGGTGAAGGATCTCATGGAGCAGGGCACGGAGGACGGCACATTCGAAAAGGCGGAGCAGGACATGGTCGACCGCATCTTTCACATGAGCGACCAGACCGCCTCCGCCCTCATGACACCGCGCACCCAGATCGCATGGATCGACCTCGCAGAGCCGCGCGCCGAGCAGCTGCGCATCATCCGCACGGCGCACCGCAGCGTATTTCCCGTCGCGTACGAGAATCTCGACGATTTTCGCGGTGTCGTCTATGCAAAGGAACTGCTCGATGCGGCGCTCAGCGGTGCATCACTCGACCTCACCGCCTACATCCGCAAGCCGCTCTTCGTCCCGCGTACGATGGAGGGTCTGCGCGTCCTCGAGAAGTTCCGCAGCGGCGACATCCACGAGGCGGCGGTACTCGACGAGTATGGCGGCGTCGTCGGATTCATCACCATGGACGACATCATGGAGGAGATCATCGGCAGCGCCGACGAGGATGCCCCCGCCCGCGCCCGCATGGGTGCGGAGGAGGCACGCAGCTGGGTCTTTGACGGACTCTTTCCCATTGACGAGTTCAAGGAGGAGTTCGACATCGAGGAGCTCCCCGATGAGGATCACGACCATTTCCACACGCTCGGCGGATTCGTCACCGCCCAGATCGGCCGTATCCCCGCCCTCGGAGAGACCTGCACCTGGAACGGATTCACCTTCGAGGTGCTGCGCATGGATCGTGCGCGTGTCGCCCAGCTCCGCATGACGCGTGCAGAAGCCAAATCGGATGAACAATGAAAAGGGAGAATACCATGAACGAACGCATCTACAACTTTAACCCCGGCCCTGCCGTCCTGCCCGAGGACGTTCTGCGAGAGGTGCAGGAAGAGCTGCTGAACTTTAACGGCACAGGCATGTCCATCCTCGAGATCAGCCACCGCGCTCCTGCCTACGATGCCGTACATCAGCAGACAAAGGCGGATATTCTGGAGCTCATGGGACTCGGCGCAGACTACGACGTCGTCTTTACCGCAGGCGGTGCGAGCCAGACCTTTGCCCTCATCCCGCTGAACTTCGCCGCCGAATCTCACCCCGGCAGCTACCTGCTCTCGGGCAGCTTCTCCGAGAAGGCATACGAGGAGGCGGTGAAGCTCGGGGTCGGCACCGTCGCCGCCTCGACCAAGGAAGGCGGCTATGTGCGCGTCCCTGCACAGGAGGAGATCAGCATCGCCCCCCATGCGGCCTACCTCCACCTCTGTCTCAACAACACCATCTACGGCACGGAGTACCACTACACGCCCGAAACCGGCGGCGTCCCCCTCATCGCCGATATGTCCTCGGACATCCTCTCGCGGCCGTGGGACTTCTCCTCCTACGACTTCATCTATGCCGGCGTGCAGAAAAACCTCGGCCCTGCGGGCGTCGTGCTGAACGTCGCCAAAAAGAAACTGCTCGAAGCATCCCCCGCCGAACTCCCGACCATGTTCCGCTATGCAACCTTCCAGAAGAACGACTCCCTCTACAACACCCCGCCCGTCTTTGCCATCTATATGGTCGGCAAAACCGTCCGCTGGATCAAGGAGCACGGCGGGCTCGCCGCCATGGGCGAAGCGAACGCGAAAAAGGCGGCGCTCCTCTACGACGCCATCGACAGCTCGGACGGCTTCTACCGCGGCCACGCAGAGAAGAGCAGCCGCTCGCGCATGAACGTCACATTCCGCCTGCCGAGTGAGGCCCTCGAGGCGGACTTCGTCGCCAAGGCAAAAGAACAGGGACTCGGCGGCCTCAAGGGACACCGCAGCGTCGGCGGCATGCGCGCCTCCATCTACAACGCCATGCCCATCGCCGGTGTCGAGAAACTCGCGGCGTTTATGGATGATTTCCGCAAGAAACACTGACACATATCCTTCCCCGTCGCAGCGAGGGAACGCCTACGGTAGTAGGAACACTTTGAGCAATATAACCAACATAAAAGTTGCTGTACGAAACTTTCTCGCTTCGTGCAGCAACTTTTTTCATCCCCGCAAACCGCCTTCAAGCACTTGACAGTATATATGCATATATAATAACTTTATTAAATATTCTCCCCCCCATCAAATCAGAGGAGTGACGGCGAACATGAAAACACTACGACACACATTTCTCGCGGCGGGAGCTCTTCCTCGTCCTATTCCTGATGCAGGGCGGGCTTGCCCACGCACAGTACGCATGGGACACAGGTCTGCGCCAATCTCAAACAGCGGCTGAACCTCCCCTCGAATCTGCGCTTTCACTCGTTCCGCCATACCCACGCGACGCTCCTTGCAGAATAGGAGATCAGCGCGAAGAAGATACAGGTGCGCCTCGGGCACGCCTCCGCCTCGTTCACGATGGACAGATACGTGCACAATACGGAGCAGATGCAGGATGGTGTCACCGAAAAAGTGGTCAAGTGTGAAGAGAAATATGGTCGATAACTGCCATGATGTCAAAAATGATGTCAAAAATAAAAATAGAACAGAAAAGGCTTCCAAGCGAAATGCTCGGAAGCCTTATTTTTCAATGGCAGAGAGGGTGGGATTCGAACCCACGGTGGCTCATCACCACACTTGATTTCGAGTCAAGCACCTTCGACCACTCGGACACCTCTCCATGCGCTTGCGCGACATGACGCATTATAGCACAGGCGGCGCGCATTGGCAAGGATTTTTTCGAGGTGTGCAGCGTCCCGCATCGCTCAGACGGCCGCGAGTGCCTCCTCAAGGTCGGCGATAAGATCATCGACATGCTCGATGCCGATGGAGAGTCGTACCGTTCCCTCGCCGATGCCGGATGCGGCGAGCTCCTCGGGGCTCATCTGCGAGTGCGTGGTCGTCGCAGGGTGAATGACGAGCGATTTCACATCCGCAACGTTCGCGAGGATGGAGAACAGCGTCAGACGATCAATGAAACGGAATGCCGCCGCACGGCCGCCCTGGATGTCGAACGTAAAGATGGAGATGCCGCCCTGCGGGAAATAACGCTCGTATATGGCGTGGTCGGGATGGTTCGGGAGCGCAGGGTGGTTGACCTTTGCGACCTTCGGATGCTTGTTCAGGAAGTCAACTACTTTCAATGCATTCTCCACATGCCGTTCGACGCGCAGGGACAGCGTCTCAAGCCCATGAATGAACTGGAATGCATTGAACGGCGAGATCGCCGCCCCTGTATCGCGCAGGATGAGCGCGCGGATATAGACGATATAGGCGACAGGGCCGAGCGCATCGACGAAGCTGAGGCCGTGATAGCTGGCATTCGGCTGTGTGAGGTGCGGGAAACGCCCCGATGCCTTCCAGTCGAACCTACCGCCGTCCACAATCACGCCGCCGAGACTCGCGCCGTGTCCGCCGATGAACTTCGTCGCCGAGTGCACGACGATGTCCGCGCCGTGCTCGATGGGGCGCAGGAGGTACGGTGTGGCAAAGGTGTTGTCGATCACGACGGGCACGCCCTGTGCGTGGGCCGCCTGTGCGACCGCCTCAATATCGATGAGATCGGCATTCGGGTTGCCGACGGTCTCGATGAAAACGCACTTGGTATTCGGACGAATCGCATCTGCAAAGCCCTGCGCACCTGCCCGCGGATCGACGAAGGTCACGTCGATGCCCCACTCCTTCACCGTATGCGCGAGGAGGTTATACGATCCGCCGTAGATGGTCTGCTGCGCGACGATGTGGTCGCCCGCATGCGCGAGCGCCTGAAACGCCGCCGTGATCGCTGCAGCCCCCGAGGCAAAAGCGAGCGCCGCTGCGCCGCCCTCGAGCGCCGCAATGCGCTTCTCAAAAACATCCTGCGTCGGGTTCATGAGCCGTCCGTAGATATTGCCCGGATCCTTGAGCGCGAAACGGTCGGCGGCATGCTGCGCGTCATGGAACACATAGGACGTGGTCTGATAGATCGGCACAGCGCGCGCATCCGTCACAGGATCGGGCTGCTCCTGGCCCACGCGTACCTGCATGGTTTCAAAACGGTATTTTTTCTCACTCATGGATATACCCCTCTCACTCATCGCATACTTTTTTTATATGTATTATATAAAGAATATAGTTTTTGTCAAGGGCAATCTGATTCATTTTAGAGATTTTCACAATTCAAAGAGTTTCTATGAAAATACCTCCTTTCATTATTTAATAATTACTATTGACAAATAAACAAAAGACAGATATAATAACCCATGAAAACAGATACACCGCAGGCATGAGACCTGCAAGGCATATATGAAAGGGGATACTACTATGAACAAGGAAATCACCAACGCACTCAACGGCTACATTGCCAACATCGGTGTCGGCTACATCAAGCTGCACAACCTCCACTGGAACGTCGTCGGCCCGCAGTTCAAAGCGGTTCACGAGTACCTCGAGTCCCTCTACGATGCATTCGCGGATGTACTCGATGAGAGCGCCGAGATTCTCAAGATCTGCGGGGAGCAGCCGGTTGCGAGTCTGAAGGGCTACCTCGCCATCGCGACGATCAAGGAGCTCGGTGATGAGAGTGTCGATCAGAAGAAGGCGCTCGAGATCACCCTCGCTGACCTCGAGCTGCTCCGCGACCAGGCGGCATCTGTGCGCGCCCTGGCGGACAAGGACGATGTCTTCGGCATCGCAAACCTCATGGAGGATCACATCGAGAACTACGCAAAGCAGATCTGGTTCCTCCGCTCCATGCTTGCATAAGCTTGCTTCATCCATTCTTCCCATATAGATATAAAACTGCCGTGCTGATGCACGGCAGTTTTTGTGTATCTGAACTCCACATGGTGGATATTGACCGCCCTCTGGCAAAAGGATATAATAGAAATTAAAATTGATGAAAGGGATATTCCAATGAAGTGTAAAAGCTGCGGGAAGGCCATCCCAAACGACTCCAATTTTTGTCAATATTGCCGCACACAGGTAAAGGAGGTTGCCCTCCTGTCCAAAAAGGAAGTATCCACAGGCATCACCTGCCCGAAATGCGGCTCGCACGATCTGCAGGTTGTGGCAGATGTAAAGGCAAAGGGATTTGACGGAAAAAAGATGTGCTGCGGTACATCCGCCGTTTCTTCCGGATGCTGCGGATTGAGCGGACTGACTGGAGGAGCGTCAGGATATGCAGCGGGGGCACTGGGAACGGGTTTATTGGGCGGTATATGCTCACTGGCATTATGCAATCCGATTCTGGCTCTTATCACCATGCCTATGGCAGCATTAGCAGGATTGGGATGTGGTGTTACGGGCGCTGCTACATCTGCCGCCGCGACCTCAGCCGCATCGGCAGTAACGGGAGCTGCCGCCGGTACAGCAATGGGCATGCACGGTGCGGGTGAGACGCATACAGAGCATCTCTGGGTATGCCGTCACTGCGGGCAAAAGTTCAAGGTATGACCGAGCAGCGCCGACTTATATTGTGGATCAAGGCGATGCATTTTTTCGGACACTATTGGGGCTGTCACCAGATATCACAGCGCAGTTTTTCCGCATACGGATATCAGTTTCCCCTATGTGCGCGGTGCACGGGCATTCTCATCGGAGAGATTGCCGTCGTCTTCCTGCTTCTCATGGGCTATCGGCTCTCCGCGCGAGCGGCGCTCCTCTGGATGCTGCCGATGATTGCCGACGGCAGCATCCAGCTCTTCTGCGCGAGATATGAGTCTACCAATGCCAGACGACTCATCACAGGAATGCTGTTCGGCATTGCACTCGGCTTCCTCCTCTTTCAAATCATCAATGCCGTCATCTGAGTCTCCTATGAGGAGGTATTCCATTGTATTGCAGAAGCTGCGGAGCTGAGATCCCGAACCATGCAAAATTCTGCCCTGACTGCGGCATAAAGATCATCGTAGAAAACGACCCGCCGCCCGAAAAAATATCGGCGGCACCAACAGAATCATACCGCTACGTCTCCGCACAGAATCGGACGATTGCTATGCTGCTTTGTTCCTTGGGCGTGGCGGGCATTGCCGGACTGCATCGCATCTATGTGGGGAAATGGACAAGCGGCGTTCTCTATCTCCTTACCTTTGGCGGACTTCTGCTTGGTACACTCTACGACCTCTACCAGCTGTACTGCGGAGGTTTCAAAGATAGGGACGGCTACCCGCTGTTCGGCGCAGATATGATGAAGGAAAACTATCGCCGCCGTACGCCGAAGTTTCCAAAATACTATCACATCACCGCACCTCTTGCTGCGATACTCATGATCTCAACGATTGGTACAAATATTGTAAAAAACCATTCAGAGCCGCCAAAGCCAACACAGGAAGCCGCCGCTCCCAAAAGTCCCGAGGAACTACTGTCCGCACAGATAAAGGAAAGCATCCAGCAAACAGTATACATCCCAAAACCAGAGGATCACGATAGGGGAGCATGGTATGCCAAGATAGAGAATACATCCAATCAACGATTTAAAGGCCGCATCAACATCAAGAACGAGTCTATTACAGAAGGCGTGAAAACCCACGGATTTAATCTGAATTTGGCACCGCGAGAGGCACAGTACATTGCGGGCATTCCACCGGCTCCGGCAGATGGAACGATTGACTCAGTAATCACGGGGCAGTTCCTCGAGCCTGTCTATGAAAAATCACCTGACCTAGACTACCATATCATCTCTTCTGATGTGATGGGCGACGGAAAGTTAACCCACTACGAGATGTATGTCAACGTCCCTCCCAACACGCCCGATCAGACCTATCTCCAGATTGCCAAGGAAGTAAAGCATAACTACGCGGACAAATACGCATTGGTCACGATTCGATTCTGTGATGTGGGGATAAATCCAAACACCAATGATACGAAGGTTATCTTCTCCCATAACAATATCTTAAAGCACAGCCGCGTTATATTCTACACAGCGGATGAGACAAACATGCGATTGCTCCCTGATAGTGCATCCGAACGCAAGATTGTCAATATTGGCGAGTAACGCATACGGACCACACAGTATCGCGAGACAAATGCTGCGATGATTTCGTCCCTGCTCCGACCAGCGAATCATCCACATGACAAAACCGCCCCGACCAGATGGTCGGGGCGGTTCTCTTCGGATTCTTATGCGCTGGGCAGCGATGCCTTTGCCGTCTGCAGACGTGCAATGGCGCGTTTGAGCGCGAGTGTGGCGCGTGCCTCATCAATATCGGCACGCTCCTGCTCGGGCAGCTCACGCAGGCGCTTCAGGCGCTCCTGCGCACGCTCATAGGCACGTTGGGCGCGGTTGATGTCGATGTCGATCGGCTCCTCCGCAGCAGTTGCGAGAACCGTGATCTTCTCGGGTTCAACCTCCATAAAGCCGCCGGCAACAGCAAAGAGCTTCTCCCCGCCGTCGACATGAATTTTCATGGCATGCGGCTGAAGTCCCGTGACGAGGGGAATGTGCTTCGGCAGGATGCCGATCTCGCCGCCCGTGGAGCGGGCGATGAGCATGTCGATGTCGGCGGCGTAGACCACGCGGTCGGGAGATACAATCTCCAGCTTGATGGTCGCCATCCGTTATTCCTCCTCTTTGAGCTTCTTCGCCTTTTCGATCGCCTCGTCGATGCCGCCAACCATGTAGAAGGCTGCCTCGGGGAGCTCGTCATACTTGCCCTCGAGGATCTCCTTGAAGCCGCGGATCGTATCCTTGAGCGCAACGTACTTGCCGGGCGAGCCCGTGAAGACCTCTGCGACCGCGAACGGCTGCGAGAGGAAGCGCTGGATCTTACGCGCACGAGAGACGGTCAGCTTATCCTCGTCGGAGAGCTCCTCCATACCGAGGATGGCGATGATGTCCTGCAGCTCCTTGTACTTCTGGAGCACCGCCTGCACACCGCGCGCGACCTCATAGTGCTCCTGCCCGATGACGAGCGGGTCGAGGATACGCGAGGTGGAGTCGAGCGGATCGACGGCGGGATAGATACCGAGCTCGGCGATCTGGCGGGAGAGAACGGTCGTCGCATCGAGATGCGTGAACGTCGCCGCCGGTGCCGGGTCGGTGAGGTCGTCCGCAGGGACGTAGACCGCCTGCACGGACGTGATCGAGCCCTTCTTCGTCG
>CAUQID010000018.1:0-37344 GCA_963518105.1 uncultured Selenomonas sp.
GAGGGGCGGCCGCGCCAGTTCTACGGCAACCGCATCCACGACACCTGCTACCGCCGTCCGTTCTTCGATGCGGGCATGTTTGCCGACCGCTTCGACGATGCGGGGGCAAAGGCGGGGTGGTGTCTCTACCACCTCGGGTGCCGCGGGCCTGAGACCTACAACTCGTGCGGCAACCTGCGCTGGTATCAGGGCATGTCCTATCCGATCCAGTCGGGCGCACCGTGCATCGGCTGCAGCAACGCGAACTTCTGGGATGATGCGCCGTTCTCCCGCCGCCTGCCTGAGTACAACGGGATCGATGTCGATATGGTCGGCGCAGGGCTTGCCGTTGCGACGGCGGTCGGCGTCGCGGCACACGCGGGCGCGAGCCTCGTGCAGAAGAAGCAGCACGAAAAGCAGCTGGAAAAAGAGGGAAAGCAGGTGCATGAATGAAACACGTTGTTGTAGACCCGATCACACGCATTGAGGGGCATCTGCGCGTCGAGCTGCAGGTGGACGAGGCAACGGGCAAGGTTACGGATGCCATCTCCTCCGGCACGGCATGGCGTGGCCTCGAGCTCGTCATGAACGACCGCGACCCGCGCGATGCGTGGGCATACATTCAGCGCATCTGCGGCGTGTGCACGTCGTCCCATGCGCTCGCATCCCTGCGCGCCGTGGAGGATGCGTTCGGCATTACCATCCCGAAGAACGCGCACTACATCCGCAACATCATCGCGGCATCGCTCGGACATCAGGATCACATCATCCATTTCTACCATCTGCATGCCCTCGACTGGGTGAGCCCGCTCGAGGCGCTCAAGGCAGACCCCGCTGCGACGGCGGCGCTGCAGAACACGGTGCTCAGCACCTACCGCCTCCCCTTCCGTGGGCCTCAGGGGCTCGACACGGAGGCGTATCCGCACGATGTTCCGGTCTCGAATGCAGACTACTACGCCGCGATTCAGGCAAAGGTGAAGAAGATCGTGGAGAGCGGCCAGCTCGGCATCTTCTCCGCGCAGTGGTGGGATCATCCCGACTATCAGATGCTCCCGCCCGAGGTGCATCTCATGGCAGTCTCGCACTACCTCGAGATGCTGGACAAGCAGGCGGATCTCGTGGTGCCGCACGTCGTCTTCGGCGGCAAGAACCCGCATCCGCACTATGTGCTCGGCGGCATGCCCTGCTCCATCTCGATGGAGGACGGCAACGCACCGATCAACACGGCGCGTCTGGCGATCGTCGACCGCTCGATCCAGTCCGCGCGCCACATGATGAACGATTACTACCTGCCGGACGTGCTCGCCATCGGCCACCTCTATGTCAAGAACGGCTACGTCTCCGGCGGCGGTCTCGCCAAGGAGCGCGTGCTCGGCTTCGGCATGTTCCCCGAGGAGCCGTTCTCGGGCGCGACGAACGGCGACTTCTTCAAGACGCTGCTCGTCCGCTGCAACGGCGTCGTTGAGAACTTTGCCGCAGGCGTCATGCAGGCGAAGGTCTATGACTTCAAGATGGAGGATGTCTCCGACCCCGAGGTCATCAGCGAGAGCGTCGAACACGCATGGTACGAGTACCCGGGGCAGGAGAATGCCTCGCTGCATCCGTGGGACGGCGTGACGAAGCCCCACTACACCGAGCCCAAGGAGGGCACGAAGACGGAGTGGAAGGCGCTCAACGAGCAGGGCAAATACTCCTGGCTCAAGACGCCAAAATGGCGCGGCAAGCTCTGCGAGGTCGGCCCGCTCGCGCGCTATATTGTCCTCTACACGAAGGCCAAGCAGGGGCTCATCACCGACCTCACATGGGCGGAGCAGATGATCGTCGATCAGATCGATGCCGTGACGAAGGTGCTCGGCGTTCCGGTCGAGGCATGGCTGCCCTCCACGGTCGGCCGCACGGCGGCGCGTGCGCTCGAGGCACAGCTGCAGGCGGAGCTCGGCAAGTATTTCTTCGACAAGCTCGTCGCGAACATCAAGAGCGGCGATACGCGCGTCGTGAACAACGACAAGTGGGATCCCTCGACCTGGCCGAAGGAGGCAAAGGGCGTCGGCTTCTACGAGGCGCCGCGCGGCGGACTCAGCCACTGGGTCGTCATCAAGGACGGCAAGGTCGCGAACTATCAGGCGGTCGTCCCGACGACGTGGAATGCCTGCCCGCGCGACGATCAGGCGGGACACGGCGCATTCGAGATGTCGATGATGGATACGCCCGTGAAGATCGCGGACAAGCCGCTCGAGATCGTGAAGGCAGTGCGTTCCTTCGACCCCTGCATGGCGTGCTCGACGCATCTTTTCAATGCAAAGGGAGAGAAGATCCGCGTCGTGACGACCGACCCCTACGCAGGCGTGCGTGTGGACGAATAGGGGGGCGATCCGCATGAAAAAAGAAGAACGGCAGGAATACTACCTCTTCAGCCCTTTTCTGCGCATCTTTCACTGGCTGATGGTCATTGCGATCATCGTGCTCTTTATCACGGGCTTCCTCATCACGAAGCCGCCCGTGATTCTCGCCTCTGAGCCGACAAATACGCCGCTCCTCATGAACCTCGTGCGCAACATCCACTTCATCGCGGCGTTTGCGTTCTGCGCGGGCTTCATCGGGCGTGTGTACGGTTTCATCATCAACCGTGGCGACCGCCTCTTCCCGCATTTCTGGGAGAAGCAGTACTACCGCGATATGGTGGACGTTGGGATGCACTATATGCTTCTGAAGTCCTCGCATAAGCCGTTTCTGCGCAATCCGCTGGCGCGTGCCTCGTATGCGGGCCTCTACGTCCTCGTGGCGATCGAGGTGCTGACGGGCTTTGCCATGTACTACATGACAGAGCCCTCGGCAATCGGAGGGACCCTGTTCGGCTGGGTGAACCGCCTCCTCGGCAACGAGTTCATGTCGCATTTCGTTCACCACTACGCTGCATGGGCGATCATCCTCTTTGCCGTCGGGCACTTCTACATGGTCGTGCGTGCCGAGTTCATGGAGGGCGAGGCGGAGGTCTCGAGTATGTTCGCGGGCAGCAAGCTGCTGCGCCATACGCCTGCGGACGCAAAGGACGTGGAGTAAAGAGTCTTTTGTGCGCGCTGCAGTGCCCCTGCGGACGAGATGTCCGCGACGGGCATTGCATGCGCTGCCTCATCAATAAAGGAGAATACTATGTGTAAAGAGTGCGGGTGCGGACTCGCGGAGAGCACCACACATCTGCAGTTTTTCGTCAAGGGCTATACCGAGGAGAATGCCGCAGCGGTCGAGAAGGCGCTGCTGGGGCTGCCCGGCGTCCTCTATGTGCACATCCACACACACGACGGCGAGACGACGGTGGACTATGATCCGGCAAAGACAAAGATGACGGAGCTGATCGCGGCATTCGCTGCGCATGGGCTCTCGGCAGAGCTCTGAGCATGCACGAGATGGCGATTGCCGAGGGAATCCTCGGTATTGCACTCGATCATGCACGTACCCATGACTCACATCGGATCGAGCGCATCCATCTCCTGCTCGGGCAGCTCTCGGGCGTGGAGACGGAGGCGCTTTCCTTTGCTTTTGCCTCCCTCGTGCGGGGGACGATTGCAGAGGAGGCGGCACTCACATGGGAGCGTGTGCCGCTGACGGGGCGATGCGGGAGCTGCGGCAGGGAGCAGGAGATCCGTCCGCAGGACTATCTCTGCCCCCTGTGCGGCGGCGGTATGGAGATCATCCACGGGCGCGAGATGCGCGTGGACTATATAGAGATGGAATGACGATATGAAGGTAGTTGTAAAGGCGGATATCCTCGGGCGCAACGAATCGGCGGCGGCAGAGAATGCCGCGCTCTTCGCGCAGCACGGGATCTATGCACTGAATCTCCTCGGCTCACCCGGCAGCGGCAAGACCTCGCTTCTCGAGCAGACGCTCAAGGAGTTGGGGACTGACCTGCGGATGGCGGTCATCGAGGGCGATCTCTTCACATCGAAGGATGCCGTACGCATCGAGGCGTGCGGTGCGCCCGTCGTACAGATCAATACGAGCGGCGGCTGCCATCTCGATGCGGCGATGGTCGCGGCGGCGCTGGATCAGCTCGATCTCGCAGCGCTCGACCTCCTCATCATCGAGAATGTCGGCAATCTCGTCTGCCCCGCCGAGTTCGCGCTCGGCGAGGATGCCAAGGCGGTGGTGCTGAGCATCACGGAGGGCGACGATAAGCCGCTCAAGTATCCGCTGATCTTCAAGGAGTCGGCGGCCGCCGTGCTGAATAAGGTGGATATTCTGCCCTATACGAATTTTGATATGGCGGGAGCGCAGCGGGATATCACGGCGCTGCATCCCGGCATCCCCGTGCTGCCTCTCTCGTGCCGCACGGGTGAGGGGCTCGCGGCGTGGTATGCCTGGCTGCGGGCGCAGGCGGCGGCGAAGCGGGCAGGAGGTGTGCGATGAGGGCGGCAGACGAGGCGATTGTACGCGTTGCCCCGGTGACGGTGCTCGGCATCGGCAACATCATCCTCTCCGACGAGGGCTTCGGCGTACGCGCGGTGGAGTATCTGGAGGAGCATTTCTCCTTCCCGGACGATGTGCGCCTGCTCGACGGCGGGACGCTCGGCCCTGAGCTGCTGCACTTTGTCACCGGGACGCAGCACCTGCTCGTCCTCGACGCGGTGTCGGGCGAGGGTGCGCCGGGGACGGTCTACCGCTATGAGGATGATGCCGTGATGGTGTATTTTCAGGAAAAGATGTCCTCGCACGAGATCGGCATTCAGGATGTTCTCGCATGGCTGACGGTGACGGATCGTCCGATTCCGAACGTCGTCGTGCTCGGGGTGCAGCCGTATATGCTCTCGGCGGGGCTCGCGCTGAGTGCGGAGATGGCGGCGCTGCTGCCGGACTTCGCGCAGCGCGCCTGTGCAGAACTCGTGCGCTGGGGCGTGCTGCCCATGGCGCGGGAGCAGCGTGCGTGATGACGGCGCAGCGGGCGGAACATAGCGAGATGGAGAAAGGCGGGCGCATGCGCCGCGCCTTTCGTGTCTCCGGGATTGTGCAGGGGGTGGGATTCCGTCCCTTTGTCTATCGGCTGGCGCAGTCGCATGGTCTTGGCGGCTGGGTGCTGAACGACAGTGCGGGGGTCGGCATCGAGGCGGAGGGAGCGGCGGCGGCGCTTGATGCCTTTGCCGCCGCCCTGCATGCGGATGCGCCGCCGGCGGCTGTGGTGACGGCGGTGACCGCGGCAGAGATGCCCGTGCGGGGAGAGACCGCCTTTCGGATTCTGCCCAGTCCTGCGGGGACGCAGGCGCGCACGCTCGTCTCGCCCGACCTTGCGGTCTGCGCGGACTGCCGGCGTGAGATCTTGTCTCAGACGGATCGGCGGCACGGCTACGCCTTTACGAACTGTACGAACTGCGGGCCGCGCTACTCGATCATCCGCGGCGTGCCGTATGATCGGCCGCTGACCTCGATGGCGGGCTTTCGGATGTGCCCTGCATGCCGGCAGGAGTACGACGACCCTGCTGACCGCCGTTTCCACGCGCAGCCGAATGCGTGTGCTGTCTGCGGTCCGTCCTACCGTCTGCTGATCGCGGGCGCGGAACAGGCGGGAGATCCCTTGGCACGGGCGCGGGAGATCGTCGCATCGGGGGGCATTCTCGCCGTCAAGGGCATTGGCGGCTATCATCTGGCGTGTGATGCACGCAGCGAGGCGGCGGTCGAGCGCCTGCGCCGCCGCAAGCGCCGTGAGGCGAAGGCGCTCGCCGTGATGGCGGGCAGCATGGAGACGGTGCGTGGACTGTGCACGGTCTCGGCAGAGGAGGAGCGCTGGCTCGCATCGCCCGCCGCACCGATTGTCCTGCTCGCGCGGCGGCAGGATGCGGCAGATGCACCTGCGCCCGCCGTTGCACCGGGCAATCCGTATCTCGGGGTTATGCTGCCGTATGCGCCTGTGCATCTCCTCCTGCTCGGCGCACAGGATCTCTGGGTGATGACGAGTGCGAATCTTTCGGGTGAACCGATCGTCTACGAGGACGATGCCGCAATCCGGGGACTTGCGGAGATCGCCGACGCGGTACTCGCACATGACAGAGAGATTGTGCATCGTGTGGATGACTCCGTCCTGCGCATGACGGCGGGCGGGCAGCAGATGATGCGCCGCAGCCGCGGCTTTGCCCCCGCACCGCTTCCGCTCCCGTTCTCGTCGGCAGCATCTGTGCTCGCGGGCGGGGCGGAGCTGAAAAGTACGTTCTGCCTCACGCGCGCGGGTGCGGCGTTCCTCAGCGAGCACATCGGCGATCTGACGGATGCGGCGACCTGCGTCTCCTATGAGGAGACGATGGCGCACTATGAGCAGTTTTTCGAGGTGCGCCCGACGGTGCTCGCCGCCGATCTGCACCCCGCCTATCTCTCTGGACAGCATCTCGCGGCGCGTGCGGCGCGGGAGGGACTGCCGCTCATCCGCGTGCAGCACCATCATGCGCACATTGCGGCGGTGCTCGCGGAGCATGGCTGTCATGACCGCGTGCTGGGAGCCGCGCTCGACGGAACGGGCTGGGGCGATGATGGGACGGCGTGGGGCGGGGAGTTCCTCGCGGCGGATCTTGCGGGCTATGAGCGTCTCGCGCACTTTGCCTGTCTGCCGCTGCCGGGCGGCGATCCGGCGGCGAAAGAGCCGTGGCGGCTCGCGCTCTGGGTGCGCTACGGGATGTACGGCGCGGCGCTGCCTGCACATGCCCCCGCTTTTGCATCTGCACTTCCCGCAGGATGGGAACTGCTGATGCAGGCGACGGCGGCGGGGCTGAATGCACCGCCGACCTCGAGTGCGGGACGGCTCTTTGATGCGGCGGCGGCGCTGCTCGGCGTGTGCCTTGTCAACCGCTATGAGGGACAGGCGGCGATGGAACTGGAGCTTTGCGCGGGGGCGGCGCGGCGGGCGGGGCGGGTGCTGCCCTATGTACTGCGCCGCACAAAGATGCCGCTGCAGGTCGACTTCCTGCCTGTGCTGCACCTGCTCGCAGACGGTGCGGAGGGGCTCTCGGAGGAGGAGCGTGCGGGGCGCGCGCTCGATTTCCATGTGACGATGGCGGCAGCGGTGCATGAGGTGCTGTCTCTGCTCTCGGCACAGACGGGGCTGCATACGGCGGTGCTTGCGGGCGGCGTGTTTCAGAACGCACTGCTGCTGGAGACGCTGCTGGCACGCCTCGGGGATTTCCGCGTGCTGCTGGGGCATCTCGTCCCGCCGAATGACGGCGGAATTGCCTACGGGCAGGCGGCGGCGGCGATCGCTCAGATGAAAAGCGGATAGATGTGTCTTTTGCTACTGCGCGGCAGGGCGCGATGCGGTATAATGGCAGAGAGAATACAATGGGGTAGATGAAGGAGGATGTATGTGTCTAGCAGTTCCGGCGAAAGTCGTTGAAATCAAGGATCAGCTTGCCTCGGTAGAGGTGCAGGGGGTACGCCGCGCGGCGAGCATGATGCTCCTGCCGGAGGCGCGCGTCGGTGACTATGTGCTCGTCCATGCGGGATTTGCCATGCAGATTGTGGATATGGAGGAGGCGGAGCGGATCGAGGCACTGCGTGCGGAGATGCGCGGTGCGCCGCGTACGGTGGAGCACATCTCATGAGTGCGGTATCCGAGATCCAGGCGGTCACGGCGGAGGCGGTCGCAGACATGCGCCGCCTGCTCGCCCACCGCACGCGCCCCGTACGCATCATGGAGGTCTGCGGGACGCATACGGTGGCGATCTTCCGCGCGGGACTGCGGCAGGTGCTCCCCGCAGAGATCGAGCTGGTCTCGGGCCCCGGCTGTCCCGTCTGCGTGACCGCCGACGACTACATCGATGCAGCCATCGCATACGCCGAGATGGACGACGTCATCATCACGACGTTCGGCGATATGCTCAAAGTTCCCGGCAGCACATCGAGCCTCGCAGCGGCGCAGGCGGCGGGGGCGGATGTCCGCATTGTCTACTCGCCGCTCGATGCGCTCACCGTCGCGGCGGAGCATCCAGAGAAACAGGTCGTATTTCTCGCGGTCGGCTTTGAGACGACTGCACCGACCGAGGCGGCTGCCGTATGCACGGCAAAGGAGCGGGGGCTTTCGAACTTCTCCCTGCTCTCGGCGCAGAAGCTCGTGCCGCCCGTGATGCGCGCGCTGCTGGATGGGGGGGAGACGCACGTCGATGGATTTCTCCTGCCGGGACATGCCTCGGTGGTGACGGGGACGCGGGTCTTTGACTTCCTCGCGGCAGACTACCATATTCCCGGTGTTGTCGGCGGGTTTCAGCCGCTCGAGATCCTGCACGCGATCCACCGCATCATCCGCCAGCTCGCAGAGGGCGCGGCGCGTATCGAGAACACCTACGCATCCGTGGTGCGCCCTGCGGGGAATCCCGCAGCGCTGGCGATGATCGACCGTGTCTATGAGCCGGCGGAGGCGGCATGGCGGGGGCTCGGGCGGATTCCTGCCTCGGGACTCTCCATGCGGGAGGAATACGCGGCGTTCGATATGGCACGCCTGCGTCCGCTCTCCATCGCCGTCCCGCAGGAGGGACGGCGCGGCTGCCGCTGCGGCGAGGTGCTGCGCGGTGCGATCGTGCCGCGGGACTGCGCGCTCTTCGGCAGGGCGTGCGTGCCGGAGCACGCTGTTGGGCCGTGCATGGTCTCTGTCGAGGGAACGTGCGCGGCGTGGTACAAGTACGGCGGGGGGAGGTTCCGCTATGGAGCATGATGTGATTACACTCGCGCACGGTGCGGGCGGACGGCTCTCGCACGATCTCATGGAGGAGGTCGTGCTGCCTGCGCTGGGCAATACGATTCTGAACACCCTGCATGACGGTGCGGTCCTGCCGATCGCGGGGCGCGCGGCATTTACGACGGACTCCTATGTTGTGCAGCCGCACTTCTTTCCCGGCGGGAGCATCGGGCGGCTCGCCGTCTGCGGCACGGTCAACGACCTCGCCATGACGGGCGCGGTGCCGCGCTGGCTCTCGCTCGGCCTCATCCTCGAGGAGGGGCTCCCGATGGAGACCCTGCGCCGCGTCGTGCAGGACATCCGCACGGCGGCAGAGGAGGCGGGCGTCCTCATCGTGACGGGCGATACCAAGGTTGTGCCGCGCGGCTGCGGTGACGGCATCTATATCAATACGGCAGGGGTCGGGGAGATGATCGAGGGGGCGGACATCGCTCCGACGAATATCGTGCCGGGCATGGACATCATCGTCTCGGGCACGCTCGGCGACCATGCGGCGACGGTCATGGCGGCGCGGCACAATCTCACGCTGCCCCCCGAGATCCGGAGCGACTGCGCGCCGCTCTGCCATATGACGGCAGCGATGCTCGCAGCAGCGCCCGGTATCGCCGTTCTGCGCGACCCGACGCGCGGCGGTGCGGCGGCATCCCTCAACGAGCTGGCGCAGGCGGCGGGTGTCGGCATCCTTCTCGCGGAGGAGAGCATCCCCGTGCATCCTGCAGTCGAGGGGGTCTGCGGGCTGCTCGGCTTTGACCCGCTGACGCTTGCCAACGAGGGCAAGCTTCTCGCCTTCACCCGTCCTGAGGATACGGAGCGCGTGCTCGCGGTCATGCATGCCGACCCGCATGGGCGTGCGGCGTGCGTCATCGGGCAGACGACGGCGGATGCCCCCGGTACGGTCGGCCTGCGTACCGCGCTCGGCGGGGTGCGCATCGTGGATTTGCCGCTCGGTGAGCTCGTGCCGCGGATTTGCTGAGATGCATCTTTCTGCATACAAAAAAGCGAGCGGCATCGCCGCTCGCTTTTCTCGTCCGTGCGTTACTTTGTCAGATGTACGTCCGGAATCTCGACCTCGTGGTGCGTGTCGGGATCGACGTTGGAATAGATGCCCGGTTTCGTCTCGAATGACTTCAGATTGTCCGCGTTCGCCTCGAGCATATCCTCGACGAACCGTTCCACCGCATCTGCAAAATATACCGTCATGGCAGGCCTTCCCTTCTGTCGTCTGCGCCGCAGCGCCCCCATACTGGCGATCACATTAGCACGATTTCGGGTAAAATAAAAATATTTTTTCTTGATTTATTTATAGTTTTGCGCTATAAATAAATCCAATGCGATTTGTGACTTTTATGACAGCAGAATATGCTCTTATATAGTAATCTAATAAGCAATATAGTTTTTTTGCATCAAACGGAACTGATACGAAGGAGATGATTGGATGACGCTGGTGCAGATGCGGTATTTCTACGAGGTCTGTCAGTGGCAGAATATCACAAAGGCGGCGGAGCATCTGCACGTCTCCCAGCCGACTGTTACGGTCGCGATGCAGGCGCTCGAGGCGGAGACGGGGCTGAACCTATTTCATCGTGAGGGGCGCAAGATCACCGTCACGACAGACGGGGCGAAGCTGCTCGGCAAGGTATCCTACATCCTCGCGGAGGTCTCGCGCCTCGACAATGAGATCCGCGATATGGCGCACCGCCACGCAAAGGTGCGCATCGCCATGCCCCTGCAGCTCGGCGTGGCCTTTCTGCCGCATATGCTCGGCGACTTTCGCCGTGCGCACCCGGAGATCGAGCTGGAGATCATCGAGACGGGCGGCGTGAACGCGCTGCAGATGGTCGAGGAGGAGAAGCTCGACTTTGCCCTGACGAACTACACGGTGGATTTCAGTTCGCGCCTGACGTATGCCAAGCTGTTTGACTGTGAGTGCACTTTCGTCACATATCCCGATCACCCGCTTGCGGGACGGCACAGCCTCAGCATCACGGAGCTGCGCGATGAGCCGCTCGTTATGCTCGACAGCAACTTTTTCATCGACCGCCTCGTGCAGGATGCCTACGGCCGTGCGGGCGAGAAGCCGAATGTCGTGCACTACTCGCCCTATCTGCACACGATCAAGCAGCTCGTGCAGGAGGGCATCGGCTCGACCTTCCTTGCGCGGCCGTCGGTGCTGCCCAGCGAGGATCTCGTCGAGATCCCGCTCATCGATCCCATTTTTATCAACAGCGGTCTCGTCACGAAGAAGGGCCGCCAGACCTTCGATGATGTGCGGCTCGTCATGAGCTATCTGCGCACGCTGACGAAGGAACTGCTCGCCCAAAAGCAGAATGTGCGCTGATGCGGCGCGCACGGACAGCCCCCGCCCTGAACATTTGCTGTGCAAAGGCGGGGGCTTTGTGGTATAATAAAACGAATATTGTCTTTTGATAACCTCTTTTGCAGCACGTTCATCAATACAGGAGTGTGAACTACTTGTTCGGAATATCTTCGATTCTCAAACGATTCCTCGGCGACAACAATGATAAGGAGATCGCACGCTATCGCGGCATTGTCGAACAGATCAATGCGCTCGAGCCGTCGATGACGAATCTCACGGACGACAAGCTGACGGGCTACACGCGCCGCTTCCGCGAGCAGCTCGAAGGCGGCGCGGCGATGGAGGAGATCCTCCCCGAGGCGTTCGCGGTCGTGCGCGAGACCTCGCGCCGCGTGCTCGGTATGCGTCACTTCGACGTGCAGCTCATCGGCGGCATCTGTCTCCACGAGGGACGCATCGCAGAGATGCGCACGGGCGAGGGCAAGACGCTCGTCGCGACGACGGCGGTCTATCTCAATGCGCTCGCGGGCAAGGGCGTCCACATGGTCACGGTCAACGACTACCTCGCGCGCCGCGACAGCGAGTGGATGGGCAAGCTCTACCGCTACCTCGGCCTCTCGGTCGGCCTCATCGCGCACAATATGGATTTCCCCGAGCGCAAGGCGGCATACGCCGCCGACGTGACGTTCGGCACGAACAACGAGTTCGGCTTTGACTACCTGCGCGACAACATGGTGCTCTCTGAGAGCCAGATGGTGCAGCGCCCGCTGCACTATGCCATCGTGGACGAGGTGGACTCCATCCTCATCGACGAGGCGCGCACGCCGCTCATCATCTCAGGGCCGGGGACGAAGTCCACGGACAACTACCGCATTATGGCGGAGGCGGTGCGCCATCTGAAGGAGGGCGAGGACTATACGGTCGATGAGAAGGCAAAGACCGTTGCGCCTGCCGACTCCGCCGTGCCGAAGATTGAGAAGATCGTCGGCATCCAGAACCTTTACGCCCCCGAGAACATTGAGATGTCCCACTGCTTTACCGCAGCGCTGCGTGCGAAGGCGCTGATGCACCGCGACCGCGACTATGTGGTGCGGGATGATGAGATTGTCATTGTGGACGAGTTCACGGGCCGTCTCATGGAGGGGCGCCGCTACTCGGACGGCCTGCACCAGGCGATCGAGGCAAAGGAGGGCGTGAAGATCCAGCGCGAGTCGCAGACGCTCGCCAGCATCACGTTCCAGAACTATTTCCGTATGTACGGCAAGCTCGCGGGCATGACGGGCACGGCAAAGACCGAGGAGAACGAGTTCCTCAAGATCTACAACCTGCCCGTCATCGTCATCCCGACGAACAAACCCATCCGCCGCATCGACGAGGCGGATGTGATCTACAAGACGAAGGCGGCGAAATACCGCGCCGTCGGACGCGCGGTCAAGGAAATCCACGAGACGGGGCAGCCGATCCTCATCGGTACGACCTCGATCACGCAGTCCGAGGAGATGTCGCACGTCCTCAAGCAGAGCGGCATCCCGCACGTCGTGCTGAATGCGAAATTCCATGAAAAGGAAGCCGAGATCGTTGCCAATGCGGGTCAGAAGGGCGCGGTTACGATTGCGACCAATATGGCGGGGCGCGGCACGGACATCAAGCTCGGCGAGGGGGTCGAGGAGCTCGGCGGTCTCTATATCGTCGGCACGGAGCGGCATGAGTCGCGGCGCATCGACAACCAGCTGCGCGGACGCTCCGGCCGCCAGGGCGACCCCGGTGCGTCGAAGTTCTTCCTCTCGCTTGAGGACGATCTGATGCGCCTCTTTGCCTCCGACCGCATCGCCGGCATCATGGACCGCCTCGGCATGGAGGAGGACGAGCCGATCGAGCACGCGATCATCACACGATCGATCGAGCACGCGCAGAAGAAGGTCGAGGCGCGCAACTTCGACATCCGCAAGCACGTCCTCGAGTACGACGATGTCATGAATCAGCAGCGCGAGGTCATCTACGGCGAGCGCAGGAAGATCCTCAAGGGCGAGAATCTGCGCGAGAATATCCTCGGGATGGTGAAGCACATCATCAAGGATGAGATGAACCAGTACGCGAACGAGAAGCTCTATGCCGAGGAGTGGCAGCTGGATGCGCTCATCGAGGACGCGGAGAAGGTCTACGCACCGCAGGGACGACTCAAGAAGGAAGAGCTCGAGAAGCTTGCGCGCGACGAGATCCAGGAGGAACTGGAGAAGGTCGCCGAGGAGGGCTATGCAGCGCGCGAGCAGATGTTCGGTGCGGAGAATATGCGCGAGCTGGAGAAGGTCGTCATGCTCCGCGTTGTCGATCAGAAGTGGATGGATCACCTCGATCACATGGATATGCTGCGCGAGGGCATCAATCTGCGCGCGTACGGACAGCGCAACCCGCTCGTCGAGTACAAGATCGAGGCACTCACGATGTTCGAGGAGATGGAGGCGTCCATCATGGATCAGATCGCCTCACTCATGTACCATGTGAGCATCGTGACCCCGCAGGCCGCACCGCCCGCCGCACCGGTGTCTGCGGACGGCACACCCATGCCCGCGCCCGTCGCGGACGAGGGGGCGCAGCGCCGCGCCGAGCAGCTGCTCGCACGCGAGCGCTCGAAGCTCGAGGATCACCTCATGAATGCGCGTGTCTCCCACGGCGAGGAGTCCGCACCCGCCGAGGCGAAATCGGCGAAGAAGGACGAGGACGGGAAGAAGGTCGGGCGCAACGACCCGTGCCCCTGCGGCAGCGGGAAGAAGTATAAGAACTGCCACGGGAAGGATAAATAAAAGAGGAGGCCGCTGCCTCGCGTGAACGCCTCCTTCTGCAGCCGTTTGCGGCTGCTCCGCTAGGATTCACTTTTGGGCAGTATACACCTTGACGCGCGGCAGTTTGATACGGAAATATGGAGAATTTAAGGACACTATGCTGGAAGATCTGAAACCGATACTGAATGATCTGGGCGAAAAGCTCGATCAGATGCGCATCTCTCTGGAGATCCCCGCGAAGGAGGAGAAGATCGCCGAGCTCGAGTACAAGATGAGCGAACCGTCCTTTTGGGATGATGCGGCGGCGGCGCAGAAGCTGAACCAGGAACTCGCGGCGCTCAAGGGGGGCGTCGATACCTACGAGGGACTCAAGGCGAAGTATGAGGATGCCGAGACGCTCTACGAAATGGGCATCGAGGAGAATGATCCCTCGATGGAGGCGGATATCCGCGCCGAGCTGACCGTTATCGCCGAGGGGCTGGAGACCCTGCAGCTTGAGGTGCTGCTCTCGGGCGAGTACGACGGCAACAATGCCATCCTGACGCTCCACGCGGGGGCGGGCGGTACGGAGGCGCAGGACTGGACGCAGATGCTCCTGCGGATGTACGGACGCTGGGCGGAGCGCCACGGCTTTACCGTCGAGACGGCTGACCTGCAGCCGGGCGACGAGGCGGGTGTGAAGTCTGCGAGCCTCTTTATCAAGGGGCATAACGCCTACGGATTCCTCAAATCCGAGAAGGGCGTACATCGTCTCGTGCGCATCTCGCCGTTTGACTCACAGGCGCGGCGGCACACGTCGTTCTCCGCGTGCGACGTGATGCCCGAGATCGACGATGCCGTCGAGGTGCCGATCAATATGGACGATGTGCGCGTCGATTACTTCCGCGCGAGCGGCGCGGGCGGACAGCACATCAACAAGACCTCGTCCGCCGTGCGCATGACGCACGAGCCGACGGGCATCGTCGTGCAGTGTCAGAACGAGCGCTCTCAGCTGCAGAACAAGGAGCAGTGCCTCAAGATGCTCCGCGCCAAGCTCTTTGAGCTGGAGCAGGAGAAGAAGGAAGAGGAGATCGCAAAGCTCGAGGGCGTGCAGCAGAAGATCGAGTGGGGCAGTCAGATCCGCTCCTACGTCTTCCAGCCCTATACGATGGTCAAGGACGTGCGGACGAACGCCGAGACGGGCAATGTGCAGGCGGTCATGGACGGGGAGATCGATCCCTTCATCCGCGCCTACCTCAATGCGAAGGCAAATCACGAATTCTAAGGAGAAAAACCATGTGGAAAGCAGCCGCCGCACTCCTCGCCGCCGTCTTCATCGCTGCGGGCGCGGTCTTTATCCTGCCGTCAGCGGCGGGCCCCCTGCTCGCGGACGCGCTGCGGGCGCAGACGGGGGCGGAGGACGTGCAGGTCTCCATCACGGAGAGCCCGCGCATCCTACTCGGCGAGATCGGTGCGATCGACGGCGTGATCCGGCAGGGGCGCATCGGCAAGGTATTCGTGCGCGAGATGACGTTCACCGGGACGCATCTGACGGTCGATCCCATTGCCCTCCTGCGTACGCAGCGGGTATCGGTGACCGCGGCGGAGTCTGCACAGCTGCGCGGCATCGTCGATGCGGATGCCGTCCGCGAGCTGATTACGAATGCCACGGGCAAGTTCGATGATGTCGCCGTCACCATCACGCCCGCCCACGTCCTCGCCACGGCAAAGACGCGTGCGTTCGGGCAGACCTTCGAGGTGACGCTCGAGGGCGGTTTTGCCGTCGTCAGCGGCGACCTCTACTACAAGGCGACGCGCATCTCAGCGCGCGGCATGGGGCTGAACGCCCTCAGTCTCGACGCGCTGTTCCCCGATGTGCTGGTCGCACGCGCCGATGCACTGCCCCTCGGCCTCGTCTTTGAGAGCGTCGAGACCAAGGACGGCATCGCCATTCTGACGGCGGGGAAATAAGGAATCATCCATGAAGAAATTTTACTACCATCCTGTCCTGCTTGCTGCAATTCTCGTCGGATTCATTGCCAGCCTCGTCATCGGCATGGAGCGGCACGCCGTCGAGGAGGATGCGCGCACGGTGGAGCTCGCCATTGACTACGAGGGCCTCCTCGAACTCGCTGCCCGCGAAGGACTGCCGGAGGACGAGGTGCTCGCCCGTGCCAAGGAGGCGGGCATCACCTCGCTCGCCGTCTATGAGACGACGTTCAAGAAGTTCAACGGGAGCGGCAAGGCAGCTGCACTCACGGGCGCGGACATCCTCGCGCGCTACCACAGCGGCATGCTCACAGATCCTCTCTGGCGCGCGCTCGTCGCAGACGGCAAGGTCATCGGCACAGAGATCTACGTCGTCGGACATGATCCTGATGCCTACGCGGAGTTGAAGGATGATCTCCTGCGCCGCTTCGGCGCCTCCCGCGTCACTGTCCATACCGTCGGCACGGATGAGGTCATCGCGGTCAAGGACTTCTATGAGGCATTTGAGAAACGCAATATCGGGCTGCCGTCCGATGAGATGCGCGCCGTGAATGCAGCGGGCTTTGACGTCATCGCGCGCCCCTCGAACTACCATGCCGCGGCGCCTGACGATGTGCGTGCCGTCTTTGACCGCATGGACGGCATCCGCGTCTCTGCGGTCGTCTTCTCGGGAACGGAGACGCTCGGCGCGCCGAAGGCGCTCCAGACGACCATCGATGAGATGCGCGCGCGCAGTCTGACGCTCGGTCTCATCGAGGGCGTGACGCAGCTCCAGTTCTATCGGCAGGACGGTATGGATGAGATCGCGGCGGGCATCGGCTACGACCATGTCGCGCGGCTCTACTCCATCCCGAAGGACGAGCTGAAAAAACTCAAGATCGACGCTGCCGTTGAGCGCTGGGTCACGACGGACGAGGAGCGGAACATCCGCATCAACCTCCTGCGCATCTACGAGGACCCCGCGCCGAATATGACGCTCCTCGAGACGAATATGAAATACTTTGCGGACACGCGCGCCGCACTTGAGGCACACGGTTTCACCGTCGGGCGGGCAGGGACGTTCGCCGCCTATGAGCCGCAGCGCATCCTGCGCGCCCTCGTCATCATGGGCGTTGCGGCGGCGGGCGTGCTCTATCTCTCGCTCGTCATGCCCGCGCTCGCCCGCAGACGGCGCGCAGTGCTGCTGCTCTTTGCCGTATGCGCGCTTATCTCGATGATGCCCGTGCTGATCGGTGCAGGGAGCAAGGTGCGCGTGCTCGCGGCGCTCGCGAGTGCGAACCTCTTTCCTGCACTCGCCGTCATCGGGCTGCTCGACCTCCTGCGCGGGCGACGCTTCCCGAAGGAGACCCCTGTGTGGCGCATTCTCGTCGCAGGGCTTGTACTGCTCGGCATCACGAGTGCGCTCTCGCTCGTCGGGGCATCCTATCTCTCGGGGGCACTTACGGATACGCGCTACCTCCTCGAGTTCGACATTTTCCGCGGGATCAAGCTCACCTTCGTCCTGCCGATGATCCTTGTCGCGATTGCGTTCCTGCAGCGGTTTGATATCTTTGACGGACAGCTGGATGCCTCGGCGGGCGTGCTCGGTCAGGTGCGCGAGATTCTCGCCACCCCTGTGCGCGTCGGTTCTCTGCTCGGCGGCCTCGTGCTCATCGGTGCACTCATCGTGCTCGTTCTGCGCAGCGGGCATACCTCCGGGATGCCTGTGCCCGGCATCGAGCTCAAGATGCGCGCCGCGCTCGAGCAGATCTTTTATGCCCGCCCGCGTACGAAGGAGTTCATGATCGGTCATCCCGCCTTCCTGCTCGCCCTCTATGGCGCGGCGCAGCGGTGGCGGACGTGGGTCATCTTTGCCCTCGTGCTCGCGGCGACCATCGGACAGGGATCGATGGTCGAGACCTTTGCCCACATGCGTACGCCGATCGAGATGTCGCTCGTGCGCGGCATCGGCGGGGTCTTCCTCGGCGGGGCGATCGGCGCCGTGCTTGTGGTGCTGGTGTCCGCGTGGAACGGCCTGCTCGAGCGGGTGCGGAAGGCTGCGTAACTGTTACATGATGGAAGTGGGAAACGGAGGGCATTCTACCCGATGAAGCGGATCGTCGTATCGGGGTACTACGGTGCAAAGAACGCGGGGGACGAGGCCATGCTCGCCGCGATGCTCGAGGTACTCGGAGATTTAGACCCGGAACTTCATATCACCGTCATTTCCGCCGACCCTGCGGATACCGAGCGCCGCCACGGCGTACACGCCGTCGGATCGTTTGACGTGGGCGGGATCTTTGGTGCTGTGCGCCGTGCCGATCTCCTCGTCAGCGGCGGCGGCAGCCTTCTGCAGAACGTCACGAGCCGCCGCAGTCTCTACTACTACATGGCGGTCATTCTGCTCGCCCTCCTCCTCGGGCGGCGCGTTATGCTCTATGCACAGGGCATCGGGCCTGTGACGGGACGGCTGCCCTGCCTCCTCATGCGCTGGCTCGGCAACCGCGTCTCGCTCATCACCGTGCGTGATGAGGGGTCAATGGCGGAGCTGCGGCGGCTTGGTATCACGCGCCCGCCGATGGAGTGTACCGCCGACCCTGTGCTCGGCATCCATCCTGTCGATGCGTCTGCGGGGCGTACGATTCTCGCCCGCTGCGGTGCGGACGGGACGAAGCCCATCGTCGGCATCTCCGTGCGCGACTGGCAGGGGTGGCAGCACTACAAGGAGATTCTCGCTGAGATCAGTGACGCCATCGTCCGTGAGCTGGATGCGCGCGTCGTCTTTCTCCCCATGCAGTATCCTGAGGATGTGCGGACGGCAAAGACCATCGCTGCGCGGACGGCGCAGGAGTGCATCGTCCTCGACGGCGAGTACACGACGAGCGAACTGCTCTCTCTCGTCGCCAACATGGATCTCATGATCGGGATTCGCCTGCATGCGCTCATCTTTGCCGGGGTCATGGGCGTGCCTATGATCGGCATCTCCTACGACCCGAAGGTCGACCGCTTTCTCCGATCCATCGGCGAAAAGCCCGTCAACGATCTGCAGGACATCACGACAGCGAGCGTTCTCAGCGAGGTGCGGCGCAAGTGGCCGGCACGGCACGCATGCACTGATGCCGGCGCCGGCCTCCTCACCAAGATGCGCACCCTCGCCGCACGCAATGCTGCGCTCGCGATGGCGCTGGTGCGGGAGAAATCCTGAACATCTTTATCTCAACGGCGCACTTTCGGAATGGGCGGTTATTGCTTAAAGTATCAACGTACTTTCCGAACTATACGAAAAGCCGCATTCGTTCACAAGGACGAATGCGGCTTTTTGCGTATATTGTTTTTCCTATGCTTGCAGGGTGTGCATCAGCGCCTCTTTGTTCTCTGCGGGCGTACTGGTCGGCCTGCCGAGGTCGGCGCGTGCGCCGATGGCGGTGCGCACCTCGATGAAGGTGAGGCAGCCGGCAGTCTGCATCTCTGTAAGGGCGCGGGTCAGTTCCTCTGCGGTTGCTGCCGTCCGCACCATGCGGTAGCCGAGACTCTCGGCGAGGGCGGGGAAGTGGACGCTGCCCGCTGCAGTCGGCGCGCCGCCGACGCTCTCGTGCGCCTCGTTGTTGAGGAGGATGTGCGTGAGGTTCGGCGGGGCAGCCGCGCCGATGGACGCCATGGCTCCCATGTGCATGAGCGCCGCGCCGTCGCCGTCGATGCACAGGACACGCTGTGCAGGGCGCTGCAGAGCAATGCCGAGTGCGATCGCGCCCGCGTGCCCCATCGATCCGACGGTGAGGAAATCATGTGCGTGATCCTCGCCGCGTTTTTCGCGCAGTTCGAAGAGCTCCCGCCCTGTCTTGCCCGTGGTTGCAACGATCACCGCATCTCCCGCGGCATCGAGGATACGGTCGATCACATCCTCGCGGCGCAGGGTGTATGCATTCACATATTTGTGCTTTGGATACGAGAGCGCGCCCTCGCGCACGAGAAAGGCGCACTGCCCGCCTGCCGTCAGATCAGGGCGCAGGCGCTCCATTGTACGGGCGACATCTCTCGGTGTCGTCTCTGCCGTCAGCACCATTGTCTGTACGCCCATCGTCTCGAGCAGCGGCGGGGTGAGACGCCCCTGTACGAGATGCTGCGGCTCGTCGTGCAGATCCGGCTCGCCGCGCCAGCCGATGACGAAGATGCACGGGATGCCGTAGACCTCCTCGTGCAGCAGGGAGAGCAGGGGGTTGACGATGTTGCCGAGTCCGCTGTTCTGCAGGTAGACGAGCGGTGTTTTCCCCGTTGCGAGGTGATAGCCTGCGGCAAGCGCTGCCGCACTCCCTTCATTTACAGCGATCTGATGCATGGCATTTCCCGCGCCGTAGGTGTCCATGAGATAGTCCACGAGCGGGCGCAGCTTCGAGTCCGGTACCCCGGTGAAGAACTCTGCGCCGAGTGCAGTGATGAGTTCGTTTGCGTTCATAGTGTCTCCTTTATTCCCTTCCAAACCACTGCGGGCGCGCTGCACGCATCGCCGGCCAGACCTCGCCGTTGTTTGCGAGGTCTTTTATGATCGCGCGCGCACGCGGGTAGAAGAAGCTGCGCAGCGCATCGCTGTCGAGGGCATACGCCTCCTCGCCCTCATGTCCGCGCGGATAGATATGAGCGTGCGCATCGGCGAAGTCTGCCGTTCCGTCCTCATCGAGCACCTCCCGCGTCTCAATGCGCAGCGTGTGATCGTGCGTGCGCAGGGCGAGCTTGCATGTCTGCCCCGGATAGATGGAGATGCTGGGGACGGCATCGCGCGCCGTTCCGCCGAAGACGGCGGGCAGATTGCCGTCAATATCGGCGGCGACGGGGAAGCCGCAGAGATGGCCGAGCGTCGGATAGATATCCGCGATGCTGGTCAGCTCGTCCGCAGTCACTCCCTGCGGTATGCCCGCGCCGCGCATCATCCATGCGGTATGCGTAGAATCCTCGCCGATGACATCGATTACACCGCCCTTCGGCGCGGAGAACACCGAGTTCCCGTGGTCGGAGTAGAGGCTTACAATGTACTCATCTGCGGTGAAATGTTCCTCGATGTACGAGAGGAGATGCCCGAGGTTGCGGTCGGCACGCGCGAGGCTCTGCCAGAACTGCTCCTGATAGATTGTGAGGCGCGGCAGGCGCACGCTCGCGATGCGTTCGTCCAGCTCGAACAGGCGGTCGGAGAGCGGCAGGTGTGTCTCCACGCACGGCAGGAATTTGAGCCCCTTTGCATTCCATGGGTGCACGTCGGAGATATGGAGAAAGAGAAACTGATCCGCCTCATCGAGTGCCTCGATCTGCATGATCGCGCGATCGGCCGCCTCTGCCGAGGGCTGCTTCCACGCGGTCACATTCAGCATCTCGTAGCCGCGCATCGCCCCGCAGTAGATGCTGTCGCTTGTCGCCATCGGCGCAGCGGTGTAGTAGCCGAGGTCCGACATACACTCTGAGAGGGTTCGGATCGCAGGGGACATCTCATGGCTGTTGCGCTCGTTGAAGACCTGTGTGTGATGCGGCCAGCGTCCCGTCTCGATGACGGGCAGGGCGGGAAAGGTGCACTCCGAGGTGGAGAAATGCTGCTCGAAGATCGTCCCGCGTGCAAAGAACCGTGCGATGTTCGGCATACATTCCGGGAAGCGCGTGCGTGCCGCATTCCACGCCAGCCCGTCCACGAGGATGTTCAGCACGAGCCTGCGCCGCGCGGGGCTGTGCCCGAGCGGGATCGGTGTACCGACGGCATAGGGCGCATCATTTGCCGGTGTGAGCGTCGTCGTCTCCGTGAGGCGGAAGTGGCTGAATGCCCATTTTCCGAGATACGCTGTCGCCGGCGGCATCTTCGCGCTCTCCATCGTCACCTCCTGCAGGTGCTCCGTTCCCGCGAGGGGAAGGACGACCTCCGCGCCTGCAGGAACGTCAATGCGCACCGCGCCGTGCACCTCCTGTGCGCGTTGGAGCTGGAACGGGAAATCGCGCTGCATTCGGTCCACGAACATCTCTGTATGCCGTACCTGCTCGATGAGTGCACTCTTGTCCGAGAGAAAACCGTCCTCGACATAGGCCCCGACCCAGTGTCGTGTACGGCCCTCGGGCGGGGTCAGCGGGAGGTACTCGCCGACAAAGGCATCGGGGATGAATTGGAGGTCATTTCCCGCTGTGAGGATCGCCCGGGTCTGGACCATCGGCGCCCCCATGCCGAGCCCCACTGCGGCAGAGAGACGGCTGAGCCCCTCCGTGCCGCCGCGCTGCAGGAGACCTGTGGGAATCTCTGGCGCGAGGTACAGCCCGTAGGCGTAGCCGTACATCGTGAGCGCATCGGCAGGGCGATCCAGACGCGCGTAGATCGCTGCGAGGAGTTTCCAGATCTCGTAGTTCACGGGACGGCGGCGGTAGGCGCGCTCTGCACAGAGGGCAGCGCTCTGTGCAGAGCCGTGGTGCAGGAGATACTGCGCTGCATAGATATCTGCGCGCTCGCTCTCCGGCGCTGCCGCGCGGTAGGCGGCAAGCTGCACAAGGAAATCATCATCGTATGCATCGTGCTCTGCACGCACCAACAGGTCGTAGAACAGTGCAGCCGCGTGCGGGTCGTTCTGCCACAGCGCGTCGTCGGTATGTTCCTGCATGCTTTCTCCTCCTCTCGTCGGCGTATGCCGTATCATCCCGCGGGGAACATCTCCCCATTGTTTGCGATTCCCTTGAGGAAGTCTCGTACCTGCGGGTAGAAGAAGGCACGGAGTTCTGCGCTGTCGACTTCATAGCCCTCCTCGCGCTCGTTGTCGCGGGGGTAGATGGCGGTCTTTGCCGCCGCGATGTCCACCGTGCCGTCCATCGCCGCAGGGGTATCCGTCTCGAGACAGAGCGTGTGCGTTCGTGAGCGTGCGGCGAGGAAGTACGGCTTCGTCGGAAAGAGCGAGTTGCTGAACGTGATGTCGCGCCCCTGTCCGCCGAGCGCACGCGGCAGCACGCCGTCGATATAGCTGTCGACGGGGAAGCCGATGAGGTGCGCGAGCGCCGCATAGATATCCACCGCACTCGTCATCTCATCGGCAACAACCCCCTCCGGCACGCCTGCACCGCGCATCATCCACGTCGCTCCCGTCAGCAGCGGATCGACGATGTAGGGCTCCGCGCTGAATATGGAGACCCCGTGGTCCGAGTAGAGATTTACGATGTACTCCTCGGGTGCATAGTGTGCCTCGATGTAGCGGAACAGCATCCCGAGCGTGCGGTCGAGCGTTTTTACCCCGTCTCGGAACGCCTGCTGATTCAGCGGGCAGGGACGCAGGTAGGGGCTGGGCGGCGTATCGATTGTCTCCGTCAGACGCGCAGCGAGCGGCAGACGCGCCTGCGCCGTGGTCGGATACTGGAACATCGGAGACGGCCACGGGTGCACGTCGCTCGTGTGGATGAGGATGAACTGCGCCGCGTCGCCCATGCCGTCGAGTACGCGGATGACGCGCTCAACCGCCTCGGCATTCTGCTGGCGGTACGGGGAGACGAGAATGCGCTCGTAGCCGCGTGCTGCCTCTGTGTAGATGCCCTCACCACCCCCCATGAGGTAGGACGGTGCGTAGCCCGCCGCCCGCATCCGCTCCGAGAGGGTGATATAGTCCCTGCGCAGCGGGATGCCGATCTTGTTGTTGAAGAGTTGGCTGTGGTGCAGATACATCCCTGTCTCGATGGAGGCAAAGGAGGGCGTCGTGTACTCCGCTGCGGAGAAATGCTGATCGAAGATCAGCCCCCGCGCAAAGAAGCGCGCCGTTTCGGGCATATCGTTCTGGAAATCTGCGCGCAGCACCTGCCACGGCAGTGCATCTGCGAGGATGTTCAGCACGAGGCGGGGATGTGCGGATGCAGGGCGTACACGGATCGGCGTTCCGACGATGAAGTCCTGCGCTGAGGTGAAGTCCGTCGTCTCGTTCAGACGGAAGTAGTTCGGCGTCGCCACGTTCAGCCAGCCACCCTCATCCACCGATGCCGTGCGCACCTGGATGCGCTGCGGATCGCATAGGCCTGCGGCGGGGAGGACTGTCCCGATCAAGGGAAACACCGCCTCCTCCCCCGGCAGCAGTTCGACGTGCGCCGTGCCGGGTGCGCGCTGGCCGCGCATGAGATCGAATGTAAAGTCCCCCGCACCGAAATACCCGATGCCGTACGCTGTACGCAGTGCGTTGATCTGCCACGCCTTGTCCCCCTGCAGACCCATCTCGGCATAGACGCCGACATAGTAGGGCAGCACATCCTCTGCGGAGACAGGCAGGAATTCGCCTGCGAATACGGACGGTGTCTCCGTGAGCCCCGTATCAGGGGCATAGGAAACGCGCACGGCGAGCGGTGCAAATGCAGGACGCGACAGTGCAGCGGAGAGGCGATCCAGTACCTCCTGGGTGAAGGTCTCCGGCGGATAGTCCGCGGCGGCGATGGGCGTATCGTAGAGCCGCCGTGCATAGCCCTCCATGATGAGCGCATCTGCGTAGCGGCCGAGCACCTTGTAGGCGCGGGTCAGAACCTGCCAGAGACGCCGGCGGATCGGGCTGCGGCGGAAGGCGCGCTCCCCGCAGAGCGCGGCACTCTCTGCATCGCCGTGATGCAGGAGATACTCCGCCGCGAAGATATCTGCGTGCACGGCATCCTCCGATGCAGCGCGGTATGCAGCCAGCTGCGCGATGAAATCATCATCGTATGCACCGCGGTCGGCGCGTGCCAGCAGATCATAAAAGAGATCGTGCGCATGCGTATTGTTTTGCCAGAGCACAGCGTAGTCATCTGTCATATCATATCTCCTCCGGCAGGGGGAACATCTCGCCGTTGTTTCCGATGCCCTTGAGGAAATCCCGCACGCGCGGGTAGAAAAAGCGGCGCAGCTCCGCACTGTCCACCTCATACCCCTCCTCGTGCTCGTGCGCGCGGGGATAGATGCCCGTGCGGATGCGGCCGAGGTTCGCCGCCCCGCCGAGCGAGACCGTATCGAGCGTCTCCAGGCAGAACGTGTGCGTGTGCGTGCGCGCCGCGAGATGGTATTCCTTGCGCGGAAAGAGCGAATTGCTGAATGCGATCTCGCGCCCCGTCCCGCCGAAGACGCGCGGCAGGACACCGTCCACCGCCGCATCTACGGGGAATCCGAGCAGGTGCGCGAGCGTCGGGTAGATGTCCACGGCGCTCGTCAGCTCATCTGCGATGAGCCCTGCGGGCACGCCCGCCCCGCGCATCATCCACGTTGCTCCCGTCAGCTGTCGATCTACGATGTAGTGCATCGGGCTGAAGATGGAGACCCCGTGATCGGAGTACAGAGAGACGAGATACTCCTCCTCGGTATAGTGTTCCTCGAGGTAGCGGAAGAGCATCCCGAGGGCGCGATCCGCATCGTGTACCCCTTGCCAGAATGCCGCATGGTAGAACGGCGAGGGGCGCAGGTAGGGACTGGCGACGCCGTCCTTCAGCCCTGAGAGGCGTTCTGCCAGCGGCAGCTGCATCTGTGCGGCGGAGGAGATCTGCAGGGAGTTTCCGTTCCATGGGTGTACGTCGTTCATATGCAGGAAGATATAGTGGTCCGCATCGCCGCATCCCTCCAGACAGCGGATCGTACGCTCTGCGGCATCGCTGGCAAAGACCTTGCAGGGGGAGACGATGAGGCGGTCATAGCCGCGCGTCACACCGTTGTAGATGCCGATGCCGTCGCCGGTGAGCGAGGATGTCGCATAGCCTGCATCGCGCGCCCGCTCGGAGATGGTGATGATATCCGGGTCCAGCTCGATGGACGCCCATTCGCTGATGACGTTCGAGTGCTGCGGGTACAGCCCTGTCTCGATGGTTGCGAGCGAGGGATAGGTATACTCGAATACGGAGAAATGCGCATCGAAGATCGTCCCGCGCGCAAAAAAGCGCGCCGTCTCCGGCATGAGCTTGGCAAAATCTGTGCGCAGTACCTGCCACGGGAGCGCATCCATGAGGAGATTCAGCACGAGTCTGCGCCGTGCGGGACTGTGACCGATGCGGATGGGCGTACCGACGAGGAGATCCTCCGCCGAGGTGAATGTCGTCGGCTCGCTTAGACGGAAATAGTTCGGCGTCGCAGGATTCATCCACACGCAGTCGTCCACTGTCTCCGTCTTTGCAGAGACCATCTGCCCGTCCGCTGTGCCGATGAGGGGAACGACCGCCTCCGTGCCCGGTGCAATGTCGATGGTCACCTGTTTGCCCGCCGGCGTTGCGCGCATGATATCGAACAGGAAATCACCGCCGACCTTTTTCGCAAGGCCCGGTGCATGGCGGACGGCATTCATCAGCCACTGCTTGTTCCCGCGCGTCTCCTGCTCCGTACACGCCGCGACATAGTAGCGCGGGATGATATGCTCCGAGACCGGCAGGAACTCCTCGAAGAAGACGGAGGTCTCCGCCGTCAGTCCTGTCTCGGGGGCATAGCTCATGCGGCTGAGGGCGTAGGGGGCATAGTTTGCCGTGCCCGCCGCCCGCGAGAGACGGTCGAGCGTCCCTGCATCCAGTGCCGCAGGCGGCAGAGAGAGCGAGATGGGCAGATGGAAGAAGTTCAGATGATATCCCTGCATAATGAGCGCATCCGCATATCGTCCGAGGGCTGCATAGGCGCGCGAGAGCACCGCCCAGACGCGCGGCTCGATGGGGCGCCGGCGGAAGGCGCGCTCCCCGCAGAGCGCGGCACTTTCTGCATCGCCGTGATGCAGGAGATACTCTGCTGCAAAGATGTCCGCGCGCTCCGTATCCTCCGACGCCTCTCGATAGGCGGCGAGCTGCGCGATGAAATCATCATCGTATGCACCGCGGTCGGCGCGTGCCAGCAGATCGTAGAAGAGCGCCTGCGCGCGCTCGTTGTTCTGCCAGAGGGCAGCGGTATCCTGTGTCATCTTATGATTCCTTTGCACTGAACCAGTCTGCGTGCGCCGCACGCATCGCGGGCCAGAACTCGCCGTTGTTGGCGATCCCCTGCAGGAAGGCGCGCGCACGCGGGTAGAAAAAACTGCGCAGCGCCGCGCTGTCCACAATATAGGCGGTATATAGATCGTGCCCGCGCTGGTAGATGATCGGCTCGCATCCTGCGAAGTCGACCGTCCCGTCCTCATCGACGAACTCCTTGGTCTCCAGACGCAGGACGTGCTCATGTGTGCGCATCGCGAGTTTGAATGTCTGTCCGCGGTACATGGAGGTCGTGTAGACCGCATCACGCGCCGTGCCGCCGAATGCGGCGGGCAGATTCCCGTCGATGTCGGGACTGACGGGGAACCCGCACAGATGCCCGAGCGTCGGGTAGAGGTCGAGCGAGCTCGTCAGCTCATCTGCGGTCACACCGCGCGGGATGCCTGCGCCGCGCATCATCCACGTCGCACCGGTGGACTCCTCTCCCGTGACATCAACGACCCATGTCTCGGGATTTACGCTGAAGATGGGGACGCCGTGGTCGGAGTAGAGATTCACAATGTACTCGTCCTCATCGAAATTCTCCTCGATATAGGAGAGGAGCTGACCGATCGCGCGGTCGACGTTGCGCGCACCGTCCAGGAACTGCTGCTGATAGATCTCCGCATTCGGCAGGCGGACGCTGGCGACCCCGTCCTGCACCTCATAGAGGCGATCGGCGAGCGGCAGCGCGGTCTCCACGGGCAGATTGAACTTGTACCCCTTTGCATCGTAGGGATGCACGTCTGAGACATGGAGAAAGAGGAAGAGATCCGCCTCGCCGAATGCCTTGATGTAGCGGATCGTGCGGTCTGCCCCTGCGAATGCGTGCGTATTCCACGAGCATTGCGTGATCTGATCGTAGCCGCGGAAAATATTGCTGTATGTGCAGTCCGACATCATCATGGGCGAGGCGCAGTGATAGCCGAGGTCCTTCATGCGCTCGGCGAGCGTGATGAAGTCCGGCGCGAGGCGATGGTAGTGGTACCCGTTGAAGATCTGCGTATGGTGCGGATAGCAGCCCGTCTCGATACCGGGGAGAGCGGGGTAGGTGTACTCCGAGGTGGAGAAATGCTGGTCGAACAGAATGCCCTGCCCGAAAAACCGTGCGATGTTTGGCATATCCTGCGCAAAGCGCGGCCGCATCACCGGCCACGAGAGCGCATCCACGAGGATGTTCAGCACGAGCCGCTTGCGCTGCGGGCTGTGTCCGAGGCGGATGGGCGTGCCGACGGCGATGGGCGCATCGCCCGCCGTGCGCAGGGTCGTGGGGGCGCTGAGACGGTAGTAGCTGAATGCCCATTTTCCGAGGTAGGTGGTGCGCGCCCCGAGCGATTCCGTCTCTACCGTGATGGGCTGGTAATGCTCCGTCCCCGCGAGCGGCAGGATGACCTCCTGCCCGTCTGCAATGTCGATATTTACTGTACCGCGCGCCTCGCGCGCCTTCTGCAGGTGGAAGGTGAAGTCGTGATGGCCGCAGTCGGCGAACCAGAGGGAATGGCGCACATCGTCGATCAGACAGCTTTTCTCCGAGAGAAAACCGTAGTCTGTATAGCATGCGACCCAGAACGGATCGCTGCCCGCAGGCACGGGCAGCGGCAGCGGCTCGCCGATGAAGACATCGCGGTGAAAGTGCACCGCACCGTCCTTCTGGTAGGCTCGATAGGTTGCCATCGGTGCGTAGGTTGTATCTTCGAGCGCAGCGGACAGGTAGGCGAGCGCGGTCTCCATCGGCGTGTGTGTGAGGCGCAGCGGCGGGAGGGGATCCTTGTAGAGATTGTGGCAGTAGGCGCGCACGACGAGTGCATCGAGATCGCGGCCGAGCGCCTCATAGGCGGGAGCGAGCACCTTCCACACCTCGTAGTTCACGGGACGGCGGGCGAAGGCGCGCTCTGCGCATACACACGCTGCCGCTGCATCGCCGTGCGCGAGGAGGTACTGCGCGGCGAAGATGTCCGCGCGCTCGCTTGTGGGGGCTTCCGCGCGATAGGCGGCCAGGACGGCGAGAAAGTCATCGTCGTATGCACAGCGCTCTGCGCGCGCCAAAAGCTCCTCGAAGAGCTCCTTGGCGCGCGCATGGTTGCGCCAGAATACCGTAAGATCGTCCGTCATATTGTATCCTTTCCATGTGCCGACACATCTGCCCGCTGCAGGTTATGCTAGCGAACAAAGAGTTCCCCGTTGTTGGATATCTCCCGCAGGAAAGCGCGCGCACGCGGGTAGAAAAAGCTGCGCAGCGCCGCGCTGTCCTCGGCGTAGGCCTCATCGAGCTCGCGGCCGCGCGGATAGACGGCAGCCGCAGCATCCGTGAGGTCTGCCGTCCCGTCCATCGCGGTGCAGCCGCGCGTCTCTACGCGCAGCGTATGCGTCTGCGAACGCACGGCAAGCTTGAACGTCTGACCGGGGAACTGGGAGGTGGTATAGACCGCATCGCGCGCCGTCCCGCCGAAGACGGCGGGCAGATTCCCGTCGATGTCGGGAGGGACGGGAAACCCGCACAGATGCCCGAGTGTCGGGTAGATGTCCACGCTGCTCGTCAGCTCCTCTGCCACAATCCCCTCGGGGACACCCGCACCGCGCATCATCCATGCTGCACCCGCTGCATACGTCCCTATGAGATCGGTCTCTGCGCCCGCAGGCGCGGGGTCAAAGAGGGCGCAGCCGTGATCGGAATAAAGATTTACAATATACGAGTCCTCGTCATAGTGCTCCTCGATGTAGTCGAGGAGTGTACCGACGCTGCGGTCGATATGGTGCAGACTCACGAGATGCTGCGCCAGATAGATCGGCAGACGCGGAATCCGCACGCTCGGCATGGTCGGATCGAGCGGGACGAAGCGGTCGGCGAGGGCGATATGCGCCTCCACCTCCGTGGAGAACTTGGACGGCCGCTGGACATTGAGCGGGTGCATATCGCTCGTATGGTAGAGCATGAAATGATCCGCTTCGGGCAGCGCCTCGAGCATGCGCAGTACGCGCTCCGTCCCCTCGTAGGCGGGCTGAAATCCGTGGTTCGTGATGAGCCGGTCATAGCCGCGGTAGACCCCGTTGTAGAGCGTCTGTCCCGTGAGGAGCGGTGCGGTGCAATAGTAGCCGAGCGATGACATCTCCTCGGCGATGGTTCGGATGCTGAGCGGCATCTCATGCATCTCGTGCTCGTTGAACACCTGCGTGTGGTGTGAGTACCGTCCCGTCTCGATGGAGGGGAGGGATGAGTAGGTGTGCTCGGATGCAGAGAAATGCTGATCGAAGATGACCCCGTGTGCAAAGAACTTGGCAATGCGCGGCAGATGCTCCGCAAAGAGCGGACGCACCGCAGGCCAGCACAGCCCGTCGATGAGGAGGTTCAGCACGAGTTTCCTGCGCTGCGGGCTGTGGCCGAGACGGATGGGCGTACCGACGGCGAAGGGGGCAGCGTCGGAGCGCAGGGTCGCTGACTCCGTGAGACGGAAATAGCTGAACGCCCATTTGCCGAGGTAGCCCGGATAGGTCTTATCTGCGGTCTCGATCGAGAAATTCTGGTCGGGCACAGTCCCTGCCACAGGAATGACGGCGGACATCCCTGCGGGAATCTCGACGCGGACGCTGCCGGACGCCGTTCGTGCCTTCTGGATGTCGAAGGTCGCGTCGCGGTTGCGGATGAAAAAGTCGAGGTTGTGCCGCATGGGCTCGTGGACATACGACATCGCAGAGAGGAAGCCCTCATCGACAAAGAGGCCGACCCAGAAACGGACGCTGTCTGCGGGCATCGTGAGCGGGATTTCCTCGCCGAGGAAAATATCATTGCCGAGATGAAGCCCCTCCTGCGTGAGCGTCGCACGGCCGCTGATGAGCGGTGCGTAGCTCATCTTGTTCAGCGACATGGTGAGGCGGCTGAGCGCCTCTTGCAGATGCTCCTGCGGCAGGTGCGGCTGAAAATCGTCGGCAGTGACTCTGCGGTGGATATATCCGCGCATCGTGAGCGCATCGAGACTGCGCCCCAGCATCTCATAGGCGCGGGCGAGTATATGCCACACGGGAAAGCACAGCGGACGCGCGGCATAGGCACGCTCCGCGCAGAGGACAGCGCGCTCCGCGTCGCCGCTTTGCAGGAGATACAGCGCGGCGAAGATGTCCGCGCGCTCGCTTGCAGGGGCTTCCTCCCGATAGGCGGCAAGCTGCGTAAGGAAATCGTCGTCATACGCGCTGCGGTCGGCACGCGCCAGCAGGTCGCGAAAAAGATCGTATGCGCGCGTGTTGCTGTGCCAAAAAATGCTGAAGTCGTCCTGCATGATGCGTCCTTTCTCGCGCTCCGCGCCGCTACGCCCTTAGCGCATCTTCGAACACGCGGAAGAACCCCTCGATGTCCGCTGCGTCGATCGCGCCGAGAGCGCAGAGGCGGAATGTCGATGCCGTCTGCATCTTGCCGGGGTAGATGGTATAACCGCGCGCATAGCAGTAGTCATGCACGCGTGCGAAGTCAAAGTCCGCGGGGTAGTCTACGGCGACGACGAGCCCCGACTGGATGGCGCGCGGGATGGTCTCCGTGAGTCCGAGCCGCGCGAGCCCCGCGTGGATGGCATCAATCGTGCGCGTGTGGCGTGCCCACTTCGCTGCCGCCCCCTCGGCGAAATATTCGGCGAGCGCCTGCTGCGCAGCGTAGACGGTCTGCACGGGCGGGGTGAAGCGCATCTCGCCCGTCTCCTCGAATCCCGCATGCTGCATGACGAGGTTCGTGTAGTAGGAGCGGACGGGATAGGACTTTGCGGCTGCGAGTACGGATTTCCGTGCGATGACGAACGAGAGGCCTGTCATGCCCTGAATCCCCTTCTGCGCCGAGGACATGCATACGTCGATGTTCATGTCCTCGACGGCAAAGGGGATCATCGCATAGGTCGAGATCGTGTCCGCGATCATGACCGCACCGTGCGCATGGGCAAGCGCGCCGATCTCGCGCACGGGGTTGAGGATGCCTGTCCCCGTCTCCTGATGCGTTGTGTAGACGGCGGTGATGTCGGGGTGCGCGGCGAGTGTTTGCGCGACAACATCAAGATCGGGCAGCTCGTTGATGGGGAACTGCAGGTCGATGTGCGGGACGCTGTATGCGCGCGCCATCGCTGCTGCCCGCGCGGAGTACGCACCGTTGTTGACGATGAGGAGTTTCCCGTCCGCAGGCACGAGCGAGCTGACGCAGGCATCCATGCAGATCGTGCCTGATCCGCAGAAAAGGACGGCTGCCCAGTCCGCTTCGTCTGCGTGGACGACCTTGAGGAGGTCCATGCCGAGATCCCGCATCAGACGGCCGAAATCCTGCTCGCGCGGGCAGATATCGGGGACGAGCTGCGCTGCCTTCACCGTGTCCGTGGTGGTCGCAGGGCCGGGATTGAGGAGAATATTTCTCTGGATGTTCATAATTACTTCCGATACATGAATACATGGAAAATAAACGGCGTGTTCCAGTAGTTCGCCATCGCGAGGTTGGGGAAGTCGATCGAGAGGTCGTGCGCACGGGCAAAGTCCTCGAAGAAATCCCGGCGAAGGAACTGGCGTGAGAGCCCCTCGTAGCGCTCGTCGTAGTTCGGGATGCTGGCACGGCGGAATGCGATGTAGTCGTCATAAAGAGCCGCATCGTGCAGCTCCGTGATGCCGACGGCATGTGTGCTCTTCTCCAGCATCCGCGTAAGGACGCGCGTCGTGTAGTCCTCGTCGGGGAAGTAGGAGAAGACTCCGCAGGAGTAGACAGCATCGTATTTCTCATCGGTCGGGATCTCTGCCGCCTCCATCGCGCCCATCTCACGCGCGGCGGGCACAACGGCGCGCGCCGTCGCCACGAGTCCCTCGGCGTAGTCCGAGCCGCCGACGGTCAGCCCCTCGCGCTGCATGAGGTACATATTCGCGCCCGCGCCGCAGCCAACCTCGTAGACGCTCTTGCCGGGGGCGAGGTGCAGGAGCCGTTTCAGTCCTGCATGAAAATCGAGGAAGGAGTCAAGAGGGACGCCGCCCCCCATCACATCATAGCCGTTGAGACGCTTGAGCTCCAGATAAACATGTTCCCAGTCACCTGTCAGTCCGCCTGCGGCGGGCTTCCTGCGGTTCCAGATCTCTTTCCATTTGTTTTCCAAATTACATGACCTCGATCAGACGGATGATATCCTTGATCGGCAGCAGGGTGCTGTCGATCTCGTGCGCGCGGTGGTGGGTGAGGATGGCGCGTGCGGCGCTCTCCATGGCGGGGAATGCCGCGCGCGTGAGCTGGTTCGCATAGATGACGATGCGCACGCCGTGCGATGCGAGCTCTGCTTCCGTGATGGTGTTGTAGGAGGAGGGGACGGCGACGATGGGGACGTTCGGGTGGTTTGCGCGGAAGGCGTCGCAGAACGCGATGACCTCGTCGGGAGACTTCGCGCGCGAGTGGATCATGATGCCGTCCGCACCCGCCGCGACATAGGCCTCGGCGCGCGTGAGGGCATCATCGAGGCCCTTCTCGAGAATGAGGCTTTCGATGCGCGCGATGATCATGAACTCCTCCGTGCGCTGCGCCGCCTTGCCTGCCGCGATCTTTGCCGAGAAGTTCTCAATCGTGTCCTGCGTCTGCGCGACCTCCGTGCCGAAGAGGGAGTTGCGCTTTGCCCCCGTCTTGTCCTCGACGATGACGGCGGAGACGCCGATGCGCTCAAGCGTGCGGATATTGTAGGCGAAATGCTCTGCCGTGCCGCCCGTGTCCATATCGAGAATGATGGGCTTCGTCGTGACATCCATGACCTCGTTGATCGTCTGGATGCGGTCGGAGAGATCGACCAGCTCGATGTCGGGCTTGCCGCGCGAGGTCGAGTCGCACAGGCTCGAGATCCACATCGCGTCGAACTGGTCGAGCCCACCGCCGCTCTCGACGACGGTCTTTTCGGCGATGAGTCCCGTGAGGCCGTTGTGCACCTCGATCGTCTTTACGATGGGGACGATATCGAGCAGGCGGCGCAGGCGGCCGCGGCGCGCCTCGGGCATCGCGAGCTGCTCGCGCATCTGCCAGTCGATCTTGCGTACCTCGGCGTTCTCCGTATACGGCGGCTCGATGAGCTCGCCGCCGCAGCGCGTGAGACAGGCGAGTACGTTCTGACGGATGGCGGATTCAGGCCCCTGCGCCCAGTTGCTCCCATGCACAACATAGTCGGGGCGCAGACGCTCGATGATGTCGTCGTACATGATGTGCTCCTGCACGACGACCTCTGCGACCTCCGGCAGCACGCGGATCATCTCCATGCGCTCGGCGAGCGTCTTTGTCGGGAAACGGTTGTAGCGCACCATCTCCGCATCGGAGAGCACGCCGACCGTGACCGCGCCGAGCTCTGCTGCTGCGCGCAGGAGGTTGCGGTGTCCCTCGTGGATGATGTCGGTGCAAAAGCAGGTGTAGACGTTCTTCATAGCATTTTCTCCCTCTATCCCATTTTCTTTCGTTGGCGGAGCATATCCCTGCGCCCGGCGGCGCGGGGCTGCCGGAGAGCCGCGTCCTCAACCGCGTGTTATCCGTTCCTCCAGCGCCCGCAGGTCTGCTGCCGTATCGATCTCCCACACGTCTGCGCGCGTACACTCCCTGATGTATACGTCGCACGCGTGCGGATGGTATCTCAGTATGATCTCGTCCCAGTAGAGCTGACGATAGCGTTCCTCTGCGTAGAGCGCGTTGGCGCACACTGCGAGCCGCTGTCCGTCCTCCGCCGTCCAGTAGGACAGCCCGAGCATCTGGTGGCAGGGGTGCGCGCTTGCCGTGTCGATGTGCGTGATCTTTCCCGCTGCATCCGTATCGAAACACCAGTCATCCGTTGCGGTGACGGGAAATGCGATGTAGTTCGTGCGCTCTTGTGTCGGCGTGACGACAGCGGGATTCGCGAGGTAGAGATCGCCCTCGATGACGTAGCTGTCCGCGAGGAGTCCCGCCGCGCCTGCGAGAGCGATGGACGAGATGTTGTTCGCTGTCTCCCAGGCGGGATTGTCGATGAATTTCAGATGAGGATGCGATGCGCGGAGTACGTCGAACGCCTCTCCGCGATAGCCCCGCACAATAGTAATCGACGAAATTCCAGCCGCATTAAGCGCATCTAAAATTGTCGCGATGATGGGTTTCCCGAGCACGGGGACGAGGGGCTTCGGCATGGTGTCCGTCAGCGGTGCAAGCCGCGCGCCGCGCCCCGCTGCGAGGATGACGGCGCGCGTGACGCGATGCGCTCCCATCAGATGAGCCCCATCTTCCGCATCGTTTTCCGCAGCGTCTTCTCCGCGATGGCGCAGGCGCGTTCTGCCCCCTTTGCAATCTCTGCGTCGAGGTACCCCCTGTCCTCCATCAGCCGCGCGTAGTTCTCGCGGATGGGGCGCAGCTCCTCGGCGACGGCTGTGCCGACCGCAGTCTTGAAGTCGCCGTACCCTCTGCCTGCGAACTCCGCCGTGATCTCCTCCATGGACTTGCCTGTCACGGCGGCGTAGATCGTCATGAGGTTGTTGATGCCGTCCTTGCCCGTACGGTACGCGACCTCCGCTCCGCTGTCTGTGACGGCGGACTTGAATTTCTTCAGGATGGTTTTTTCATCGTCGAGGATGAAAATGGTCGCCTTGGCATTCTCGTCGGACTTGCTCATCTTCGCCGTCGGTTCCGCCAGACTCATGACGCGTGCGCCCGTCTCTGGGAAATAGCCCTCGGGCATGCGGAACATCTCGCCGTAGACGTGGTTGAACCGCTGGGCGATGCTCCGTGTGAACTCGAGGTGCTGCGTCTGATCTGCGCCGACGGGCACGAGATCCGCCTGATAGAGCAGAATATCGCCAGCCATGAGTGCGGGGTAGGTAAAGAGCCCCGCGTTGATATCCTCGGGGTGCTTTGCAGACTTGTCCTTGAACTGTGTCATGCGCGAGAGATCGCCGAACGGACTGAGGCACGAGAGCATCCATCCCATCTGCGCGTGCGCAGGCACATGGCTCTGGATGAAGACGAGACTCTCCGCAGGATCAAGACCGCACGCGAGCAGGAGCGCGAATGCCGCCCGGCTCGCCTTCCTGCGTGCAGCAGGATCATGGTACACCGTCAGCGCGTGGAGATCAGCGACAAAATAATAGCAGTCATACGCCTCCTGCAGCCGCCGCCAGTTCTTCACCGCGCCGAGATAGTTGCCGAGGGTGAATGTGCCGGTAGGCTGGATGCCGCTCAGAATGATCTTGCGGCGGGAGGAGCTGACTGCGTTTGTGTCGTTCATTGGACGTACATCTCCTATCATAGAATATAACTCTCATTATATAACAGGAGAGAGAGATAATCAAAGAAAGATTGGGACGTGAAAAAACACCTTGCCAACAACCCGCGCGTCTGTTACAATATGTTCCGTATCGATGATGAATAAACACAAGATATAGTATATGGAGGAGTTCATACATGACAGTGACGATGGTGACGAAGCGTGCTGGACACGCAGTGCCCTATGACCGTGCGAAGATCCTTAATGCGATTGCGGCAGCGAGCAAGGAGTATGTCCACCCGATGACGGCGCTCGAGATCGAGCAGGTGACGGCGGCCGTCGAGGCAGCATTCGGCGACCGTACGGAGATCAGCGTCGAGGAGATTCAGGATCTTGTGGAGCAGCAGCTTCTCGTGCATGGATTCCACGATATCGCACGCCGCTACATCACCTATCGTCAGCGCCATGCACAGCGGCGGCTCGCGCAAAAGCATCTCATGGCGAGCTACCGCGACATCTTCTTCGCCGATGCGGTGGACTCCGATCTCAAGCGCGATAACGCGAACATCAACACGGACGCGTCCATGGGCATCATGCTGAAACTCGGTGCCGAGGGCGCAAAGCACTTCGTGGACAACTATGTCCTCGAGGAGCGCTATGCCGTCGCCGACCGCGAGAACTTCATCCATATCCATGACAAGGATTTCTCGCTCATCACGTTCAACTGCTGCCAGATCGATCTGCTGAAGCTCTTTCGCGGCGGCTTCTCTACGGGGCACGGCTTCCTGCGCGAGCCGAACTCCATCCGTGCATACGCGAGTCTCGCGTGCATCGCGATCCAGTCGAACCAGAACGATATGTTCGGCGGGCAGAGCATCAACGCGTTCGACTACGCGATGGCGGACGGTGTGAAGAAATCCTTCCGCAAGGCGCTCGTCGAGGAGGCGTGGAAAGCGCTGCTCTATCGCCTCGGGCGCGGGCATTTCACCCATGAGGCGTTTAAGAAGGCACTGCGGGAGGAGCTCGACTTCGCCGTCTGCATCTATGCGGAGAAGCAGGACGATCCGCGTGCGGAGCAGGCACGCACGGAGCTGGCACGCGCCATCGGCGCCGTCTACCGCGCCGCATTCGAAACTCCTGTTGCACAGGAGGTCGAGGCGGATGCGCGCACGATCTACCAGCTCGCCTGTGAGAGCGTCGAGGAGGAGACGCACCAGGCGATGGAGGCGCTCATCCACAACTTCAACACCCTGCATTCGCGTGCGGGTGCGCAGGTGCCGTTCAGCTCCATCAACTACGGCATGGACACCTCGCCCGAGGGCCGTCTCGTCATCCGCGAGGTGCTCAGTGCCATTTGGAACGGACTCGGCAACGGCGAGACGGCGATCTTCCCGATCTCCGTCTTCCAGCTGAAGGCAGGCATCAACTACAACCCAGAGGATCCGAACTACGACCTCTTCATCGAGTCCTGCCGCGTCAGTGCACGCCGCC
>CAUQID010000019.1:0-36385 GCA_963518105.1 uncultured Selenomonas sp.
GTTTCAATCCACGCGCCCCGTGTGGGGCGCGACATATTCTGGTGTTTCGTCTGCCATGCAGACAATGTTTCAATCCACGCGCCCCGTGTGGGGCGCGACATCGTACTTTGTCGGCAAGCCCTGTGTCTCCTGTGTTTCAATCCACGCGCCCCGTGTGGGGCGCGACGAGGTGGAGTCCTGTGGTTGCATCACGCTCCTTGTTTCAATCCACGCGCCCCGTGTGGGGCGCGACTCTTGGTCTGGATGACGCGCTGCATTTTGAATTTGTTTCAATCCACGCGCCCCGTGTGGGGCGCGACTTGACGGCTGGGCGGTGCTTCTTGACGATGCTGTGGTTTCAATCCACGCGCCCCGTGTGGGGCGCGACGGCAAAAGAGGTCACGACTTCCCTCCTCTGCCACGTATTTATGGGTATTCCCCTCCACAAATACGATTTTCTCGGCACCTAAGACCCACGCCCCTCCTGCGGCATGATTCTCGCCCTATATTTTTACATTCTATTTTCTGTTCACTTCACCTTCGCACTCAGTAATGAATGCTCAGATGATGATGACCGCCTCCAAGTCATAGGACTCTTTAACACCATAATGCGTTACTTTCGGTCCTTTATCCTTTCCGAGGTAGTAAAATCGCAGGCTGTCTTCCTGCAGGTCAATGATATCCAGCAGCGCAAGTTCCAATTGCTTGCATTGGGTTGGATCCACCTTACACTCAAAGACAGAGTTCTGCACGCGCTGACCATAGGCTCTGCATTTTCGTGCGACCTGGCGCAGCCTCCTGCGTCCATCAGCGTCAACTGTACTGATATCATAGGTGATCAAAACATACATAGCAAGTACCTACTTCCACAAAAATGGCGGGTAGGCATCAAGATCCCCACGCAGATGGCGTGCAAGCAGCATTGCCTGCACATGAGGAACAAGCCCCCATTTGATTTTTTCCTCTAAAAAAGGATGTGTCATCATCCCCTCTTTGTGTGCATGCCATGCCTCCAGAATCTTTTTACGCCCATCATCGGTCAGATATACGGCGCCGCCCTCTTCTAGGCGAAAATCCTTGCCGCTGATCTTCTTGGTATTGACCATGGAAAATGCCGTACGATCCGCCATTGGGCGCAGTTCCTCCATGAGGTCAAGTGCGAGTGACTGTCTGCCCGGGCGATCACGATGCAGAAAACCGACATAGGAGTCCAATCCCACCCCTTCAAGTGCCGCCCCTACATCATTCATGAGGAGGGCATAGAGGAAAGATAAGAGACAGTTCATATTGTCGAGCGGCGGTCTGCGGTTACGCTCAGTGAAAAAGAACTCTCCTTTTTGTTTGAGTATCATATCATCAAACACAGAGAAATAGCTGACGGCAGCCTTACCCTCGACGCCGCGGAGTTCCTCCAAATCAGATGTACACGTTGCCTCATGACAGGATGTCTGGAGAAAGTCACTGACACTCTGAAATTTCTCCTCATCAATTCGCATGGCATAGTCTCTGCGCATCCGCTCGATTATCCAGCGCGCATTATAGATCTTGCCCAGGATGAAGTTCTTCGCAAGTGCAAGACTGGCAGTCTCATCATCTGCACGACGATACTGCTCCCTGCGCAAGAAGACGTTGCCATTCATCTTTCCGATAACGCGCGCCTGAAATCTCCCCTCCGGGCTCATGAACGTCAATGCAATATTTTCCTCTGCGCATTTCCGCATGAGCGCAGGGCTCGCTCCCGTGTAGCCAAAGGTTGTAATCTGCTCAAAGTTATGAAGCGGAAAACGAGCCAGTTCCTTCTCCTCCCGAACGACCACAACATTGCCGCCGTCCAACGCCAAATACGCCTCATCCTGATTGACAAAAAGTGTGTTCAAAAGAGGCTTCATCCCTCTGCCAGCCTCCTCTCAAGATAATGTTTGGCAGATTCGAGCCGATTCAATTTCGGCACACAGATATTGTTAAGAGAGCAGTTCTTGCAGCCTTTTCGGCGCTTCACGCGCGGGGTATGTCCACTCCGGATATACTGCCGCATTTCCTGCACCAGAACCGGGATCCGCGCTTTCAGTTCGTCCGAAAATGTGACCTTAACCCGACGGCGAATTTCCCCATAATACAAATATCCGAAGGGGATATCTGTCACGAGCATATCTTCAAGACAGAGTGCCTGCAGGCTCAGTTGGAGTACATCCTCCGCCCCCTCCTTGGGCCTTCCTCGCTTATACTCTATTGGGACAACGCGATAACTGCCCTGATAGGATGGAATACATACTCCCGTAGGATCCGCGTGGAATTCAACAACATCGCAGGCCCCGGAAATCCCAATCCGAGGGGATGCTACGCGCATTCCACGCACAATGATCTTATTGCCGCGCTTTTCCTTGATGTTCTCATCGTGCGCCCTTTCGTGCAGGGCATTCCCCTCAACAGTCAGAACATTTTCCTGCCAATGCTGCTCGAGATGAATCAGCCCCCATTGACGAGGGCAAAAGACATAATGCTGAATCTCTGAGAGCATGAGATACTCTTCCTCAGCATAACCCATATCAATCGACCAAGCTTCCCTCAACATATTTCTCAATGTGAATGCCGTCAATGGCGTAGAGCGCACTGTCGTCGATGATATAGTCATCCAAATGCGATGGCGTCTCTACCCCATCCTTTTTCTGTGCCGAAACGCTGCGGTGGATCTTCGCACTCGGTGCACATCCGGTTTTATTGGCATGCTCAATCCAATAGAAACGGCTCATCTCCATGCTTCCCTCAGGGCGGGCGGACGATGCATCATTCTCGAAAATTGTACAGAGAGCCTCCTTGATCTTTTCGGCATCCCCCTCGCTGAACCCCGTCTTTTCCGCCAGCTGAACGTTAATACTGCCCTGGAATTTATACACGCCAAAGTCTACACGATACTTCATGCCCATCGTGTCCGAGCCTTTCTTATCACCCGGCTCATTGTTGACACTCTTCGTGATCTGTATACCCGTGATGGTGACAGGATCGAGGCTGACTGCCGTATGGATTGTGACAGGCCCACGCACACCGACGGATACGCCATCAGTATCTGTTGATTCAGGTTCCTCTTCTTTGTTTTTTCTCTTATCCTGCTTTTTTAACGCAAAAACCTGACCAAAAGTTCGAACATCTATCCATGCTCTGCATGCTTCTCTTTCAAATTCCAGCCGCATTTCTCTTTTGTTTTCCACACCTTGACCTTTTCCTTTGCCCTTATTCATCTGCGCCAATATCAATCCAACTTTTGGATGTTTTTCTACACGAGAATGAATACTATCACAGCCATCGTCAGAACGTTCATCTGCCTGGATAAGAATTCTCTCTCCTGCATCCTGCAGTCGATTCCGTATTTTACGCTTAATGCATACATCGGACATTTCCCCATAGCCATCGTAGTCTGTACGAGGCTGATTCCCATTCAACGGATCTCCATTCGGATTCGAGTGATCCACAATGATAAATCCAATAAAATCAATTTTCTTTTCCAAAACAGCCATCATTTATTCTCCTCTCTCATTGCATCCTTCTTATTCTCTTCTCGCTCTTTTCTCAACGCATGACGTTGGCAGGATAATCCCAAAAGGAATTCAACCTCTAACGGTGCATTCGAGCAAAAGTCCCCATCATCAAACATAGAGATAATTTCATCGATAAGCGCTATTTCTTTTCCTCCATACTTTTCCCGTTTTGCCTGATAAGGAAGAATCTTTTTTTGTATGGTTTCCCATGTTGAAACCGGCCGCGAGGAAAAGATATTCATATAACGCATTGCGTTGGTGATACGACTCCCCTTTTCCTCTGCAGTGAATGTTTCACGCTCCATCTGATCGGCAACAGCCAACAGCCTACCAAACAGATATGACCGATTGGTCTTTCTCTCATTCAATGCCACAGTATATACCTCCTTTTTTCGATTCAACCGATTGCAAATAATAGAACAGGCAGGTTCTAAAATCAGATGCTCCCATTTTTCCAACGGATCACATATTGCCCTTTTTACCACTCGGCTAAACGCCATTCGCTCGATATCTGCAGGCAATGAAACGCCTTGGACAATAGAGAAGAATATTCTATGAAGTTCCATCTTCAGCTGCTTATCACTGACGTTATCACCACGATATGCATAAACCAGCTTTCGTGGACTAGGAACTCCAAAGTAGGGTGGATACCAACCTGGATTTTTCTTGTCCCTTGTATCTTGATTTCGCTGATACCACTGACCAGCTGTATGCCATTTTTCGATTCGTTCGATAAAGTCCTCGCCCGCCATCTCACCGTAATAGCAGATAGAAAGCCGCCCCTTATCAGTCACTGCGTCTAGGATTATGACATTAACCTGACTCGTCTTTGCACGCCGAAAATCATGCCGATAGCCATCCAACGCTTTATGCAGATTCTGAGCCCACATTTTCAGAGTATCCGGCTGCGCCGCCTCCATAGGTCTGCGCTTGTGTATCAATCCCTCCGTATCATCAAAGACGGAAGGAATCGACACGGAGTTTCTACCCCATGCAAGGAACACACGCCCATCAACGTTTTTTCCTTGATTCTCAACAAGCCATCTCAATGCATTCATAGACTTTTGAACGGTTTCTTCTCCAATTGAAAGACATTCCTTTCCTAAAACAAACCGTCCACGAAAAGTAAAATTGTCTTCATCATTGGAAGAAATAAGTCTTGTCCCATCTCCATGCGTTCGAATTCCTCTGGTATCAGGTTTCTCAATAGTTACCATCATCTTGCCTGATCCATAACAAAGAGACTTGGATGCATTCTCATAGAATAAACTACTATATATTTTTTTATAGGAGTCTTGTACCTCTTTGTCTCGCCAAGGATCAATACGCCCCTCTATCCTAAAACGAACGACCGATGATAACTTTGATTTTATTTTTTTCTCTGTCGCAATCTTCCTTTCAATTAAGTCATGAATTAGGTCATGCTGACTGATATATGCATAAACTGCTCGCACAATCAATGGAGAATCTTCTTGCTGCACCCACTTTGTGAGAAGCTTTTTATATGCCCTATAAGACTCCATATCTTTCTTTTTTGGGTTTTCAATAAATTTATGGTAATCTTTAGATACATATGCTATTTTATCAAATAACGGATGCGGCACTGCTTTTGATGTTCTTGGGTATGGCGTACAAGGCATAGGGGTTGTCCGTTCTTCCTTAGGAAGTTCAAATGCATCAATAAATTCTCCGTTTTCTCCCAATACTACTTCGAGCCATGCATCATGTATGCTATACCCTATCGGAGATAAAGCAACCTTCACCCCATCAACATTATCCCCGCCGGCAAAGCGCTCGTTCTCATCATAGGTCTGCACCAGCTGTTCCATCCAGCTCATAATCTCCCCCCTTCCAATTCCTCCCATTCATCTGCAGCAAAGGTAACGCTGTTCTTATCGAAGAGCTTGCTCTTCACCTTGCGAATGTCGCGCACAAGACGGCATTCCTCCGGGCGCGGGAAACGAATCACACCGTCTTCCATTACCGGCTGCCAAAGGCGCACCTGTAGCATATTTCCACCCGTTTCATCAACGTAGTTGAATCCGTGGAACATCGTGCCGAGCGGCATCTCACCTGCTTTATCGTAGTATCCGACGCCCTCTCCGTAGTTCACAGGCTCGACATAGCCCTGACACTCGCGTGTACCGAGGAAGATGTCGCGCCGTCCGCCGCGCTCCACCATCCGCTTTGCGATATTGTGATGCTTATGCTCATCCCTGTCCGCTGCCAGCTCCTTTCGATGCAGATTGAACTCAAAATGCGCACGCACCTGATAGCACACATCACTCAGATATGTATAGATGGAGAGTTCATTGCGACCACCGCTATACTTCATCGGCTTCACACCACGCGACTGCGTTGTGATTCGATTCATGACACGCACCTCGTCGATCACCCAGTAGAACGTAGGTTTCCAATACAGACTTTCGGTAATCCCCTTCAGTGCCTGATAGGTCGGTATCGAGTAAGAGGACCGCTCGCCACCAATCTTCGTAATCGGATCGGTAAAGAGTGCCATCCTCCCATAGACCTGAAACTCAATCGTATTTCTCATATGTTCACCTCCTTAAATCATGCAGTAAGCATTCCCCTGCTCTTCTGTCTGCACACCGAATGCCTCATTGTAGTATTCCTCGCGCAGTGCCATCACCCCGCTCTCCGTCCGCCAGACTGCACCGAGTCCTTCGAGTTCTTTTATCTCATACGAAAAGAGGTTAACCATATATTGCTGCGCTGATTTCATCTGCTTTCCGATTGATTCCCTGTCGAAAATCCTGTCATCAAACGCGACAATCATATCTTTCCCTCCCGCATAGGGAACAAGTACGGCTTCGGTATGTGAATCAATGACGATAAAGGCACGCCCCGCATCCCGAAATGCCTGCCTAAAATACGAATCGATCCTATCCCCGCGTCCCATACGAGCCTGCACGCCTGCGCTATTAGTGCTTAATAAGTCAAATATTGTATTTTGAGTATTTAGAGGATAGCGCATTTCTTTCCCAGTAGGCCCAGCATAAAACCTGCGAAAGTACTCCTGCATGACTGAGGGACTTAAAATTGTATTTGCCGCTCGATCATAAAGCATAACGCGGGCAATATTTTTCCCGTGACGAATGTCTTTCAAGTGATCAAGATTTTCATCGGCACATTCAAAAACCCGAACTATCCCCTTCTCCATTTCCCCGTGCCGATTACACCGCCCTGCAGCCTGCGCGATGGAGGAGAATCCTGCTAGAGCACGATAAACCACGGGAAAAGACACATCAACCCCCGCTTCAATCAGCTGTGTACTGATGCAAACAAGCCTTTTCTCCGGATGATTTTTACGCTCAGCAAGCGCCCTTCGAAGTTCTTTTAAGGTTGCTTTACGATGTGCCGAGCACATCTTCGTGCTAAGGTGTACAATTCGTATCTCTTTATCTGAAAGCTGTATCTTTTCCGAAACAGCCTGATAGATTTCCTTCGCTTTTTTCGTGAGATTCACAATACAGAGTACATCCCCGATTTCTTCCACGCTTTTGCAGATTTCTGAGGCAATCTCCTCCGCAGACCACCCGCCATCACGATAACAATTTTCAACATCTACCCTTTCGAATCCTTCAAATGTCTTTTCAATATCCGAGGTCAGAGCTGCGTTTTCACTGAGATTGATTGAAACAGCTAGGTTCTCCAAAGGCGGCTGAGTCGCCGTACACAGAACCGCTGTAATGCGGCAGAAGTCTTTAAGAAAATTCATGGCTGTATTGAAAAGGAAAGTACATCGTATAGGAAGAGTCTGTATCTCGTCAAAGATTACAATGCTGTCCTGCAGAGAATTCATCCTGCGAATGGAACTGTTCCCGCCAGCAAAAAGTGTGTTGAGAAACTGCACCTGTGTTGTAAAGATGACGGGCACATCCCATCGTTCTGTCAGGATACGACGCCAGTCCATACTCTCTGTGTCTTCTCCGTCCGCCTCGGTAATGACATTGGAATGATGCTCCAGAATTGCTTCATCCACGCGGAAAATATCGCGAATTTCTTTGACGTTCTGGTCGATGATCGAGGTGTAGGGTATGACGACAATGATTCGTTTCTTTTGATATCTCTGTGCATGCTGTAGGGCAAAACGCATGCTTGCCAGCGTTTTCCCTCCGCCCGTGGGAACACAAAGCCTGAAAATTCCCGGTTCCTCCTCCGCAGCTTTCAAACAATCATCGCTGATTTTTTTGCGCAACTGTGCAATCTTCTTTGCTTTTGGTTCCTTCGGCAGAGAAAAACCCGCAAGTTTACACTCCAATTTATCAGAGAAATCCGCCCATATCTCAGCAGTTTCCCATTCATCCGTCAGTGGTCTATCCAGCTCAAATTCCGCGCTGTCCAAGCGATCTGCATCAACCAGCATACTAAGCAGGAGTTTGTGTGCCATGCCCCAGTAAAAACAATATGCTTCATTCATCTCATCATCCGGGCAATGTACGGCACGCGCAATTTTCGCATCCAAATCGGCAATCTCATAAATCGACTGTTCAAATATTCTATTAAGTTCTTCCTCCGCAATCACTTCACTGAAAAAATATTTGAGATCGACCCGAGAGAGTATATCCGCCTTATCGTTACGGCGAAGAAAATCAGAAGATTCATCTTTTCCATCTTGTCCATAATAATTCAGTAAGCCAGTATGATGTGAAAAAATCACAAGCGATGCGATTTCTGCAACAAGCCTATAATCTGTATTCTTTCTTCCATACTGTACCAACAGAAACTGTCCGCCCGCCGACGAGTGGTCAACATCCCCTTTACGTCTGTAATCCCCCGGATTTTTTCGGCACCAGTCAAGATAGTCAGCGAACTCTTTCGTGCACTTGCCAAGATCATGCAGCACGCCGATCAGCCGTGCAGTCGCCGATAAGCCGATCCCCGCAGCAGATGCCGCCATCAGATCCCCCACACGCAGCAGATGCGCGCGAATGGTCTGCTCTGCAGATCCATCGCGACGTATATGGGCAAGATAGTCTTTTCTCATATATTCACCATCCTAACAAGATTTTCTACATCTATTCCAATTTTCCTGTACCTTCAGAACAAAAATATAATACTACCCTATATTTCACCATAACAATAGCCCCAAAAATCAGATTTCCTAAATCCGACCTTTGGGGCTATTGTTTCCTTAAAGTTTTTCTTGTTATTCGATGCGGATGAGCTGTACCTGCGGGGGGGCTCCCGCGCAGAGATCAAGGAGCATGAAGGATCCACGCCGCTCGTCGCGCGGGCGTGCAATGCTGCCTGGATTGAGCACGGTCACCGCTCCATTCACGGTGAGTGCCACATGAGTATGCCCGTAGACAGCGATGTCTGCCCCTGCCTCGCGCGCTGCCATCGCAAGCCGTTCCGTACCAAGCTGGACATTGAAGAGATGTCCGTGTGTGAGAAAGATGCGGTGTCCCGCGACCTCGACAGTTGTCTCACTGCAGACACCATCCGCATAGAAGTCACAGTTGCCGAGTACGCGCACCACACGCGTCTCCGTCATCTCCGCGAGGCTGTCCGCATCCGGCGCGCAGTCGCCTGCATGCAGCCACAGTTCCGCATCCTCCGCGCCGGGTACGGCAAGCATATCGGCAAAACGACGGATGTCGCCGTGGCTGTCGCTGACAATTCCGATTCTCACAAGATCCCTCCTCACTGAAACAGAGGCTTCCTTAGCCCCTACGACGCTGTGGAAATCAGGCTGTGCAGTTCCTCTTTCATGATCTTTAATGCAGCGCCGCGATGGCTGATCTCGTGCTTTTCCTCGCGCGTGAGCTCCGCCATGGCGCGCCCGTCCGCGAGATAGAAGTGCGGATCGTAGCCGAATCCGCCTGATCCCCGTGCGGCGGGGCGAATCGTACCGCGGCACGTTCCCTCTGCCGTCAGTTCACTGCCATCCTCCAGTGCCAACACGAGCGCACAGTGATATGCCGCCGGCGCATGATCCATCCCGCGTGCAGCGATTTCGGCAATCAGCTTGGCATTATTCGCAGCATCATCCCCATGCACGCCCGCATATCGCGCCGAGTAGACGCCCGGCGCACCGCCGAGTAGATCCACCGAGAGGCCCGAGTCGTCAGCGAGCGATGACAGCCCTGTTTTTTCCCTATAATACCACGCCTTAATACGCGCATTCTCCATAAAGGTCGCGCCGTCCTCGACGGGCTCCGCGATCTCCTCCGCATGCGGCAGAACCTCACGAATGCGCGAGAGCGACACGAGACGCACGGGCAATCCGTCGAATGCCTGCACCATCTCGCGTACCTTCCCCTCGTTCGAGGTCGCGATGAGAATGATCTTCTCCATACTACCCCTCCCGGCCCGGCAGCCACGACAGTGTCTCACCGAGCGCCTGCTTCTGATGATCGATCAGTTCGCGGATGCCGCGCTCACCGAGATCGAGCAGTGCATTCATCTCCGCGCGCGAGAAAGCACGCCCCTCGCCCGTTCCCTGTATCTCGACGAACGCGCCTGCACCCGTCATGACAAGGTTCATGTCCACCATCGCCTTGGCATCCTCCTCGTAGCAGATATCGAGGAGGGGGGTACTGTCCGCATCGATGCCGACACTGACTGCCGCCACATAGTCGCGCACAGGAAAGATGCCGCGCCGTGTATAGAACGTCGCACACGCCTCCACGAGGGCGACGAACGCCCCCGTCACAGAAGCGGTGCGCGTGCCGCCGTCCGCCTGCAGGACATCGCAGTCGATATGGATGGTGCGCTCACCGAGTGCCTTCAGGTCGACGACTGCACGCAGTGCACGACCGATGAGGCGCTGAATCTCCTGGGTGCGCCCCGTCTGCCGACCACGCACTGCCTCGCGTGCGGTGCGTTCAGAGCCTGCCCCGGGGAGCATGGAATACTCCGCCGTGACCCAGCCTGTCCCCGAACCCTTGAGGAAGAACGGCACACGCTCCTCCACCGTCGCCGCGCATACCACGCGCGTATGTCCCGTCTCGATGAGCGCAGAGCCGGCGGGGTAGCGCTGATAGCCGCGTTCGATATGCACGGGGCGCAGCTGGTCAGCGCGTCTCAGATCTCTCCTTGACATGGATATATCTCCTTAAAAAAGCGGGAGGAGATGATCCGCCTCCCGCTTGTATATGATTCGTTATGCTGTATGTGATGCCTGATACTGCCGATAGCTTTTGATGATGCAGATGGGCGTCTTCTGAGACGCGTTGCCGAACGGATTGTCGAGCAGCAGCTTTGCCGCCAGCTCTCCGTCCACCCCGTCCGACACGCCGACCACACGCGAACGCTTGAGATCGTTGACATCTGCCACCATCGCCCCGAATGCTCCTACGCGTGCAGCAATTCGTGCAGCAACCTGCGCCGGCTCAGCGGGGCCGTAGACGACCGCCTTATCAAACGGCGGCATCGTCCCCGTCACATCGTCGATGAGTGCCGCCTCCTTGCCGCCCCACTGGTAGAACAGCCCGCTTTTGCCGATGAGCTTGCCGAGGAATCCCGCAAAAAGCGCCGCCATGACGCGCCACGTTCCCTCCACATTCATCAGTGCCTGCATCCCATGCGGGCTGGCGAGACTGCCGTAGTCGGGGATGAAACGGCAGGCGAATTGCGCAGCCGCTGAGATCGTCAGCTCCTCGGGGCGCACGAACCGTCCCTGCGTCACCGCGACCACACTCTCGGCACAGCAGACGAGATCATCTGCTGTCACCTGCGCACCTGCGTAGTACGCAATCGCATCCACAATATCGTCCGCATCGGTCAGAATCCGCGTCGGAACGGGAATAATCTGCAGTTCAGCCACGGGTCACCCCTCCCTCCCGCACGAGCGTAACCCCCGCAAGGTCCGCGATCTCCTGTGCCGAAACCGTCAGCATAGCCTTGGTATAATGCGCCGGCATACGGCCGGTCTCCTGATAGATGAGATCCATGCGAAAATCCGGCAAGTGCGCGATTGCCTCTTCTAAACTCTTTCCTCCGCGTCCCTCCAAGCTCAGCTGCAAAACAAGATGGATGCGCTCCTGCTTCTGAATCAGTACGGCCTCGAAGTAGTCATCCTCGCGCGGTGTGTCCGCCAACTCGACCTTTCCCCGCACGAGTGCGCCGTCATACTGCTCGTAGGGCAGCTGAACGCGCAGGATTGCATCCATGATCGTCCCGCACTGTTTCCCCTCGTTGGCGAAGGGGATGACCGCACGGATGACGAGGCGGTCTGCCGTGCGTGTGAGGACAGAAAACGGTGTCATCTCGTCCGTCTTCGGAACGATTTTCTCCGTACCGAGATAGGCAAAGAGCACGCGCCGCACAATTTCTGCTGCAATCAGCACCGCAATCAGTGTATGCAGCCACCACGAAAACTCAGATCCCAATGTTCTGTCCTTCTTTCTCCTGTATCATCGCGGCCGCAAGTGGCTCGTAGAACTGCTTGGGCAGCCGCGTGATGCGCCCCGTCTCGCGCAGCGTGAACACATTCTCCGAAAAGCCCGTCACGAGCACCGTGCCCGCCTCATTCAGAATGCGGTAGGAAAACGCCATCTTCGCCTTGGTGAGCGCAGTCGCTGTCGTCTCGATAACGAGCGTGTCGTCAAAGCGCCCCGGCGCATGAAACGATGCGCCGACCTTTGTAATGGGAAAGACATAGCCCGCATCCATCAGCGCGCCCAGCGTGATGCCGATACGGCGCAGATAGTCGACGCGTCCTATCTCGAACCAGCGGATGTAGTTCGCGTGATGCACGACCTCCATTGCATCCGTATCATAGAAATTCACCCGATGCTCTACTCTGACCGGCATGGATACTCCTTTCGCTCATCTGATCTGCGCCATGCGCTCGGCACGCTCAATAGAGCGCTCTAGGCGCGCAATGGCCTCCGTCCCGGTAATGAGACGGCCGGAGTCAAAGAACGTACACGGTGCTTTTTCCGCACCTGCGGGAACAGAGGGGATGCCGATTCGGCGTGCCAACTCCTCTATTGTACCCTCGTTTCCGTCCGTGAATCCCATCGTCTGCGGCAGGAGGCGGCGCAGCGTATCCTTGAAGTAGTTGAAATGCGTGCAGCCGAGCACGATGGTGGAGCAGCGCTCCAGTGCAAACGGTGCGAGCGCATCACGCAGATACGCCTCTACGCGCGGCGAGACAAATTCCTCACGCTCGGCGAACTCCACCAACTGAGGCAGAGCGAGGAGGTCGATGAGTCCGTCTTTATCGTATTCCTCGATAAGACGGCGCAGCTTTTCCCCTCGCACGGTAATGGGTGTCGCCGCTACGAGGATACGTCGCCTTCCGTCGGCGTCGAGCGCCTTTTTCACCGCAGGTTCCATCCCGATGATCGGCACATCGTAGCGTCGGCGCATCTCGTCCGCCGCCACGGAGGTCGCCGTATTGCAGGCGATGAGAACCGCCTCCGCCCGCTGGGTCTCAACGAGAAAGTGAAGGGCATCGCGCACATAGGCACGCACCTCTCCCACAGCCTTCGTCCCATAGGGCACATGGTCGCGGTCGGCGTAGAAAAGAAATTCCTCCGTAGGGAATACGCGCCGCGCGTGACTGAGCACCGTCAGACCACCGAGTCCCGAATCAAACAAAGCAATTCGCACGCGCTAAAACACTTCCTCTATATCAATGACATCATGCAGTGCGATCCGCAAGGCAAGACACTTCCAAGCCGTATCCGCAGACAATGCCTGTATCTGCTATGCGTCAAGAGCCTTACGCATATCTGCAATCAGCTGAATGCCGCCGTCGATGTCGCCGTCGATGATCTGTTTCACTACGGCACTGCCGACGATGACACCGTCCGCCTGTTTTCCTGCGCGTGCTGCCGCCTCGGGTGTGCCGATGCCGAAGCCGATCGCGAGCGGTACGTCCGTATAGCGGCGTGCCGCCTTGCAGGCAGAGCCGATGATGGAGTAGTCGATCTCCTTGACCCCCGTGACACCGTAGTTCGAGATGCAGTAGATGAAGCCGCGCGCGTCCTTGCAGATCTCCTCCATGCGTTCCTCAGTCGTGCCCGGCGTGATGAACTCCGTGAGCGTGAAGTCGTGCGCGGCGCAGATGCGGCGCATATCATCGGACTCCTCGTGCGGTACGTCGGGGAAGATCACGCCGTCCATGCCCGCTGCCTTGAAATCCGTGACGAACTGCTCGAAGCCGTAGTGATGCACCATGTTGATGTAGCCCATACCGATGAGCGGAATCTCAGAGTATTTCCGAATCTCCTTGACGACTTCGAGTGCCTTCGTCATCGTCATGCCGTTCCGGAGGGCGATGACGCTCGCCTCCTGAATGACAGGACCATCCGCCATCGGGTCAGAGAAGGGAAGCCCCAGCTCAATCACATCCGCGCCCGCCTCCTCGGCACGACGCACGATGTCCACGGTCGCCTCTGCACTCGGGCAGCCCGCTGTGACGTAGATATAAAGCCCTGTGCGACCTTCTGCGCGCAGTTTTGCGAGTTTTTCATCCAGACGCGTGCTCATGCGATATCCTCCCCCAGTTCCTTTGCGACCATCTGCACGTCCTTATCGCCGCGCCCCGAGAGGCAGACGACGACGTTTTCGCCAGCCTTCGTCTTGGGCATAAGTTTCTCCAGATACGCGAGAGCGTGCGAGCTCTCGAGCGCGGGGATGATGCCCTCGATACGCGAGAGCCGCTGAAATGCAGCCAGCGCCTCTTTATCCGTCACGGAAACGTAAGTAACAATTCCCTGATCCTTGAAATAGGAATGCTCCGGCCCGACACCGGGGTAATCCAATCCCGCCGAGATGCTGTACGCCTCGACAACTTGTCCGTCTTGATCCTGAAGGAGATAGCTGTATGCACCGTGCAGGATGCCGGGCGTGCCCGCACCGCTGAGGGTCTTGGCGTTGTCCCCGTCCGCATCGCCGCGTCCGCCGCCCTCGACGCAGAACTTCTTGACATCCGCATCATCGCGGAAGTCGTAGAACGTTCCAATGGCGTTGCTGCCGCCGCCGATGCACGCGACGAGGTAGTCTGGCTTTGCGCCGAACCGCTCCTTTGCCTGTGCGCGAATCTCCTCACCGATGACCTTCTGGAGGTCACGCACCATCTCTGGATACGGGTGCGGACCGACTGCCGAGCCGATGACATAGTAGGTGTCCGTAATGTTCGTCGCCCAGTAGCGGATCGCCTCACTCGTCGCATCCTTGAGCGTACCTGTGCCGCTTGAAACGGGGATGACCGTTGCCCCGAGGAGGCGCATGCGGAACACGTTGAGCCGCTGACGTTCGACATCGACTGCGCCCATGAAGATGTGGCACTCCATGCCGAAGAGTGCGGCGACCGTCGCCGTCGCGACACCGTGCTGCCCTGCGCCCGTCTCCGCAACGATGCGCTTCTTGCCCATGCGCTGCGCGAGGAGAGCCTGTCCGAGTGCGTTGTTGATCTTGTGTGCGCCCGTGTGCAGGAGGTCTTCGCGTTTCAGATAGATATTTGCCTTGCCGTAGTGCTTCGTCAGCCGCTCGGCAAAGTAGAGGTTCGTCGGACGCCCCGCATAGTCGCGCAGATAGCTGCGGAACTCTGTGAGGAAGGCATCATCCTCGCGGTATTTCAGATACGCTGCCTCAAGTTCGTTCAGTGCAGGCATCGCAATTTCGGGCACATACTGCCCGCCATAGTCGCCAAATCTTCCCTTCTTACCCATATATCATTGCTCCTTTATGTTTGTCAATTCTCTCGCAAATGCGCCAATATCGGCAGACCGCACAAGCCCCTCGCCCACAAGCACGCCCTTACAGCCTGCCCTGTGCACACGCATCGCATCCTCACCGGTGAAAATACCGCTCTCGCTGATTATCGTGCGGTTCATATCTGCATACGGCAGGAGGTCGAGCGTCGTCTGAATGCTCGTCTCGAACGTCACGAGATTGCGGTTGTTGATGCCAATGAACTCTGCAGGTGTCTGCTGTGCAATCGCAAGGTCGGCACGGTCATGCACTTCCACGAGGGCATCCATGCCGAGACTCCATGTGAGGTAGAGCAGCTCTTGCAGCTCCTCGGACGTAAGGATGCGCACGATGAGGAGAACCGCATCCGCGCCAAGGGCGCGTGCCTCGTAGACCTGATACGGGTCGATGATGAAGTCCTTGCGCAGGAGCGGCGTATCCACACGCGCACGCACCGCCGCAAAGTCCTCGTTGCTCCCCAGAAAATGCGGATCGGTGTGCACGGAGAGCACCGCTGCACCCGCCTGTGTATAGATATCGGCCAGTTCCAGTACACTGTGCGCGCTCGTCAGCCGCCCCTTTGCAGGCGACTGCAGCTTACACTCAGCGATCAGTCCCCAGCCCCGCCATCGGAAGTGCTCCGCCATACGGAAAGTACCGCATGAGAGGTGTTCTTTCAGCGCATCAAGCGGATTTTTTTTCTTCGCATCCGCTACGATGGCGTGCTTTTTTTCTACGATTTCAGACAATATATCGCGCACAGTGCACCTCCATTCTCAGATTCCTGCGCCTTTCAGCGTATTCCACCATTCTAGTGGAGGCAGGCGTATTTGTCAAATATCTGCCGTGCGTACAGCATTCATAAAGGCTCTGATTTTCTCTGCAGACTTTTTCCCATGCTCCTCGATCCCGCCGGAAACATCGAGTCCGAAAGGATGGAATATGCTTGCCGCTGCACCTGCATTCTCCGCCGTAATTCCGCCCGCAATCAGTACAGGCTTTCTCACCCGGGCAATCTCGCGCGCCGCCTCCTGCCAGTGGAATGCCGTCCCCGTACCGCCCGCCGCCCCCGCGACAAAACTGTCGATGAGGATGATCTCAGCAGGATAGGCATTGGCTGCATCGGCATCGAAGTCATCACCGTAGCGGTACGCCTTGATGACGGGATGCGTAGAACGGCGCGCTGTCTCCGGAGGCTCATGTCCATGCAGCTGCACATAGTCAAGCCCTACAACGGCGGCGATTTCATTGACGGTATCTATCGGCGCATCTACAAAAACGCCGACCGTCCTCGCACGTTGCAGCCCGCATACAATCTCCCGCGCTGACTCCGGCGAAATATAGCGTCTGCTCCCCTCAGCAAAGATGAATCCGACGTAGTCCGCGCCCGCCTCCTCTGCTGCACGAGCCGCCGTGATCGTCCTCATCCCGCACATCTTCACGCGCATCCAATCCCTCCGTTCATATTTGTTCATCTTAGATGTGTGCCCGTATTTTGTCAAATAAAAAGAATCTGTACCCGTCAGAATACAGATTCTCTCTTCATTATTGTGTCTCCACCCAATCCGCCAGCGTATCCATCGCCATCTCTTTCGAGATGATGCCGTGTGCGTTCCAGATCATCGCATCCACCACATCCATACGCCCCGAGCGCACCGCCGGCACGCTCTCCCAGAGCGGATCACGCTGCATTGTCTCGAACCGTTTGCATGCGACGGCACTGTTCTGACAGCTGCTCGGACCACCCCCCGCATTGATGAGCAGATAGTCCGTGTCGAGTTCGGGCAGCAGTTCGAGCGAGATCGCGTTGTTCGCATCGTTTCCGTCGATGTCCACCACCATCTGCGGCGGGCGCAGGTTGAGCAGCTCGTACATGAATCGGTTGATGTCGTTCGTCGCATAGGGATAGAGGCGAACCTCCTTATTCATGATGCGCAGGAGGGCAACCGTCGCATCCCCTATTTTCCCCTTGATCCGCATGCGGTCGCGCTTTGCCGTATCATAGAACTGACGCAGACGCGCTTCCCCAGCCGCAGGACGCTGGAGAACCATCGAGAGCGCGAGGAGCGACCGCTCGTAGTCGCGGAGGTCAAAGGCAGCGACGGGTGCAATCTTCGCGAGATCCTGATAGCCCCCCTTGCCGAAGCTGTCGCGCATGACAATGAGGTCGGGCTTTGCCGCCTGCACCTGCTCAAGATTGATCGTCTTGTTCTCGTCGTTGATACTGATGCGCATGATGCCGCGTGCCGCAAGCCGATCATGCAGATAATACTGCGGGAAATCGTACGCCGCAACCATCGACGCATCGAGTGCGAGCATGGGATCCTCCATGCGGATACAAACAATGCGTGCGGGTGCATCAGGCAGCTCCGTCTCGCCGAACTTATGCTTCAGGATGCGTTTACCGTCCTCCTCGCGGTAAAGCTTCTCCGCCGCCTTGTGCTTGTCCGCAAGACGCGCGGCAAACTCCGCATCGATTGCCTCAGGCGTATCGGCACGCACTGCGGCAGGGTCGAATCGCCGCGCCTTCGCCACTGCCTCCTGTACTTTTTCGGACTTCGGCCCACGAATGTCCGTCTGTTGTCCGCAGCCGACAGCACCGACAAGCACAGACAGAGCAAGCAGGACGGCGATCCCCTTCCCGCCCCTCATGCCGAATGCTCCGATTCGTTCACGCAGTACGGAATACACATGGGCTTCCCCGTGCGCGGATCGCTCATCAGCTCTGCATCGATGTGGAACACGCGGTGCAGCATCTCCTTGTGAAAGACCTCCTCGGGCGTGCCGCAGTAGAGCAGCTGCCCGCGGCACATGCCTACGAGACAGTGCGCGAAGCGCGCTGCCTGATTCAGCTCGTGGAGCACCATGACGATCGTCTTGCCGTACGCCTCGTTGAGATGCTGTACGAGACGCAGCACCTCCATTTGATGTGCCACATCGAGAAAGCTCGTGGGCTCATCGAGAAAGAGGATTTCGGTATCCTGCGCAACCGCCATCGCAATCCATGCGCGCTGGCGCTGTCCGCCCGACATCGCACCGATCGGACGGTGCTGGAACGCCATCATGTTCGTCTCCGTGAGCGCCCAGTCGATCATCTCGCGATCCTTCGCTGTCGTGCGCGAGAAAAACGAGTTCGCGTACGGTCAGCCCCTCAGGTGCCGTCGGGTTCTGCGGCAGGATGGCAATCGACTTCGCAAGCGCACGCGGATCTGCCTCGTGGACATCCGCGCCATCGAGGAGCACGCGCCCGCCGAGGCGCGGCTGGATGCGACAGATGGTCTTGAGCAGGGTGGACTTGCCGCAGCCGTTCGCGCCGATGAGTGCTGTGATCTTCCCCTCGGGGATCGCAAGGCTCAGATCGTCGATGATGACGACACTCTCGTAGCCCGCCTTCAGATGTTCTATCGTTAATTTCATTGCTGTTTCACCTCCGAGGATCACGCCTTTGCACGCGCGAGAACAAACAGGAAATACGGTGCGCCGATGAGCGCGATGACGATGCCGAGCAGCATCTCATCGGGTGCGATGATAACGCGCCCCACCCAGTCCGCCGACACAACGAGCAGCGCACCAATAAGCACAGTCAGAGGGATGCTGCGTGCGTGCTGCACACCGACGAGTCGCCGCGCGATGTGCGGACAGAGCAGCCCTACGAATCCAATGCTCCCGCCGATGGCGACGCAGGATGCCGCAAGTGCGACCGCCGCCATCAGATAGAGGAAGCGCGCACGGTTCAGCGGCACGCCGAGCCCGATTGCCGTCTCATCCGAGAGCGCGAGCACGTCCAGATCCGTCTGCCGCAGATAGAAGAACACGGCGAGGAGGAGGATGATCGGAAGCAGCAGGGCGACATGCTCCCATGTTCCGCCAAAAATGCTGCCGATAATCCACGTATTGACCTGGCTGAATTTCTCTTGACTGAGCCGCACAATCAGCATCATCTCGATCGCATGGATGCCCGCAGTGAGCGAGATGCCCATCAGGACGAGCGTATAGGTCGAGAGATTCCTCCCCTTCTCGTAGCTCATGCGGTAGATGAAGACCGCCGCCAGAGCCGCCCCGATTGTCGCGACAAGCGGCTGCAGCCAGAGCGACGAGCTCGCCGTATCCGAGAAGTAGATGAGCAGCAGAACGCCAAAGCCCGCGCCCGCATTCACGCCGAGGAGGCCGGGACTCGCGAGCTCATTGCGTGAGATTGTTTGAAAGACAAGCCCCGCCAGCGCCAGTCCCGCGCCGATGAGCAGGGCAAGCACGGAGCGCACCATGCGGAAGTCAAACACGGTCATATTTTCCTCTGCCGTTCCGCCGCCGAGCAGAATACGCGCAAGATCCACATAGGAAAGATCTGCAAATCCCGTCCCGAGATGCAGGACGAACATGACGGCAATCAACACGATAAATACCGCGCTGTATAGGTAGAAACGCTTTTGCAGAACATTCATCGCACACCCCTCTTTCGGCGGATCAGCCAGAGGAAGAACGGCACACCGACGAGCGCCGTCACCGCGCCAAGCGGTGTTTCATACGGCGGATGAATCGTGCGCGAGGCAATGTCCGCAACGACCACGAGAAGTGCTCCGAGAATCGCCGAGAACGGAATGACCTTGCGGTAGTCGATGCCGACGATCCTGCGTGCGATATGCGGTGTCACAAGACCGACAAAGCCGACAGGTCCCGCGACCGCAACCGCCGAGCCGCCGAGGATCAGCACCGTGATCCCCGCGAGGACGCGGATGCGCTGAATCTTGCTCCCGAGTCCAATGGCGACCTCCTCGCCGAACGCGAGCAGCGTCACAGAGCGTGCAATCCCCATCGCCATGAGAAGCCCCAGAATCGTCCACGGCAGGATAAAGAGAGCCTGCTCCATGCGTACGCCGCTGATGCCGCCCGCCGTCCAATAGGACATATCCTGCGCCACCTCGAAATAGACGGTCATCGCCTGTGTCACAGCACCGAACACCGCGCCGATCGCCGTACCTGCGAGCGCGAGGAACACCGCACCGCGCCCCGAGCCCTTTGCCTGTGCGAGCAAAAAGATGGCAAGCGTCGCAATCGCCGCCCCCATAAACGAAAAGACAAGTGACAGGCCGAGACTGCCCTGCGGGAACAAAATCATTGCAACGGCAAGCCCGAACCCCGCTCCGGCATTGATGCCCAGAATCGAGGGACTTGCCATCGGGTTGTTCGTCACCCCCTGCATGATCGCCCCCGCAGCGGCAAAGCTCGCACCGCAGGTGAGCGCTGCCAGAAGGCGCGGAAAGCGCAGCGTCTGCACAATCATCTCCTGCACGTTCGCCGCATTATATGACGTGAACGACTGCATGATCGTCGAGATACTGATGTCCTGCGCCCCGACCCAGAGGGAGAGCAGGCTCGCCCCCGCAAGCGCGAGGCAGAGGACAAGAGAGAGTGCCGCCTGCGGCAAGACAGAGCGCGGCCCCTCCGCCGGCGCAGTATTTCCTTCCATAGTACCCCCTTACGAAAAAACGGCTCACGCCGCCAAAGCGCGAGCCGTTCGATAACACGAAATATTTTAGAAATCTGCGGTCACGGAAAGCATGAACGTGCGCCCTGCTTCGAGGAACGCCGCATTCTCATCGAGAGCGCGCCAGTAGTTCCGATTAAAGAGGTTATACACATCCGCACGCACAGTCACAGGCGTATCGCTGACGTTGAAACGATAGCGTGCGCCGAGAGCCCAGCGGGTCCACGGCGATACGCGGATCGTATTTGCCTGATTGACGAATGCCGAGGAGTTGTAGGTCATGCGTGCCGTGAGCGTCAGTCCATCGACTCCGTGGATATCCTGCTCCACGCCGAAGACAGCGGCAAAGTTCGGAATGCCTTCCTTGCGCTTGCCGTCATACCGTCCGTTCAGTGTCTTCTCATGACGTGCATCCATCCACATCATACCGCCCGTGAGGCGCGTTCCCTTCTTCGGCTCGCCGAAGAAGTTCCACTCAAGACCGCGGTTGCGCACCTCTCCGCCCGGCGAGTATATATGATTCGTTGTATCCTGTATTTTTCCTGGGTTTGTAATGCTAAACGCGCTGATCGTCGTTGCAATCTTGCCGAGATCGAACTTCGCGCCAAACTCATACTGCTTTGCGACATAGGGAGGGAACTGCTCACCATAATTGGCAGCAAGATTATCCGTAACCTCGTCCCCCTGATTCAAGCCCTGAATATAGTTTGCATAGAGGGAGACCTTGTCGTTCATCTTGTGAATGAGCGCATAGGCGGGCGAGAACTTTGCCTTCTCATAGTGTGTGTACTTCTTGATATCGTCCACGACAATCTGCTGATAACGTCCGCCGAGCACAAACGTCCAGCGACCGTCATTTGTTGTCATGATATCAGAGACGGTGATACTGCGCAGTGTCTTCGTATCGTTCAGCGGGGTTCGCTTGACGAGCGAACCAAGATATGAACCGACATCCTTCCACTGAGGTGCATACAGACTGGTCTGATAGTTTTGCGTAAAGTTATTCTGGTTCATGTAGCGCTTGTAGTGCATGTAGTTCGCCGCGATGTTCAGTTCATGGTCGCCCCCCTTCGTGTCAACCTTTGCCTTGAGACCAACCTCGCCCGAATATGCCTTATTGATCTGATTGTTGTAACGGTAGCTGATTTTCGACCGCCCATTCAGCTGATTCATATCAAAGAAGTTATTCAGTGTATCCTGGTGCGTAATGCGCATACCAAGTGCACCATAGACCATCAGGTTTTTGTCGAGGTCGTATTCACTGCGCAGCACGCCGAATTTCTCCATGATCTGTCGAAACGTTCCGGGCGCACCGAATTTCGAATTGATATCAACGTGCGGCGGAGACGTAATGTTTTGAAGGGCATTCCCTGTAAAGCGGAGGCGATACTGCGCATTGTCAACGCGGTTGCTGATGATGCCGGTGTCAAATGTCGTGCGGCTGCGCTCTGTCGTATAGTCAAGACCAATGTAACCAGCGTGCGTGTTGACACGCTCCTGCTGATATGCCGTGCCGCCCTTGTTGTTATAGAGGTTGATGCGTACGCCCAGCTTGCCATCCTCCGAACGGCGGCCAATATCGCGGTGCAACGCAATAAAGGCCGTTGATCTGGGTATCCTGCTGCTGCGCCTTGAAGCCGCGTATCATCCACACCTGCGAAACGGACGAAAGCGTCAGATTCGACACAGACGGATCGTTGACAATAACATCGACCACAGAATTCGCCTGCTGATTCTCAATCATCTGATTGCTGAATGACGTGACATTGAACGGAACGTCCATAAAGTCGCGCTTACCGAGCATACCAAGCGTACTCTTGCGCTCAATCTGTCCGCCCGCATAAACCGCTGGCTTTTCCGCAGCCGGTGCAGATACAGGACGCTGCCCTACGACCTAGACGGTATCGACGCGATCTCCTTGCTCTCCGCCGCCAGCGCCGTCATCGGCAGTGTCGTCACGGCCGCCGCGAGGGCGAGGCGGATGGTACGCCGCATTTTCTTCGACGCATATTTCATTGTAACCCCTCCATAGAATCCCATTCCCAAAATATCCCTTACGCTCTCCTAGGAGAAGGAGAATGAACGATTGACGCGGCAGGCAACCGGCTCATCGTAGATGTTGCGTGCCGGCTCAAAGCGATAGGTATATACCGCTGCGATGGCCGCCTGATCGAGCTCCGAGCGCCCCGAGGAGCTCGAGATATCGACGCTCTGGACACCTCCATCCGCACCAACCACAATGGCCAATCCGACCGTCCCCGTGATGCCGTTGCGCTCCAACTCCTTCGGATAGACCGGTGCAGATCCCGAGAGCAGACGAGGAGGAACGCTCGGCCGCTGTGCAGCGGCAGGATCACGCCCCGTCCCCGTCCCTTCACCTGCACCTGCACCTGCGCCGCTGCCCGCCGCAGGTGCAGATCCCGGCTGTGCATTCGCTCCCGCAGCACTGTTCGGCGCTGTACTCGTCTGTGCAGCCGTCTGCGGTACATCCTTCGGCTGCTCCTGCGGGTGTTCCTGTTCCTTCTTCGGCGGCTCGATCGGGATGTCGTCGATGCTCGGCATCGGCGCTGCAGCCTCCGCAGCAGCAGGTGCAGGATCACTCTCAGGTGCCGATGCATCATAAATGACCACATCGACAGGGCGCTTTTCCGGCGCGGACGCAATGCTAAAGAGCCCCATCGCTGCAGCGGCAATCAAAAGGCAGAAGTGTATTCCGAATGATGCACCCCACGAGATATATTTTTCCTTTAGAGTCACATCCACAGCAAATATCCCCCCGATACCTCTGCGGCTGATCCGTCGTTTCTGTTCACCAAGACTGCCTCCCTCTCATTCACGCTCCAATAATGATACCTAATATCATCTATGATTTTGACGTCGTTATGATACCACAAAGCATCCCATTTGACCAGAAGAAAATCATCAGCAACAAAAAACTCCGCACAGCACGAGGCTGCACAGAGTCTTCAACAAAATGTCTGCGATCTCCGCAGAATTACTGCTCCCTAGTTCAGAACAATCTTGCTGTAATCCGCCGTCTCGAGCAGATAGTCGTCCACAGTCTTAAGGAGTGCTAGACGATTTGCACGGACACGTTCGTCCTTGTCCATGACCATAACAGCATCAAAGAATGCATCAATTGCTGCAGCGAGCGCCTGATCCGCCGCAAGCGTATCTGCTCCCTCAGCGTGCAGTGCTGCTGCGTGCTCGTAGGCTGAGAGGAGCGCCCCCTCCTGCTCCGCCGCAAAGAGGGCGGCGTCGACTGTACCGCTTGCAGTATTGCGCGCGATGTTCCCGACACGGACGAAGGACTGCACGAGCGCCTCCGCACCGTCCAATGCAAGCAGGCGTGCCGCATAGGCGGCACGTACGGGCACATCTGCGACGAAATCTACATCTGCGAGTACCGCCTCCTGCACATCATAGCGCACCCCGCGCTCCGTGAGGACATTCCGCAGACGCAGGCGGATGAACTCCGCGACATCTGTCTGCATCTTCTCCCGTGCCGCCTCGTCAAGCCCATAGAGATCACACGCCTCATCGATGAGATCAGAAAGGAGCAGCCCGCTCTCGTGCTCAATGAGCATAAGTACGAGGCCGAGCGCCTGACGGCGCAGGGCAAAGGGATCCTGCGAGCCGGTCGGAATCTTGCCCCGACTGAATGTACCGACGATATTGTCAATCTTGTCCGCAACACTGAGCGCAAAGCCGAGATCGCTCTGCGGCAGCGTGTCCCCCGCAAAGCGCGGCATATACTGTTCGTCGATCGCACACGCAACCTCTGGTTTCTCTCCGTCAAGGAGTGCGTACTCTCGTCCCATGACACCCTGCAGCTCGGTGAACTCCATGACCATCCCCGTGACGAGATCTGCCTTCGAGAGTTCCGCCGCACGCGCTGCGTCCGCAGCCAGCACTGCAAACCGTGCATCATCAGCGGCGGCAATGTCCTCTGCCACCGCTGCAGCGAGCGTCTGAAGACGCTCGGTCTTCTCATACATCGAGCCGAGCCCCTGCTGAAAGACGACTGTCTTCAGCTTTTCACGATGTTCCGCAAGCGACTTCTTCCGATCCTCATCGAAGAAGAACTGCGCATCCGCCAGACGCGCCCGCAGCACGCGCTCGTTCCCGTGCGCGACCATGTCCAGATGGGCCTTCCCTCCGTTGCGCACCGTGATAAATACGGGACGCAGACTACCGTCCGCCGCCTTCACAGGGAAGTAGCGCTGATGGTCGCGCATCGGCGTGATAACTGCCTCAGCGGGCAGGGCGAGATATTTCTCCTCGAATGAGCCGCTGAGCGCCGTCGGATACTCGACGAGATAGAGTACCTCCTCGAGAAGGTCGGGCGTAATCTCTGCCGTTCCACCCGCTGCCTTTGCCGTCGCTGTAATCTGCTCCGTGATAAGCGCACGGCGGCGCACGGGATCGGCGATGATAAACGCCGTCTCGCACGCTGTCTCATAGTCCGCTGCCGAGGAAATAACGAAGTCCGCAGGAGCAAGCGTACGGTGTCCGCGCGAGGTATTTCCGCTCGCAACGTTCGCAAGGGTAAAGGGGACGACCTCCGTCCCGTAGAGTGCAACAAGCCAGCGGATCGGGCGTATGAATCGAAAGTCGAGGTCGCCCCAGCGCATACTGTTCGGCAGTGGAAGCGCGCGGATCAGCGCCGGCAGGAGCTCTGCGAGGATCTGTGCGGTCTCTGCTCCCTTCTCATGCACGGAGGCGTAGACATAGCCGTCGCGCTGGATGAGCGCGGACGGGTCAATGCCTTGCCCGCGTGCAAATCCCGCGCCCGCCTTTGTCGGATTCCCCTGTGCATCGAATGCGATGGCAATCGACGGACCGCGCGTCTCCGTACTGACATCCGCCTGGCGCTCCGCAAGGCCTGTGACGATGAGCGCAGTGCGGCGCGGTGTGCCGAGCGTGCGCAGCCCCTCATAGGAGAGACGGCGCTCGGCGAACATCTCCCCTGCAAGACGCTGCAGGTCATCAAGGAGACGCGGCATGACGTGCGCAGGGATTTCTTCCGTTCCAATTTCCAGCAGCAGATCCTTACTCATGCCTTCGCCTCCTTTTTCAGCATCGGATAGCCGAGCGCCTCGCGCTGCGCAAGATACGCCTCCGCGCACAGACGCGCGAGTTTACGGACGCGCCCGATGAATGCCGTGCGCTGCGAGACGCTGATTGCGCCGCGGGCATCGAGCAGGTTGAATGTATGCGAGCATTTCAGCACATAGTCATGTGCAGGATGCACATGCCCCGCACTGATGATCCGCACCGCCTCCGCCTCATATTTGTCAAACAGGTCAAAGAGCAGCGCCTCGTCCGAGAGATCGAACGCATAGGTGGTCTGCTCAAATTCGTTCTGATGAAAGACATCGCCATAGGTCACGTTGTCCGTCCAGGCAATATCATAGACGTTCTCGACACCCTGGATATACATCGCCAGACGCTCGAGACCATAGGTGATCTCGACGGAAACAGGCTTCACATCCTGACTGCCGACCTGCTGGAAATATGTGAACTGCGTGATCTCCATGCCGTCCAGCCAGACCTCCCAGCCGAGTCCCCACGCACCGAGCGTCGGCGACTCCCAGTTATCCTCAACAAAGCGTATGTCATGCTCCTCGGCGCGGATACCGAGACGCGCCAGGCTCTCCAGATAGAGCTCCTGAATGTTATCCGGAGAGGGTTTCATAATGACCTGGAACTGGTGGTGCTGATAGAGCCGGTTCGGATTGTCCCCATAGCGCCCATCGGCGGGTCTGCGCGACGGCTCGACATAGGCGACGTTCCACGGCTCGGGCCCCAGTACACGCAGGAACGTCCACGGGCTCATCGTACCCGCACCCTTCTCCACGTCATACGGCTGCGCGAGGATACACCCCTGCCCCGACCAGAACTCCTGCAATGTGAGGATAACCTCCTGGAATTTCATGCAAACAACTCCTTAATACAAAAACCGCGTTCCTATATAGAATACGCGGTTTTTTTGAAATGGCAAGAACCTACTTGAAATTTTCTTCAAGACTCTGCAAGACCTTTGCCTGACGCGGGGTCACATTCTTGTTCCACTTGTTCTCATAGCCTGCCAACTCATCGGAGGGCAGCAGCGCACACGCAATCACAAGGATAATAAAGACGACAATCGCTGTACCGATGATCCTACGCTGATAGGAGGCACGCCGTCTGCGTATGCGTGCAATCCGCCGCGCAAGTTCCCTCTGCTTGCGTTCCCGTATGGACTCGACGGGTGTCTGATTCTCGCGTTCACGTTTGCGTTTTTTACGCATAGTATCGGCCCCTCCTCCCTCTTGCACCGGTTAAGGAAGCGTGATCAATTCAGCGGTTCCTTAAAACAGGCTCTGCTCCTCGTACACCGGCTGCTGCATCTTTTGATAGCAGTAGAGCGTCGCGAGCGTATCCGCGAGCGCACCATGCGCCACAGTTGCCCCCCAGTCATAGCGGTAGTAGTCCGCGCACTCCGTCAGCTTCCACCAGCGGTAGCCGCCGCGCCGCGCATCCGGCACTTTGCGCAGCTCGGAGAACGCGAGCATCACGTCATGCCGATTCGGGTTCTGGATACGGATGCCCGACTGTGCGAGCAGACGGATGTCAAACTCGATATTGTAGCCGACGAGGAGCGTCTGAGGGTCGTTGAACAGCCGCTCCAGTTCTGCCTGCTGTGTAAGGATCGGCGGGCAGTCCGCCACCATCGCGGGCGATATGCGGTTGATCTTCTCCGCATCCGGCCATGCACTCTTGCGTGCAGGGGCATACATACCATCCACCAGCGTCGTACCCGCGCCATTCACAACCGCAAGTGTCAGCACCTCGTCATCAGTACGAAAACCTGTCGTCTCGGTATCAAAGACCAGGATCTTATCCAGCATGAAAGTCCTTCCTTTTCCAGTCATTTTCTCCCATTTTTACACAGCTTTTCGTTATAAATATTATACCGTATGCAAAATCGTCTGTCAAGAAAACGCCTGCTGCCTTCATCTTTTCCGAGCACTTGATACAGTATGAATTTCCTGTTGCAAATGTCTGTAAATTAGGCTAGAATACATCTATAAATATAGTTCTTATTGATAGACATAGACTATAAATATGATAAATGACCCTATCTTTGAAAGGAGCACCTGCATGAACGCCATCAAAATCCGTGACGATATCTACTGGGTCGGCGCAATCGACTGGTCGATGCGCAGCTTCCACGGCTATGACACGCAGCGCGGATCGAGCTACAATGCCTATCTTATCATCGACGATAAGATTACGCTCATCGACGCAGTCAAAAAGGGATTCGAGGAGGAACTGCTCGCGCGCATTTCCTCTGTCATTGACCCTGCACGGATTGACTACATCATCTCGAACCACGTCGAGCCGGATCACTCGTGGGGTGTCCCGACCGTAGCACATCTCGCACCGAATGCAAAAGTCGTCACGAGTGCGCCGAACGGGCTGAAGGGATTGCGTGCTTACTACGGCGAGCTGCCGTATGAGACAGTGAAGGCAGGAGACACACTTTCCATCGGGAAGCGCACGCTGCAGTTTGTTCCGACCCCGATGCTCCACTGGCCAGACAGTATGGTAACCTATTGCCCTGAGGAAAAGATCCTCTTCTCGAACGATGCATTCGGCCAGCATCTGGCAACAGGCAGACGCTACGACGATGACAACGATCTCTCCGTCGTCATCGAGGAGGCAAAGAAATACTACGCAAACATCCTCTTCCTCTATGCCAAGCAGGCGCAAACGGCGCTCAAGGCAGTACACGGCCTCGATATTGGGATGATTGCCACGGGACACGGCATTATCTGGCGCTCGCACATTCCAGAGATCCTCGACCTCTACAACAAATGGTCGCTCGGCGAGACAGAAGAGCGTGCCGTCATCGTCTTTGACAGCATGTGGCATTCCACAGAGACGATGGCGCACACCATCGCAGAGGCATTCATCGACAAGGGATTCTCCGTCGGCTACTACGACATCCAGAAGAACACACACGCCGACATCATGACGGATGTACTCACGAGCCGCTATCTTGCCGTCGGCTCACCGACGCTCAACAACCAGATGCTCCCCACTATCGCAGGCTTCCTTTGCTATATGAAGGGACTCGCACCGAAGGGGCGCAAGGCGTTCGCATTCGGCTCTTACGGCTGGGGCGGACAGAGCATCCAGCAGATCGAGGACGAACTGAAAGCGGGCGGCTGCGAGATTGTCATGGACAAGGTACGCATGCTCTATGTTCCCTCTGCAGAGCAGCTTTCAGAACTGCGCGAGCAGATTCTCGCACTGTAAAATAATAAAAAAGACAAAATGCCCGAGAGATTCCTTGTCGAATCTCTCGGGCATTTTCGATGCACGGATGGTTATTCCGTAAAATATCGCATCGATGTTTTTTTCCACTCCTTCTTTGTGTAGAGCATACACCGCTCTGCGATACCGGATGCGGCAGCGAGCTCATCAGCAATGTCCTCGCACTCAGCGCGGCTGAATCCATGAATCATCGTGTAGAGATTGTAACGCCAGTCCGGCGTACGGTTGCGGTCATAGCAGTGTGAGACGCGCGGATGCTCCGCCATGCGGCGCGCGACCTCATCCACCTGCGCATCGGGGACATCCCAGACGCAGAGAACATTCGCCGTAAAGCCCACCTCGCGGTGACGCAGCACTGCCCCCATCTTGCGGATCTTCTTCTCCTCGCGCAGCACGGCAATCCGATCGAGCAGTTCCTCCTCCGTGATGCCGATCTCTGCGGCAAGTGCCTTGTACGGCTCAGCCACCAGCGGAAACTCCCCCTGCAGAAGACGGACAATCTGCTTGTCCATTTCACTGATCTCGATATGTTCTGTCATGATATCATGCGCCCCCTGCTCGCTCAGTGCAGTTTGAACTGCACGTTGATCTTGTACCGTTTGTGCGCCTTGAGACTCATGAGATTCTGCACCCCCGGCAGTGCCGCGACCTCGGCAAGGATGCGCTCCTCTACCGCGCGCGAAGGCGTCAGCAGGGTGAACCAGAGGTTGTAACGCCCTTCCCGCTCGTAGTTGTGTGTCGCTCCCGCATAACGGTTGACCGCCTGCGCCACATCCGCCAGCTGCTCCGGCGCGACCTCGAGGGCTATCAGCGTCCCCTGATAGCCGAGTCGCTCGGAGTTGAAAAACGTCCCAATGCGGCGCAGGTAGCCTTCGCTCCGCAGAGCATCAAGGCGGCTGAGGACATGCTCCTCCGTCGTCTCGAGCATCTCGCCTAAATGTGCAAACGGCCGCGAACACACCGGCAGGTTGCCCTGCAGGAGGTTCAGCAGCCGTTTGTCAAAATCCGTCAATGCTGTCATGACATACATCCCCCATAATACACAGTACGGCAGTGCATCCCTGCGCCAGTCCGCACCTGCCTTGCTCATGGGCAGATATTCCGGCGCAAAAATGAACTGCGTTCACTTCTCCATGCGCCTATTCTACCAGATACTCCTTCATCACGTCAAGCAAATCTGAACGTCCTTCATGTTTTGGTGCGGCATAGGGCAGCACCGTGAGCTCTGGAACCCCCAGTGCGCGCCGTATCTCTGCAATTTGTGCGCGGCGTGCGTTCCTTCCGATCTTGTCCACCTTTGTGGCGATGACGAGCACGGGGATATCATGCGCCACGAGCCATGAGAACATCCGCTGGTCTGACGGCATCGGCGTGTGGCGGATATCGAGCAGCAAACAGACGAAACGAAGATGCGCCGAACGGATAAAGTACTCCTCAATGAATTTCGCCCATACCTTACGCTTATCGCGTGAGGTCTTAGCATAGCCATACCCCGGCAGATCAACCAAATGTACGGGATACCGCGTCTCGCCGCCATCAATCCGCAGCAGCAGTTCATAGAAGTTGATCGTCTGCGTCTTGCCCGGCTTGGACGAGACGCGTGCCAGTTGACGGGTACGCGTAAGCGAGTTGATGAGAGAGGATTTCCCCACATTGGAGCGTCCAATAAAGGCAACCTCGGGGCGGCGCTCCTCAGGATACTGATCTGTACGCACAGCAGAAGCAAGGTAGACAGCTTTGGTAATAACGACGGATTCCGGCACGAAGCACCTCCTAGTTGTAAAGCGCGACCCGCAGTACCTCATCCATGTGTGCCACGGGCACAAATTCGAGCGAAGAACGGACGGGGTCTGGAATGTCTTCGATATCGCGTACATTCTCCTGCGGGAGGACGATAGTTCTCATCCCCTCACGGTATGCTGCGAGGGTCTTTTCCTTAAGGCCGCCGATGGGCAGGACATTCCCGCGCAGGGTGATCTCGCCCGTCATAGCGACGTCCGAACGCACCTTGCGTCCCGTGAGCGCGGAGATCATCGCTGTCGCCATCGTAATGCCTGCCGATGGGCCGTCTTTCGGAATTGCCCCCTCGGGCAGATGGATGTGGATGTCATCCGTCTCATAGAAATCCGCAGCGAGATGCAATGCATCCGCACGACTGCGCACATAGGAGAGCGCCGCCTGCGCAGACTCCTGCATGACTTCGCCAAGCTGCCCTGTGAGGATCAGCTTCCCCTTGCCGCGCAGGATATTGACCTCTGTCCGCAGTACATCACCGCCGACCTCCGTCCACGCGAGCCCCGTGACCACGCCGACAAGCGGTTTCTTCTCCTGCTTTGCAGTGCGGTATTTCGGACGCTCAAGGAAGTCGGCAAGATTCGCCTTGGTTACAGCGACGGGAGGCTTTTCCTCATCGACAATGCGCCGCGCCGCCTTGCGGCAGATTTGCCCGAGCACGCGTTCCAGTTCGCGCACGCCCGCCTCGCGCGTATAGGAACGGATGATTTCCGGATAAACACCGCTGCTCACGCGTATGTCTTTGGCACGCAGACCGTTCTGTGCGCGCTGACGCGGCAGCAGATGCCGCCGCGCGATCTCGATCTTCTCCAGCTCCGTGTAGCTTGAAAGGCTCAGCATCTCCATACGGTCGCGCAGCGGCGCGGGAATGCGCGCCGGATTGTTCGCCGTTACAATCCAGAAAACACGCGAGAGGTCGAAAGGCAGTTCGACAAAATGGTCGCTGAAGGCCGTATTCTGCGCAGGGTCAAGCACTTCAAGCAGCGCCGCCGACGGATCACCGTGAAAGTCCATCGCGATCTTATCAACCTCATCCAGCAGAAATACAGGGTTCTTCACCCCCGCGCGGCGGATGCCCTCGATGATGCGCCCCGGCATCGCCCCGACATAGGTGCGCCGATGTCCGCGGATCTCCGCCTCATCTCGAATTCCGCCGAGGGAGATACGAATGAACTGCCGCCCCATGGCACGTGCAATAGATGCCCCGAGAGAGGTCTTGCCAACGCCCGGCGCACCACTGAGACAAAGGATGGGCGCAGACTGCTCCGGTGCGAGACGACGCACCGCAAGATAGTCGAGAATCCGCTCCTTAATCTTTTCGAGTCCATAGTGATCACGCTCGAGCACGGCATGTGCAGCCGCCATATCGACGCACTCCTCTGTACATTCCATCCAAGGAAGCTCGGTAAGGACGTCGAGATAGCTTCGGATGACACCGACCTCGGCACTCGTCGATGGGCTCATGTCAAGGCGGCGAATCTCATGCTCGATTGCTGCACGTACATCATCGGGATACTTTTTCTCTGTGAGTACGCTGCGGTAACGGTCGACCTCGATCGCCTTTCCCTCGTCATCGCCCAGTTCCTTGCGGATCGCCTTGATCTGCTCGCGCAGATAGAAGTCACGCTGTACTTTATCCATCTGCTTGCGTACGCGGCGGTTGATCTCATGCTCGATCCCCATGATGTCCAGTTCATGCATGAGCGCCTGGTAGAGGCGTTCCAGGCGTGCCTGTACATCGAATGCTGCGAGGATTTCCTGCCGCACATCATGCTTGAGACTCAGATGACTCGCGATGATATCTGCCAGCCGCCCCGTATCCTCCATGATGGAGATAGAGACCAGTGCCTCGGGTGGAATCTTATGAGAGAGCTTCACCCACTCCTCGAACTTGCTCGTGATCCCATGCACCAGTGCCTCGATGTCCTTGCTCTGCGGCGTATTTTCGATCTCCTCTGCCACATGCACATCTGCCTCGGCATAGCTCTCACCCTCGCGCACAGTCAGAATCTCCGCCCGCTGCTGCCCATCCACGAGGATACGCAGCACGCCTTCAGGCATGCGCAGGAACTGACGAATCTCAGCCACCGTACCGACCTCATAGAGGTCGGCGGCCGCAGGATCGTCCAGCTCGGGATCACGCTGCGAGACGACGAGAATACGGCTGTCTCCTGCGATAGCGCTCTCAATGGCAGCAACAGAGCGGTCGCGGCCAACATCAAGATTGACCATCATGTGCGGATAGATGACAAGTCCGCGCAGTGGGAGCAGCGGCAGGGTTCGTTTCTCGGACATACTGTTTCCTTCCGTCTATATCAAAGAGGAGCGTATCCTCGAATGAAAAAAGGAGCACCGCCGTGCAGAGCTCCTTTCATGCAGTTTGCGTCAGTTGGCTGCAGCCACCTTGGCCGTGCCTGCTCCATCAATGGTCAAGATGGGCTCGCTGCGGCCGGCAACGACATCCTTCGTGACCTGGCAGGCTGTCACACCGTGAATCGATGGGACTTCATACATGACATTCCGCATGATGCCCTCGATAATGGAGCGCAGCCCACGTGCACCTGTCTTGTGCGTAAGTGCTTCTTTCGCGATGAGGTGCAGTGCCTCATCCTCGAAGGTAAGCCGCACGCCGTCCAGTTCCAAGAGTTTCTGGAATTGCTTCACGAGCGCGTTCTTCGGCTCGGTCAGGATACGCACGAGTGCTGCCTCATCAAGCGAGTTCAGCGTAACAACCACGGGCAGTCGCCCGATAAATTCGGGAATCAGACCGTTCTTCATCAGATCCTCGGAGATAACCTTGCTGAGGGATTCTCCGACCGAGACACGACGTTTAGAGCGCACCTGCGCACCAAATCCCATCTGTTTCCTGCCGAGACGCGCCTCGATGATCTCCTCGATACCGTCGAATGCACCGCCGCAGATGAATAGGATGTTTGTTGTGTCAATCTGCAGAAGCTCCTGCTGCGGATGCTTGCGCCCGCCCTGCGGAGGAACGGATGCCGTTGTCCCCTCAAGAATCTTGAGAAGCGCCTGCTGAACCCCCTCGCCCGATACATCACGCGTGATAGACGGGTTCTCCGACTTGCGCGCAATCTTATCGATCTCGTCGATGTAGATGATTCCGCGCTGCGCCTTCTCGATGTCATAGTCCGCTGCCTGTATGAGCTTGAGCAGGATGTTCTCGACATCCTCGCCGACATACCCCGCCTCAGTGAGTGATGTCGCATCAGCAATCGCAAACGGCACGTTCAGAATGCGCGCAAGTGTCTGTGCAAGCAGGGTCTTACCGCTGCCCGTCGGGCCGATCATGAGGATATTCGACTTCTTCAGCTCTACTTCCTCGCTTTTGCTCTGTCCCGCATGAATGCGCTTGTAGTGATTGTAGACAGCAACGGACAGCGATTTTTTCGCTTCGTCCTGTCCGATGACGTACTGATCGAGGATGTGGCGGATTTCCTTCGGTTTGGGAATATCCTTGAGGCCGACTTCGGCATCATCGCTGAATTCCTCTGCGATGATCTCGTTGCAGAGTTCAATACACTCATCGCAGATATAGACACCGGGACCGGCCACGAGTTTGCGCACCTGTTCCTGCGTCTTACCGCAGAAGGAGCATTTGAGCTGTCCCTTGTCTTCCTCTCCAAATTTCATCGCCGCAGCCCCCCTCAGCCTTTGTTCTCAGCAGGCTCAGCCTTGGGGCGCGTGACGACCTCGTCGATCAGCCCGTATGCCTTTGCTTCCTCCGCCGACATGAAGTTGTCCCGCTCCGTATCCACGTTGATCTTCTCCGCGGCCTGTCCTGTGTGACGAGCGAGGATGTCATTGCCGACCTCACGCAGGCGCAGGATCTCCTTTGCCTGGATCTGGATATCGGTCGACTGTCCCTGCGCACCGCCGAGGGGCTGATGAATCATAATGCGGGCATGAGGCAGCGCATAGCGCTTGCCCTTTGTCCCTGCCGTCAGAAGAATCGAGCCCATGCTCGCCGCCTGCCCAATACAGATGGTGGAGACGTCGGGCTTGATATACTGCATTGTGTCGTAGATGGCAAGTCCCGCCGTTACAACGCCGCCAGGACTGTTGATATAGAGATGAATATCCTTGTCAGGATCCTCGGACTCGAGGAACAGCAGCTGCGCCACGACAACGTTCGCTACACTGTCGTCAATCGGGCCGCCAAGAAAGATGATGCGTTCTTTGAGCAGGCGGGAGTAAATGTCATAGGCACGCTCCCCGCGGCTCGAGTTCTCCACCACCATCGGTACATAGTAACTCATACGTTCCTCCCCACAGGGGATGTCTTATGCCGTGATATTGTCCACGATGAACTGCGCCGTCTTCTTGCGCAGAACGGTCGCAGCAAGATCGCTGACACGTCCCTGCTCTTTGATGATCTTCTGAACCTGCTTCGGCGTCGCACCATAGGACAGCGCCATCGCATAGACCTCCTGATCGAGATCCCTGCCCTCGACCTTGATGCCCTCTGCCTTGGCAACCTCTTCGAGCATGAGATCGGTACGGACGTTCTTCTCCGCCGTCTCACGGTACTCGTCGCGGATACGCGCCATATCAAGTCCTGCGTACTGGAGATACTGCTCGAGACTCATGCCCTGCTGCTCGAGACGCATCGCCATCTCCTGAATCATCGCCGTGATGCGGTTCTCGACCATGACGGGCGGGATCTCCATCGTGCAGTTCTCCGTCGCCATATCGATCGCCTTTGTACGGCGATCGGTTTCAGCCTGGCGCTCTGCACTCACCTGAAGGTTCTTGCGGATATCCTCGCGCAGCTCTGCAAGCGTCTCGAACTTGCTTGCCTTCTGCGCGAATGCATCGTCCAGCTCCGGCAGCTCACGCGCCTTGATGCTGCGGATCGTGCACTTAAACACTGCAGGCTTTCCCTTGAGGTTCTCGGCATGATACTCCTCGGGGAACGTGACCTTCACCTCGCGCTCCTCACCGATCTTCGCACCGATGAGCTGATCCTCAAAGCCGGGGATAAAGCTGCCAGAGCCAATCTGCAGGGGGTAGTCCTCGCCCTTGCCGCCCTCGAACGGCGTTCCGTCGACAAAGCCCTCGAAATCGAGCGTAACGAAGTCATCCTTCTTGACTGCGGCATCTGCCGGCACATCCACGAGCGTACCTTGATGCTGGCGCATCCCATCGATCTGGCGATCGATGTCCTCATCAGAGACGGTAACCTCGGGCTTTTCCACCGTTAGCCCCTTGTAGTCGCCGAGCTTCACCTCGGGACGCTGCGTGAACTTCGCCGTGAATACGACATCTTTGCCCTCTTCAAGCGTGACGATATCAATCTCGGGCCGCGTCACAGGCTCCATGTCCTGCTCCGTCAGTGCATCCTCAAATGCCTGCTGAGCAACCCCCTCGAACGCCTCCTGGATGATCGCGTCCTTGCCGACAAAGTTCTCGACAATCCGGCGCGGCGCCTTGCCCTTGCGGAATCCGGGAATGTTGACGCGGGCGGAGATGCGCTTTGCTGCGCCTTCCGTTGCCTTCTCCAGCTTTGCCTGCTCAACTTCGATCGTCAGAGTGACCTCGCGGTTTTCACCATGCTCTGCCGTAACCTTCATTGTAT
>CAUQID010000020.1:0-34283 GCA_963518105.1 uncultured Selenomonas sp.
TCAGCGCGACTGTCATAATATAACACGCCTTCCCTCGTTCGTCAACCCCTTTTTTATGGTTTTTTATATTTCTTTGCCAAAGGGCTGCCCCCTACGCAGGATAGACGAAGTTCAGCTCTGTACGTTCTGAGAGCAACGGGGCAACTGCATCCTTATCCGATAGAACGACAGGCGGAATCGGCCAAGCGATGGCAATCTCCGGATCATCCCAGCGGATGTTGCCGTCGAAGTCAGGTGCATAGAGATTGTCCGCCTTGTACTGCACCTCGACATCGTCTGTGAGCGTGATGAATCCGTGCGCAAATCCGCGCGGGATGAAGAGCTGCCGAGCATTCTCCGCCGAAAGGTCGACGCCCACCCACTTCGCATACGTCGGCGAGCCACGCCGAATGTCCACAGCGACATCAAAGATGGCACCACGTGACACCCGCAGCAGCTTTGCCTGTGCCATGGGGTTCAGCTGGTAGTGCAGCCCGCGCAGGGTTCCCTTCTGTGCGGAAAAGGAATGGTTGTCCTGCACGAAGTTGACAAAGATGCCCGAATTCTCCATCTTCTTTTGCGACCAGCTCTCCATGAACCATCCGCGGGCATCGCCGAAGACCTGCGGTTCGAGGATGCGGACACCCGCGAGTGCTGTTTCAATCACGTTCATATTGTTCTCCTATGTATCCTTAATGAGGCGCTTCAGATAAATACCGTACTCATTCTTTGCGAGCGGCTCTGCAAGGCGCAGAACCTGTTCCGCATCGATATAACCCATACGGTAGGCAATTTCCTCGACGCAGGCAATCTTGAGTCCCTGCCGTGCCTGTATGGTCTGGACGAATGCAGCGGCCGACAGGAGGGACTCGTGCGTTCCTGTATCGAGCCACGCATAACCGCGGCGCAGGCGCTCGACACAGAGCTTGCCCGCCGTCAGATAGGCAATGTTGACATCGGTAATCTCGAGTTCGCCGCGTGCCGATGGGCGTACTCCGCGCGCAATCTCCACGATATCGCTATCGTAGAAGTAGAGACCTGTGACAGCATAGTTGGACTGCGGCTGCACCGGCTTTTCCTCCAACGTAAGTGCGCGTCCTGCATCATCGAAGGAAACAACGCCGTACCGTTCCGGATCGGAAACATAGTAGGCGAACACCGTCGCGCCATCTGTGCGCTGCACGGCACTCTGCAGCACCTGTGCAAAGTCTGAGCCGTAGAAGATGTTGTCGCCGAGCACGAGCGCACACCCTTCCCCTGCAATGAAGTCCGCACCGATGAGGAATGCCTGCGCGAGTCCATCCGGATGCGGCTGCACGGCATACGAAAGGGAGATGCCAAGCTGGCTGCCGTCCCCGAGCAGAGCCTGATAGAGCGCGCTGTCGCCGGGTGTCGTAATGATGAGGATGTCGCGAATCCCCGCAAGCATGAGTGTGCTCAGCGGATAGTAAATCATCGGCTTGTCATAGACCGGCATGAGCTGCTTCGATACAACCTTTGTCAGCGGGTAGAGCCGTGTCCCCGAACCGCCTGCGAGAATAATGCCCTTCTGAATCATCCCGTCACCTCTTTGCATTTTCTTTTCATTGTACGGCGTTTTATGACACAAGGCAAGAAAAACCTGCTGCTCACAGCTTCAAAATTAGAGATTGAAGAATCCCTCCTCACGTTATATAATCGACGCTGACGCACAAAAGCGCGGATTCTATATGCCATAGGAGAACGATATGAGTACATCCATGAATTTTGCTGTCGGTGAGCCATTCCCTCTGCCCATACTGGCACAGGAAGACGGCGGTATGTTCCAAGTCGACAAAAACGGCATGATGTTCTTGCTGCAGCTATCACGCACAGATGCCATCGCTATCGAGGCATTCCGCACGGGTGAAATCGAGCTTGCCGTGAGTGAGGTAAACGGCATACTCTTCCTGCTCTACCGCATTGACGGCATCTTCAATGACGGTTGGGGCGACGCACCGCTTTCTCTTGCACTTGTAAAGGATAATTTGCTGCCCGATGAGAAAAGTCTCGCCGACCCGACCATTCACCTCTATCTCATCGACACGCATCTGAAAATTCTGCTGGCACAGCGTACAGCACGCGTTCCTGATGCATTTGCGGACATTATCTGTCAAAACGTCCGTGCACAGAGAAACGAACCGATCTCTGTGCTTGCCTTTCAGAGAAAGGTGGCAGACATCTGGACACAATACACCCCTGCCGACCTGCGCACATTGGCATCTGCCGCACATACGCTGCCAATGACACTTGATGCTGTCCGCCACTAAAACGAGCCTGTCTTGACTGCTGCAATGCCGTCAAGTCAGGCTCGTTTTTAATAGATTTACCGTGCAGTTCGCCGTGCGCGTAATTCTCGAACGATACGTGCAACAAGTGCCGTGCGCGAGAACGGCGTAATGACGTAGTAGCCGTCGATGTATGGTTCGATGTCCGCAGCGATCTCGAGTGAGAGTTTAAGAGCAAGTTCCTCTGCCTGCTCCCGATCAAGTCCGCGATAGGCATTGATGATGCGCTCCTCGACGTGGATGCCGGTAATTTCGCTCTCCATAAACCGTGCATTGCGCTCGCTCACAACGGGCATAATGCCGCCGAGAATCAGCGCATCCGGGAAGGTATCACGCACGATACGCATATTCTCCTTCGCCCGCTCGCTCAGAACAGGCTGCGTGAAGAACCCCATCATGCCCGCCTCCATTTTCTTCTTGGCGAGGCCGATCTGCGAGGGGAAATGTTTCGCATTGATATTAAGCGCGCCAAAGATGTGAAACGGAACGACATCGCCGCGTGCGCCGAGGCCGGCGATGAAAGAGGCGAGTTTTCGTGAGTTGAACTGATAGACGCTCTTTACCTCATCGCGCTCTGCTGTGGGAATGGGGTCTCCCGTAACTGCAAGCATATTGTGCACGCCCTCGGCACTCAATGCGAGAAGAATCGACTTAATCGCATTGAGGTTGCGGTCGCGGCAGGTCATGTGCGGAATCGGCTCGATGCCGATCTCACGATGCAGACGCGCGGCAAGCATCCCTGCGTCCATGCGTGCACGCGCAATCGGGTTGTCCGCGATGGTGATGGCATCTACGCCCGCCGCTGTGAGTTCCCGCGCACCCGCGAAGAAGTTGTCCGCATTTCCCGTCTCGGGCGGATCAAGTTCGACGGCGATGGGCTTCGCTCCATGGCGCAGCGCCTCGAAAAACGGACTGACCGGAAGTGCCTCCGCAGGTGCAGACGGCACAACAGAATGCGGCATCTGTCTCTCGTCCTGCACATCGAGCGCAGCGCAGAGCGCACGGATATGTGCTGGTGTGGTCCCGCAGCATCCGCCGACGATACTAATGCCATCACGCGCTAGTTCGGCGACGCTCGCGCCAAAGTAGTCGGGAGCACTCTCGTAGAGGGTACGTCCCTCCATGACGACAGGATGTCCTGCATTCGGCATGAGCGAGAGCGGGAGCGGACACGTGCCGAGACGACGTACCAGCTCCTGCATCGGACGCATCCCGTTGACGCAGTTGAATCCGACCGCATCGACGATGCCGCTCTCGACGATTTCATGCACAAGTTCCTCCGCAAAGCGCCCATCCCGTGTATATCCGCCCGGCAGAGGTGCGAACGAATCGATGATGAATGCCTCGGGGCATCTGCGCCGAATAAAGCGCGCCGCCTCGATCAGGCCCTCCGTCGAGGCGTTCGTCTCGAAGAGAAAGTGGGTTGCCCCGCAGTCCAGAAAAATATTTGCGAGGAACTGGTATTCATCAACAATGTCCTCGTACGGCAGCCCCATGATCGGGCCGATATCGGCAAAAACATACGCTTCGAACGGCTCTGCTGCACGGACGGCAAGTTCCCATCCCGCACGGATGATGCGCCGCACCGTCTCCGCATCGCCCTGATAAACGATACGGTTGGCGACAAAGGTGTTCGCCTTAATCGCCTGCGCTCCCGCACGCAGATACTCTGTGTGGATCTCCTCCACCACGCGGGGGGTCTCGATGTTCGCCATCTCGACGCCCTTACTCCGCATATGCGTCTTCTCCGCGTAGTAGGTCCCCATCCCGCCGTCAAAGATGAGCGGTCCGTGTTTTAGATGTTCTCGAACATCCATGCGCTCCTGCGCCATATCGTTCTGCCTCCTTGCCTCTCGCTGTTATCCCAGTACGCGGCGTGCGATCTCGACCGCGCCGCGTGCGTCTGCTGCATAGTGATCCGCACCAATCTCCTTGGCGTAGTCCTCCGTCAGCACTGCGCCGCCGACCACCGTCTCACAATCATGTCCCGCCTCGTGCAGCGCCTCAATTGTCCGCTTCATTGCAGTGACTGTCGTTGTCATCAGCGCCGAGAGCCCGATCAGACCGACCTGCTTCTCAATGGCAACCTCCACCACACGCGTGACAGGAACATCACGGCCAAGGTCGATGATCTGGTAACCGTAGTTCTCGAGAACAACCTTGACAATATTCTTGCCGATGTCATGGATATCGCCCTCGACAGTGGCGAGGATAATCTTCCCCTTCGATACGCCCTGCCCTTCCTCGGCGAGCCGTACCTTGATGAGTTCAAGTCCTGCTGTGGCGGCATTCGCCGCATTGATGAGCTGCGGGAGGAAGATGATCTCCTTCTCGTAGCGGTCGCCCACGATGTCAAGTGCGGGGATGACCTTCTCCTGGATGATCTCCATCGGTGCGGCCTCCGTGAGGAGTTTCCGCGTGATGCGTTCGGCATCGTCGGAAAGACCGCGGATGATGGCATCCATCAGCGGATCGGCAGCACCGTCCTCCGCCGCAGTCTGCACCGTCTCCAGCGTGTCACTGCCCGTGAGCCCCAGTTCTTTGCGCCGGCGCATCTCCGCCTGCTCGGGCGCAAACCGCGCAATATAGGCAGCACAATCCGCATCCTCCCCCGAGACCGCACGAAAGGAGACAACGGCATCCATGATCTCCTTTGTATTCGGATTGATGATCGGGAAATCAAGCCCGATGTGCATTGCCTGTATGAGGAAATTTTCCGTCATGTGCGTGCGTGCGGGCAGTCCGAAGGACACGTTGCTGACGCCGAGTGCACAGTGCAGGCCGAGTCGCTCATGCACCTCGCGGACAGCACGCAGCGTCTCCATCGCCTGCTCCTGCTGTGCCGAGACGGTGAGTGTCAGACAATCGATGATGATGTCCTCACGCTCGATGCCGTATTTCTCCGCCTCAGCGACGATGCGTTCTGCCACGGTAACGCGCTGCGCCGCCGACTCCGGCAGACCACTTTCATCCATCGCGAGCCCCAGCACCGCCGCACCGTAGTGTTTTGCCAGCGGGAAGATGGCATCCATACGCTCCTTTTCCCCGCTGACCGAGTTAATGATGGCACGCCCGCTCGTCACGCGCAGCGCCGCCTCAATCACCTTCGGATTGGCAGAATCGATCTGCAGCGGCAGGTCAACGACGCTCTGCACTGCCTTGACCACAAGAGGAATGATCTTCTCCTCATCCACACCCTGCGCTCCGACATTGATGTCGAGCACCTGCGCGCCCGCCTCCTGCTGGGAAATGGCAAGCTTCTTGATATAGCCGTAGTCCTCTTCGATCAGCGCCTGCTGAAGACGCTTCTTGCCCGTCGGATTGATGCGTTCGCCGATGACATTGAGTTTGCCATACTCGGCAACGAAGCCCGGCGAGGCAATTCCCTTGCGTTTTTTTCGCTGCGGGCGCTCTGCCGCACCGCCTTCGGCAGCCGCAGCAAGCGCGCGGATGAAGGCAGGATTCGTCCCGCAGCATCCGCCCATGATGCATGCGCCGCGCTGGGCGAACGCCGCCATCTCCCGCCCGAACACCTCCGCTGTCATCTCATACGCACCCGTGCGCGGATCGGGCAATCCTGCGTTCGGCTTGACAATAATGGGCAGATCCGTCCACTGCATGAGCTCGTCCACAATCGGAATCAGCTCCACAGGGCCGAGCGAACAGTTCACCCCGAGCGCGGATACACCGAGTGCATCGAGCGTAACCGCAACGGACGGGACTGCCGCACCGAGGAAGGTGCGGCCGTTCTGCTCGAAAGTCATCGTCACCCAGATGGGCAGCTTCGTATGTTCCTTCGCCGCGAGCACCGCCGCCTTTGCCTCATAGAGGTCGGTCAGTGTCTCAAAGACGACGAGATCAGCACCCGCCGCTTCCCCTGCCATGACCATCTCACGAAAGAGCTCGTAGGCATCCTCGAACGAAAGCGTGCCGAGCGGCTCGACCAGCTCGCCGATTGGTCCGATATCGAGTGCGACACGCACACCAGGGATACCGGAATCCTCCGCTGCGCGCCGTGCCGTCGCGACATTGACAGCAATGACCTCTGCCACCGTCTTCCCTGTGCCGATGAGCTTATGTCCGTTTGCACCGAATGTGTTGCTGTAAATCACGCGGCTGCCCGCCATAATGTAGTTCCGATGCACCTCGGCGATGACTTCTGGATGCGCCATGCCGAAGAGTTCAGGCCGCTCGCCGGGCGCAAGCCCGCGCGCCTGCAGCTCCGTTCCCATGCCGCCGTCTAATATAATGATATCTTTCATGCGATACACTCCCATCCTACTTATTTCTGATACACAGGTGCTCTCAGGTCTTTGCCCCCTCACGGCACCTGCGCCCCGCCTTTCGCAGCGGGCAGGTGCGGAACATGAGACAATGCTCGCAGTCGGGCGGGCGATGCGGCTGCGGTGTGCGTGCAATCCCCATGATCGCCGTCACCGACTTGCGCGGTACCATGATCGTCGTGGGCGTCAGAGACACCCCGATGCGCCGCGTCATATCAAGCAGCGCAAAGAATTTCGGCTGCTCCGTAATCGGCAGATCGCCGTAGCCCGGGCTGAAGCGATCTGTCAAATAGCGGCCCTCTGCCTCCACGGCAGTACGCATATCACTCTCAAAATTGTTGCAGATATTCTCGATCGCTGTGCTCGCACATGCATCCATGATGAGTGAGTCTGCAGCATTGGTCACCTCATAGCGCATCATCAGCCGCTCAACCCCAGGCCCCAATGTCGCACCGAAGATGACCGCCTCCTCACAAGGAGCAAGCATCTGCGGAATATCCTTACCCGCAAACGTTACGCCGAGCACTGCTCCGTCCTCAATCGTCGCCTGTCGATAGGTCAGCCGAGGTGTCGCCGCCGCCAGCACCTCATCTGAGCAGCGCTTCATCTGTTGCGCTATCTCTTCTGTCAGTTCCTGTCCACGGAAGCCAAGATACTTCAGAATCTCATTCATATTAAGCGCGGTAAAACGCGGTTCAAACATATTCTCTCCTACTTTACGTCAATATTCATACACAGGATAAGAGATTATAGCACATATTGTATCACGGTAAAAGTACATTTGTGATGATGGTGTGAATATGCTATAATACTGCCCTGTCTTTTCTTTGACAGAAACAAAGCAGGGGGATATTAAATGATAAAAGAAGCCATTCAGAAAATCGTAGACAAGCAGGATCTCTGCTATGACGAAGCGTATGCTGTCATGAATGAGATCATGTCGGGTGAGACATCCGCAGTCGAGAACGCTGCCTATCTTGCCGCACTTTCCACTAAGAGCAGCGGCATGGAAACGATCGACGAGATCTCCGGCTCGGCGGCAGCAATGCGCGCACACGCAGAGACTGTGGTGCACGACATGGATGTCATCGACATTGTCGGTACAGGCGGCGACCACTCGGGCAGCATCAACGTCTCAACGACCGCCTCGATTCTGGCTGCCGCTGCAGGGCTGAAGGTCTGCAAACACGGTAATCGAGCAGCCTCATCAAAGAGCGGCACAGCAGACTGCCTCGAGGCACTCGGTGTGAATATCGATCAACCGCCCGAGAAGGTGCGTACCGAGCTGCGCGAGATCGGGCTCGCCTTCCTCTTTGCCCAGCGCTACCACCAGTCGATGCGCCACGTTGGACCGATCCGCCGCGAACTCGGCATCCGCACTGTGTTCAACATCCTCGGTCCGCTCACGAATCCGTCCCGCCCCGCCTACATGCTCCTCGGGGTCTACGGAGAACATCTCCTGCGCCCTCTCGCGCGGGTGCTGCCAGGGTTGGGTGTCCGTCGTGCCCTCATCGTACACGGCACGGACGGTATGGATGAGATCTCCATCGGCGCGCCGACAAAGATCCGTGAAATCATCGACGGGCAGGAAAGCGCCTATGAGATCCGCCCGGAGGATTTCGGCATTGCCTCCGCATCAAAGGATGCTATCCGCGGCGGAACACCGGAGGAGAACGCGGCCGTTGCGCGCGGCATCCTCGCAGGAGAGATTACAGATGCGCGTGCAGATATCTGTCTCATGAATGCAGGTGCCGCCATCTACATCGCGGGTGCCGTCCCCTCCATCGCAGACGGCATCGCAGCAGCACGCCGAACCATTGCGGATGGAACGGCAAGCGCGACGCTTGCCGAATTCATCCGGCTCTCTCAGTAAACGGAAGGAGTCCTACACTATGCAGATACTTGAACAACTCAGCAATTTCGTCTCCCGCTATATGGCATTCCTCGTCATCCTCATCGCGGGCATCTCTCTCGTCCAGCCGTGGACATTCCTTTGGACCGTTCCATGGATTACCATTCTGCTCGGCATCGTCATGTTCGGTATGGGAATGACGCTGCGCTTCGCAGACTTCAAGCTTGTCCTGCAGCGCCCGCGCGACGTGCTCATCGGCACGGTCGCACAGTTCGGCATCATGCCGCTTCTTGCATGGGCGCTTGCACATGCTTTCTCCCTCCCCCCCGAGCTCGCAGCAGGCGTCATCCTCGTCGGCACCTGCCCCGGCGGCACATCCTCGAACGTCATGACCTACCTCGCACGCGGCGATGTCGCCCTCTCTGTCTCCATGACGATGGCATCCACTATCCTGGCTCCATTGATGACACCACTCCTCACGCTATGGCTGGCAGGTCAGTGGATTGACATTCCAGCGGAAAAAATGATGATCTCCATTGCTCAGGTTGTCATCGCACCAATCCTCCTCGGCATCCTCATCAATCACTTTTTCGAGCGGCCGGTGCAGAAGGCGGTCAAGATTCTCCCGCTGATCTCCGTTATCGCAATCGTACTCATCGTCGGCGGCGTTGTCTCAGCGAATGCAGTACGAATCATCGAGACAGGGGCACTCATCATGCTTGTCGTCATGTGCCACAATCTCCTCGGCTACGCCCTCGGCTTTGCCGTAGCAAAGGTGCTTGGGATGGATATCGCAAAGGTCAAGGCGGTTTCTATCGAGGTGGGCATGCAGAACTCGGGACTTGCGACCTCTCTCGCCCTGCTCCACTTCGGTGCAGCCGCCGCTATCCCGGGCGCCCTCTTTAGTGTTTGGCATAATATCTCAGGCTCTCTCGCTGCAAATTACCTATCTAGCAAGATGAAAAAGAATTGATAGGAAAATATACGATAAATTCCTCTAAAATTTTCTTTTGGGACTTTTAGAGGAGTTTTTTTAGTTTTGTTGAATCTATGTAAGACAGGAGTATTTATGCTCCTCGTTGAATAACCATCATGGGGAGTACACATGGTGCGCTGCGATGCAAAGAGGTGAGGGGAATGAAACTAAAAACAAAGATGCTTCTGTGGATTGGTACGCCATTCGTCGTCATATTTGTGGCGATGGTGGCGTTCACCTATTGGGAAGCAAGTACAATGATCGAAAAGGCCACGGAACGCGAGATGCGAGCGCTCTCGGAGTTCCACGCCGAAGAAGTCAATCGAATGGTCGAAGGACCCAAAGGTATCCTCGAAGGGGTCGGCCGTGTGTGGTCCACAAATATGCCGACGGACGATGAGTTCCTACTGACGGCAAAGGACTTCACCTCTCGATCAGACATTGACTCCATCTATATGGGTTTCCCGCGGGAGACAAACCGTCCCTTCCTGTATAGCGAGGAGGGTGTCGTACCGCTGGACGAGTTCGATGCGACATCCCGTCCGTGGTACAAGCTTGCAGAGGAAAAGGAGGGCGTACAGCTCAACGAGGTCTCCACGAATGAGCGTACCGGAAAGCCCACTTTAGCACTGACACGAGGCATCCGGCACAATGGTCAGCTCCTCGCTGTTATGGGATTGGAGTCCAATTTCGCCGACATCCAAAGTATCGTCGCGAAGATCAAAATCCGCGAACATGGTGCAGCATTCTTGCTCGATGAGCAAGGACGCTTCATCTACCACTCTGCGCTGGGTCTTGAGGATAATGTCCATGCACAGGGCGAGGAGGATGCACGCCGTCTTCTCTCGAAAGAGCCGATTTTCTTCACAAACACCTACGCAGGTGTCGAGAACTACTACGCCGTCCACCCAGTCGGCACCACGGGCTGGTCGCTCGTGCTCTTCGTTCCGAAGGACGAGGTACTCGCTGATGTCAACAGGCTCGAATGGATAATGATCGGTGGACTCCTCGTTGCACTCGCACTCATTGGCGGATTACTCTATATGATTGCCCTGTCGATTACAAAACCACTCGAAGAGATGGCAAGCGCAGCACAGGAAGTTGCAAACGGGAATCTCGGCATACAGCCGCCTGAGATGGAGCGTGATGATGAGATCGGTCTGCTCCACAAGGCACTGCTCAGAATGGTCGTGAATCTGCGCGCACTAATTCAAAAGACGGCGCAGACCGCAGAGCAGCTCGCCGCTGCGTCCGAGCAGCTCACGGCATCGGCAGACCAGTCGGCACAGGGCGCACAGAGCGCTGCCGAGGCGATCGTCAAGATCACAGGCAGTACCATCGAGCAGAACGAGGTCGTAGACGAGTCCTTTAAAACCGTTGATGACATCACCCAAGCCATCAACGAGATCACAAGCGGCATCTCCGATGTCTCTGCTGCCACCCACCGGGCCGAGACGGCGACAGTCGAGGGGCAGCAGGGTCTGAGCGTCGCAGTAAAGGGCATGGACACACTCGACCAGAGTGCAAAGGATGTCTCTGAGGCTGTCACAGCGCTCTATGAGAGCTCTAAGCGCATCTCTGAAATCGTTGAGATGATCACCCAAATCGCAGGGCAGACGAATCTCCTTGCACTCAATGCCGCCATCGAGGCAGCACGTGCGGGCGAACAGGGACGCGGTTTTGCCGTTGTCGCCGAAGAGGTGCGAAAGCTCGCCGAGCAATCCGGTACAGCGGCGCAGGAGATTACGGCGCTGATCACAGACAATGCGAATCGCATTGAGGACACATTCAAGGTCATGCAGGAGCAGAAAGAGTATGTCGGCGAAGGTGTCCAGCAGGTCAACCAGGCAGGAGAACAGTTTGATCGCATTGCCGGGGTCGTCAAGGAGCTCTCCGAGAAGGTTGACTCCATCCTGAAGAATACCGAAGGCATCAAGGCGGGCAGTGCACGCATGGTCAACTCCGTCGAAGCTGTCCAGAAGGTCTCGAATGCTGTGCACGCAGAGGCAGAGAATGTCTCCGCCGTATCGGAGGAGCAGGCAGCATCTATGCAGGAGATTGCGGCATCCAGCCAAACACTTGCGCAGCTGGCACAGGAATTGCAAAAGACCGTCGGCGGATTTAGGCTCTAAAAGAATCCATTTCATCAAAGCAGTCGTTCCGATAGGACGGCTGCTTTTTATGATCTCTCTGAATAGACATGATAAAGCCCCCAGTTGACCTGAGGGCTTTATCATGTCTATTCAGCGGCTATATATACGAAAGGGTGCCGCCCAACGGGCAGCACCCTTTCATGTCTTCTGAACCTGCAATAACTGCAGATCAGTGGTTGAACATATTGCGCAGCGCCTGCTTATTGACCTCACGGTTGAGCTGTGCAAGGTGCTGCGTCAGCTTGATACTCTTCGGGCAGACGCGCTCGCAGTTTTGGCTGTTGCCGCAGCTCGTGATGCCGCCCTTCTCCATCAGTGCATTAAGACGCTTCGGCGCATCAAACTTTCCGAGCGGGTGCAGGTTGAAGAGCAGGGTCTGCGCCGTCGGGGCAGGTCCGATGAAGTCAGACTGAGGACCGACGTTCGGGCACGCCTCGAGACAGCAGCCGCAGGTCATACAGTGCGACAACTCATAGCAGGTCTCTGCCGTATACGGGTTTTGAATCGGCGCATCCTTGTTGTCCCACGTACCATCTACCTCGACCCAGCCATGGATACGCTTGAGGCTCTCAAACATCACGGAGCGGTCAATGAGCAGGTCGCGAATGACTGGGAATGTGCGTGCGGGCTGCACGCGAATGGGCTGCGTGAGGTGGTCGATCAGAGCACAACATGCCTGTTGTGCTCGACCGTTGATGACCATCATGCAAGCGCCGCATACTTTCTCGAGACAGTTGCACTCCCAGACAGGGGGTGGAACACGCTTGCCGTCCACCGTCACGGGGTTCTTCTGGATCTCCATGAGGGAGGCAACGACGTTGAGACCGGGACGATAGTCGACCTCGAACTCCTGCGTGTAGGGATGTTCGTTTGGGCCGTCCTGACGCTCGATGATGAAACGGACTTTTTTCTGTTCTGCCATGACTTCTATCCTCCCTTACTCCTTCTTGGCAACGGCGTAGTTGCGTGCACGCGCCTTGATGAGTGAATGCTCGAAATCCATGTAGCTGACAATCGGCTCTTCAGTCTTCGGGTCATAGTCGACGATGGAGGTCTTCATGAAGCGTTCGTCATCACGACCGTAGAACATAAGCTCGCCGTCGGCATCTGTCATACGCTCGCCCCTGTCATCAAGCAGGATCTTCGCATGTGCACCACGGCTCTCATCGCGGCAGCGCGCCGCCTTCGTCACGGCCATGGCATAGAGAATCATGTTGCGCAGCTGACGGACAAACATGGCCTCCTGATTTGCCCACGAACCATGATCCGTCACGCCGATGTCATCCCAACGACGCAGAATATCCTTGAGTTTTTCGAGGCAGATATCGAGCCCCTTGTTGTCGCGCTCGATGGAGACGTAGTCATACATGATCTCGCCCATCTCCTGATGAAGTTTATGCGCATTCTCCGTACCCGTCATGTTGCGGATCTGGTCGAACTCTGCAACAGCCTCCTTGCGTGCCGTCTCCAGTTCCTCCTCCGTGAGGGCTGCGCCAAGCTCCCCACTACGCGCCCAGCGCAGTGCCTCAGGTCCCGCGACATAGCCGGAGTAACTCGCCGAGAGGAGCGAGTTCGCACCGAGCCGATTCGCTCCATGATACTGGTGGTCACATTCGCCCGCTGCCATGAGACCTGGAATGTTCGTGTGGTGCATACGGTCGACCCAGATGCCGCCCATCGAGTAGTGTACGGACGGAAAAATCTCCATCGGTACTTTGCGCGGATCCTGTCCGACAAACTCTGAGTACATCTCAAGAATACCGCCAAGCTTGTGCTCGAGGTAATCTGCAGGAATATGCGAAAGATCGAGGTAGACACGCCGATCGTTATTGACGCCGAGTCCCATGTGAACACAGACCTTAAAGATCGCACGAGATGCAACATCGCGCGGAACGAGGTTTCCATAAGCCGGATACATCTCCTCGAGGAAGTACCACGGCTTTCCGTCCTTGTAGGTCCAGACGCGCCCGCCCTCACCGCGGCAGGCCTCTGACATGAGACGGTTCTTATCCGATCCAGGAATGGCCGTCGGATGAATCTGAATGAACTCGGGGTTGCCGATATGCGCCCCCTGCTGGTACGCAGAGGAGACTGCCGAGCCGTTGCAGATCGTTGATGCCGTGCAGCGACCGAAGACCTGTCCAGGTCCCCCTGTGGCGAGCATGACAACATCTGCAGGGAATGCCTTGATCTCGTTCGAGTTCATATTTTGCGCCACGAGTCCGCGGACGATGCCGTCCTTGTTCTTGATTGCGCGGATATATTCCCAGAACTCGTACTTTGTGACCTTGCCCTTGACCTCCCAACGGCGCACCTGCTCATCGAGTGCATAGAGAAGCTGCTGCCCCGTCGTCGAACCGGCAAAAACCGTTCGTTTATTCTTCTGTCCGCCGAAATTGCGCAAATCAAGCACGCCCTCCGGCGTGCGATTGAAGGGAACCCCCATGCGGTCAAACATCTTGACCAGTTTGGGTGCAGCCTCGACCATGCCCTTGACCGCGAGCTGATCGGCAAGGAAGTCGCCGCCGTACACGGTATCGTCGAAGTGCTCGTAGACGCTGTCATGCTCCCCCTTCGTATCCATACAGGCATTCATGCCGCCCTGTGCACAGAGCGAGTGCGAACGCTTGACAGGGCAGTAGGAAAAGAGGTCGACTGTACCGCCGCCCTCACAGACCTTCAGTGCAGCCAGAAGACCTGCCAGACCGCCGCCGATGATCGCAATTTTATTCTCTGGTACTTTAGCCATTCTAACTCTCCTTTGCTGCGGTTCTTACATGTAATAGCTGCCCATGAAGGCAAGCGTAACGAGACTCATCAGCGTACAGAGTCCCATCGAGAGCGCATTGATAACCGCCTGTGCGCGCGGCCCCTTGGCGATGCCCCACGTCATGCAGAACGTCGAGATGCCGTTGCAGAAGTGGAAGATTGCGGCAATCATACCGAGGGTATAAAGGACGGCGTGAAGGATCGCATAGTCTCCCGACACGAAATAGGTGTAGAGCAGATCATAGTTGATGTGCGTCCCCATAATCCCCTTCTCCCAGATGCGCATATAGCCCACATGCCAGATGAGAAAGGGGATAAGCAGCCACGCCGTATAGCGCTGCACAGCGAACTGCCAGTTGCGGACAAAACCGTAGTTGCACGGGTTGTTCTTCGCCTGCGCCGCGATGTAGATGCCGTAGACAGCATGGAAGAGAATCGGCAGGACGATGGCGAAAATCTCAAGCCCATAAAAGAGCGGGCGCGGAATGAGGTCCATCATGGCCAATGCATCGTTGAATGCCTTTGCTCCCCCCATCACGGTGGAGTTCGTGAAGACATGCTCAAAGAGGAACACGCCGATGATGACGAGTCCGACCAATGAATGCAGCCGCCGCATGTAAAAGGTTGTGTGGAACATTTCATACCTCCTGAAATATATAGACCGCTGGACAAGCGCCGCAGCAGCACGCTGCCGGCGCTCCCCCGCTGCTCCGTCATGCGCCGGAGCAGCGGGCGGACAAGGGACTCAGAGTTTGCGATACGGTTTCTGTCCCATCTCATAAAAGTTATTTCCCTCAGCGTCGATGACAACGATGCAGGGAAAATCCTCAACTGTCAGTTTTGCAACGGCCTCCGGGCCAAGCTCAGGGTAACCTACGACCTCGTACTTCTTCACAGACTTTGCGATAAGCGCCGCCGCGCCTCCGACAGCTGCAAAATATGTGACGCCGTACTTTTTCATCGCCTCCACGACCTCCGGCGAACGCGATCCCTTGCCGACCATCCCCTTGATGCCCTGGGCAAGCATCGTCGGCGTATAGGCATCCATGCGGCCGGAGGTCGTGGGTCCTGCCGATCCGATCGGGTCACCCGGCTTTGCGGGTGTCGGACCGAGGTAGTAGACAATCTGATCGTGCCAGTCCACAGGCAGCGGCTCCCCTTTTGCAAGTGCCTCGGTCATTGCCTTATGCGCTGCATCACGCGCACTGATGATTGTCCCTGTGATGAGAACACTGTCGCCCGCTTTGAGCTTGCGCGACATTTCCTCCGTAAGCGGAGTCGTAATACGGATGCTTTCTGCCATGCCGATTCCTCCCTAAAATACTACACAAACATATTACAGGACGCGATGTGCATGCCGGAGAGCATGGCAGCAAATGGTGACCGCGATGGGGAGTCCGGCAATGTGCGTCGCTCCCCACTCGATATTCACGGCGAGTGCAGTCGTCGTTCCGCCGAGCTGCGGGCCGATGCCCGTCTTGTTGATCAGCGCGAGAAGTTCCTCCTCTAGTTTTGCATACTCCGGCATCGGGTGGCGCTGATCAATGGGACGCAGCAGCGCCTTCTTCGAGAGGAGCGCTGCCTGCTCCATCGTACCACCAATGCCGATGCCGACCACCTCGGGCGGACATGGATTGGGGCCCGCGTGCTGGATGATCTCCATAACCGCCTTCTTCACACCCTCGACACCATCTGCAGGCACGAGCATCTTCACGCCGGACTTGTTTTCCGACCCAAAGCCCTTCGGCGCAATGGTGATGCTGAGTGCATCCCCCGCGACGATCTTTGTGTAGATAACCCCCGGTGTATTGTTCTGGGTATTTTTGCGATGAAAAAGCGGCTCTGCAACCACGGACTTGCGCAGGTATCCCTCCGTATAGCCTTTGGCGATTCCCTCATTGATGGCATCCTCGATGAGGCCGTCCGTGATGTGGAGGTCCTGCCCGAGTTCTACGAATACAATGGCCATACCCGTATCCTGGCAGTAGGGACGATCCTCTTCGCGCGCAATCTCAGCGTTGTGAATAAGCTGATCCAGAACGACCCTGCCGACCGGCGACTCCTCCGTCTCCCGCCCCTTCTTAAGTCCCTCATAGACATCATCGGGGAGATAGTACGCCGCCTCCTTACACATCTCGGCGACGTTCTTCGTGATTTCTTTTGCGCTTAGCTCTCGCAAAATAATCCCTCCTATAAATATAACTTATACACAGATCAAGTAGATGATATCATATTTTTTTCGTGCTTTCAAGTCTTTGAAAAGACCTGCAACCCCTTGTAAAAAGTGAATCTCATTCAAATTGAGAGGGAGATTTTCACGTTCCTCCCTCTCATTCTTTTCCTATTATTTATCGGTTTTCTTAATCAACATTACATATAATCATAATAAAAATACTATTATTTATGAAACTTTCTTAACAGATATATAACGAGAAAATATCCCTGTTTAAACATCACATCGTTATAGATTTATACGGGCTTAATGGCATAACAAAAGCGCAGAAAATCTCTTTCCTGCGCTTTTATGGCGGTATTTCCAGATTCACCCTATATCTCAGATACGCTCACGAATGACAACACGCTCTTCGCCGTCGATATCCTGCAGCAGAACAGCAACATCCTCGAGTGCGGCAGTCGGGACATTCTTCCCGACGAAATCAGCACGGATGGGCAGTTCTCTGTGCCCGCGGTCAATAAGCACAGCGAGCTGGATCATACACGGCCGCCCGATATCGAGCAGTGCATTCATCGCGGCCCGGATGGTTCTGCCCGTGTAGAGTACATCGTCCACGAGAACAACTGTCTTGCCCGTGATATCAATCGGCATCTCTGTCGGGTGTACGATGGGCTGATAGGACAGCTCGTTGAGATCATCTCGGTAGAGTGTGATATCGAGTACGCCGTGCGGCAGATCATGCCCCTCGATGCGCGCGATCTCTGCACCGATGCGCGCCGCAACAGTGACGCCGCGCGTGCGGATGCCGACGAGCACGACGTTGTCCGTTCCCTTGTTCTTCTCAACGATCTCATGCGAAATGCGCAAGAGGGCGCGCCGTATTCCGTCGCCGTCCATGAGGACAGCTTTTTCTTTGAGTTCCGTCATGCGGTCGTCTCCTTATCTGCCGCTGCGCAGCGTGCGCAAGATCTCCTCCATATCTGCGGGGAACGGCGCAGTGAACGCCATCTCCTCCCCTGTACGCGGATGTGCAAGTGTCAGTGTCAGCGAATGCAGCGCCTGTCCCGTAATGGCGAAGGGATGCTTCTTCGCCGTGTACTTTGCATCACCAACCAGCGGATGCCCGATGCTCGTCATGTGAACACGGATCTGATGCGTACGCCCCGTCTCCAAACGGCAGGCGACGTAGGTGTATGCTCCGAACCGTTCGAGTACCTCGAAATGCGTGGTAGCAGGTTTACCGCCCAAACGAACAATCGCCATCTTCTTGCGGTCGGTCGGATGCCGCCCAATGTCGCCCGTGATGACCCCTGCGCGCTCCGCGATGCTGCCGTGCACGACAGCACGGTATTCACGACGCGCACGCTTTTCCCGAATCTGCGCGGCAAGATCATGATGCGCTGCATCGTTCTTAGCTGCAATCATAACGCCCGAGGTATCCTTGTCAAGTCGGTGCACAATACCAGGGCGGATCTCTCCGTTGATGCCCGAGAGGTCGCGGCAATGGCAGAGGAGTGCATTGACGAGCGTCCCAGAGGTGACACCCGCCGCAGGGTGAACAACCATCCCCCGCTGCTTGTTGATGACGATGATATCCGCATCTTCATAGAGAATGTCGAGCGGAATGTCCTCTGCACGGATTTCCACCTCCTCTGCGGGCGGAATGCGGCAAGTGATGCGTTCCCCGCCGCGCAGCTTGCAGTTTGCCTTGCGGGGGCTGCCGTTCACTGTAACCTCGCCCGCCTCGATGAGGCGCTGCACATAGCTGCGGGAAAGCGCCTCTGCCTGTCGAACGAGAAAAACATCAAGACGCTCGCCCGCACGGTCAGCGGTATACACTGCATTCATCCGGCAATCTCCCGCCGCTGCACGAAGAAGGCCCAGAGCACAGCAGCAGTCCCCGCAACGATGGCGATATCCGCCACGTTGAAAACCGGCCAGATGCGGAAATCGAAGAAATCAACGACATGTCCCGTACGGATACGGTCGATCATATTACTCACCGCCCCCGCTGCAAGAGCCACACTCCCGTAGTGGATGAGTGCACCGCTTCGGCACAGACGCGCATAGAAGAAGAGAAAGCAGATACTGAAGGCCGCCGCCGTCACAAGAAAGAGCCACTGTTGGTGTCGGAAAATACCGAATGCAGCGCCCGGATTAAGTACATAGGTGATGTGGAATATCTGCGGTGCAACGGGAATGCTTTCTCCCGGCAGAAGCGTCAGCTCGACATAGAACTTGACGATCTGATCCAAAAGAACCGTCCCAAGAAAGAAAAACGCGGCTGTCATGCGTCCGCTCATCGCTCTCCAACACCCTCCTGCTTCGTCTCCATATCCTCTGCCGAACGCGGCGGCTTCTTCTCTGCCGCGACATCCGGCATCTCTGCAATCGCGTCATTAATGAGTGCCAGCTCCGCCTGCACATTTCCCTTCATACGGCGCAAAAATTGGTGCTTTTCTCGCACGAGGCGTTCGTACTCCGCCACGACGGCGCGTACCTTATCCGCCGCATCATCCATCTGCGCCTTTGCCTGCAGCGTCGCTTCGCGGCGCAGATTCTGCGCCTCCTTTGCTGCAGCCTCCAACATGCGATCTGCATTCTGCTTGGCGCTCGAGCTGACTTCCTCAGCGGTCTTCTGTGCAACAATAAGCGTCTCACGCATGCTCTGCTCGATTCGGCGGAACTCATCGTTTGCAGCCTGTTCGCGCGAGAGTTCCGCGCGCAGCCGCTCATTCTCGTCAAGAACTGCCGCATACGCCTTCATAATCTCGTTGAGAAAGTCATTGACTTCTGTCTCATCGAACCCGCGAAAACTTCTGCCGAATTCCTTCGTATGTATGTCCATTGGTGTCAGCATGGTGCACCCGCCTTTCCCTCAAAAGAATCGGTTCAGTACAATGGCAGTACGCCCCTTCTTCGTCTGTCCGCGCACCTCACTCACCTCAACACGGCCGCGCCCGCGCATGGAGAGCACATCCCCCGCCTTCACGGTCTTGGACGCACTGACAACACTCTGCCAGTTGAGTTTCACCTTATCCGCCGCGATATCATCCGCTGCACGGCTGCGCGAGATGCCGAAGCCCGCCGCTGCGATGGCATCGAGACGCAGCGAGGCGACCGTCGCGCGGATCTCTTTTGTCCGCTCCTCACGCGGCGCAATCTCCGACAATACGCCCATACGCGCCGTGACATGGACAGCACCGACCATCGTCAGATTGTCGATGAGGTAGTCTGCAATCTTCGCATCACAGAGAATCCTCGCCGCGTCCGGTCCAGGAAGGATGTCTCCGACCAGTGCACGCTCGATGCCGAGTCCCATGACTGCACCGAGCACATCCCGATGTGTGAGACGTGCAAACTGCCCGTTCCATGCCGCCTCCACACAGGCGATGCCGAAGCCGTCCGGTGTCCCTGCAAAGTCACTGTGACGCAGCATGGCGCGCTGCCGCTCTGCACCGGCATAGCCGCCGTCGAAATCCGCCTGTATGCCGTCAAAGCTCGCACATATCGTCTCTGCAATCTCCTGGCCGTAGGGATCAAGAAAGGGGCTGACGCGGAATTTGCGTGTCTTAACAACCCCCTCGGCGAGATCAAGCAGGCGCATCGCCATCTCCTCGCCCTCTGTCCCACGGTAAAAGCGGAGAATCCTTTCCTTCTGCTCCGAAGCCATTATATCTTCCTCAGTTCTTTTGAACGCTCTGCTGCTGCCAATACAGCCTCCATCAGTGCCGATCGCACGCCCGCGCGCTCGAGGACACGCAGTCCCGCTGCCGTTGTCCCTGCTGGACTCGTCACTGCCGCGCGCAGGTCGGCGGGCGTATGTGCCGATGTGAGCGCCATCTGCGCCGCCCCCATGAGGGTCTGTGCTGCGAGGAAATGCGCCGTCGGGCGTTTCAGTCCTGCCGCGACGCCCCCCTCGATCAGCGCCTCAAGGATGAGGAACGCATAGGCAGGCCCGCTGCCCGAGAGCCCCGTCACCGCATCGAGGTCATGCTCTGCGACCTCTGTTGTGCGTCCTGCAGCACCAAGAATACGCGCGGCCGCAGCACGCTCTGCTGCGCCCGCATGCATGCTGCACGCAAAAGCGGTCATCCCTGCCCCCACAGCAAGCGGCGTATTCGGCATAGCACGAATGACAGGATGCGAGGGGTATGCTTTCTCGATGGTGTGAATAGGCAGTCCTGCGACAATGGAGAGGACGAGTGCCCCGCGCCGCAGCAGCGGGGCTGTCTCGCGCATCGCTGCTTCCGCCGCTGCCGGTTTGACCGCAAGAATGAGCACAGCAATATGGGGCAGAAACACCTCTGCCCCTACCTGTGCGCGCACGCCGTAACCGGCAGCGAGCGCCTCGCAGCGCGCCGCCTTATGATCCGACACATGGATCTGCGGCGCCGGCACAGTCCCCTCTGCTGTGAGGCCGGCAATCATCGCCTCTGCCATTGCACCGCCGCCGATGATGCCGATATGCATATCGTCACCGCTCATGATGCGCTACCTGTTCATCCACGACATATCGTCGCCGAGACGATGCTCCTCCTCGGAGTAGCTGACGTTGACGTTGCTCGGTGCGCAGAGAATGACATTGTTGCTGATCTTCTTGATATCGCCGTTCAGCGCATACGTCGTCCCGCTAATAAAGTCGATAATGCGGTTGGCAACACTCTTTTCCGTCTTCTCGAAGTTGAGCACGACCGGCTTCTTCTTCTGGAGATTGACCGCCACCTGCTGTGCATCGTCAAACGACTGCGGCTCGATCACGACCACATTCATACGATATGCTGCAACCACATTGTCGATCGGCGTCGCCCCCGATGCCGCACCCGCAGGCATCGAGAATTCGGGAAATGCCGAGAGGTTCGCACCCGTCTCACGCAGGCGGCCGGCACGCGAGCCAATCTCCGTTACGGGTGCAGACTTCCGCTCCTCCTGCCCCTCATTTTCCTCCGCCTCATCCTCCGGCGTGATTCCAATGAACTTCGTTGATATTTTCTTAAAGATACTCACTGATCCCTCACACTCCTAGGGTATATTGACGTGCGCCAAAAATCGCCGTACCAACCCGCACCAGATTCGCGCCCTCCTCGACAGCAATCGCGTAGTCATGGGTCATGCCCATCGAGAGATAACAGATATCTGCATGAGACGGTGCTGTCTCCTGTGCCTCACGAAACAGCTCGTACATCGCGTGAAAGAGCGGGCGGCACTGCTCCACATCCTCATAATTCGGCGCAATACACATAAAACCCTGCAAGCAAAGTGAAGGTATCGTATTGATTTCCGCAAGGAGTTCATCCAGATACTCACGGTATATACCGGATTTGCTTTCCTCCCGCGCGAGATTCACCTGCACGAGGATATTCTGCACCTTGCCCAGCTTTTCCGCCGCACGTCCGATCTCCTGTGCCAGACGCAGGGAATCCACCGAGTGAATGAGGTCGAACCGGCGCACCGCCTGTTTCGCCTTATTCGTCTGCAGATGCCCGATGAGATGCCACTTGACCGTACGTTCGAGCGTCTGCGCCTTGCTCAGAGCCTCCTGCACGCGGTTCTCCCCCACGTTCGTAAGCCCGCAGTCAATGGCTGCACGCATCATCTCGACAGAGTGGTTCTTCGTCACGGCAATCAGTTCCACGGGCGCATCCAGCGGCACGCGCGTGCGCCGTGCACACGCTGCTGCAATCTCTGCACGTACAGTCTGAATCCGTGTGCTGATCATCCTATCCTCGCTCATCTCAGCTCCATCACCGCTGCCAGTCTTCCCGTCGTACCGCCTGCAGCACGATAGGAGAAAAAGAAACTACGGTCGCACGTCGTACAGATCTCTGCCGTGTCGATATGTTCCGCCGGGACGCCCGCCTCCACGAGCTGCACGCGGTTCGCCGCCCAGAGGTCGAGATGCGGTACGCCATCCTTCTCCTGCACGATCTGCTCTGCCGCTGACGGGAATGCCGTACGGAACTGCGCAACAACCTCTGCACCGACAGCATAGCAGTCGGCAGAGATCGAGGGTCCGATGCCGGCCAGCACGTCGGCAGGCTGCGTGCCGAACTCCTCCGCCATACGCAGCACGGTCTTCGCCGCGATGCGCTGCACCGTCCCTTTCCAACCGGCATGAGCAAGCCCGATGGCATGATGAGAAGGATCATAGAGGAGGACGGGAACGCAGTCAGCGAAACAAAGCATGAGCGTAACGCCGCTGTCATTCGTGATGAGGGCATCAGCATCAGCCAGCGCGTCCGCATAATTCTCCGCCCCACGTCCCGCATCGCGCCGCAGCGCACGCACAATCTCTGTCCCATGTACCTGCCGAACCGTACAGACACGCATAGGATCAAGGCCAAGTGTATGCAGATAACGCCTGCGGTTCTCACGCACCGCATCAGGGGCATCGCCGACGTGGAGCGCCATATTGAGCGTATCGAACGGCGCAGCACTCACCCCGCCCTGCCGTGCGGAGAACCCATGCACAAGCCCATCCTCAGGAAAGATGTCGAGATGTCCGCTCCATATATTATTTGCCATGTGCCGTAGTACAAAACTCATACCTTCGTCCTTTCCATCCCCGTACATACGCCGCACCGCCTGCACCCATCGAAGCAGTTCGACGTTGGACGCAGCGACTGTGCCCGGTCATACTCCTGCCGCAGATAGCGCTTGGAAAAGCCCATGTCCAGATGCTCCCACGGGAGAAGCGCCTCCTCCGCCCATGTGCGGGTGAGATAGTCCTCTGGCTGGAGTCCTGCCTCCCGCATCGCGGGCACGAGATCCTTTGCCCCCCTGCCCTCTGCCGCACGGATGAGCGGTACGGCAAGGCGACGATCGCCGCGCGCGAGAATGGCCTGGACGAGAGCTTCCTTCGGCGACTCGAAATGCACCTCGACGCTGCGCTGTCGCCGGAATGCCCCAACAATACGCTTCATGACAACATCAAGCCGCTTCTTATCTGCCATCGGCATCCATTGAAACGGCGTGAACGGCTTCGGCACGAATGGATTGACGCTTAGCGTCAACATCCCGCGGCTGCCCTTCTCGTCCATATAGACACGCAGACGCTGTGCAAGATCGATGATCGCGTCAATGTCTGCATCCTCCTCGAACGGCAGTCCAACCATGATGTAAAGCTTGAAGTTCGGGATATGCGCCGCCGCGCCGAGATCAATCGCTGTAAAGAGATGATGTTCCTCGATCCCCTTGTTGATGACAGCACGCATCCGCGCACTCCCCGCCTCCGGTGCGAGCGTCAGCGTCTTGAGTCCGCTTGCAGCGAGGGCATCCACGAGCTCCGCCGTCACAGAGTCTGCACGGAAGGAGGCGACGGACATAGACAGCCCCTCACCGAGGATGGAACGGCAAAGCGCATCGATCTCCGGATAGTCCGAAATGGCTGCCCCCATCAGACCGATTTTCTTCCCATAGGGGAGCGCCGCACGCACCTCCTCCTCGATGACCGCAAGGGAGCGGTTGCGCGGACGGCGGAAGCAGTAGCCCGCCATGCAGAACCGGCAGTGCCGTCCGCATCCGCGCGCCGTCTCGATGAGGTAGAAGTTGAACTCCGTATCCTCGGTGACGACCACCGTATGCGCCGGGAAATCATCGAGATCCGCCACCCACTGCCGCGCAATACGCGGCGGTGCATCCTGCGCAGGGGCAAGCGCCGTCAGCCGTCCATCCGTCCCATAGAACGGAGTGTAAAGTGCTGGTACATAGACTCCTGGAACACGCGCCAGACGCAAGCACAGCTCTGCACGTCCATCCCCCTGTCGGATGCCCTCATGATAGGCATCCATCAGTGCGGGCATGACTGCCTCTCCCTCGCCGATGACGAAGGCATCCACGATTTCTGCGAGCGGCTCAGGGTTAAACGTCGCACAAGGGCCTCCCGCAATGACAAGCGGGTCACGCTCCGTCCGCTCCGCAGCGCGTGCACGGATATCGCTGCGCACGAGCATCTGTACGAGGTGGAAGTAATCCATCTCAAAGGAAACAGCAAAGCCGATGATGGCGAAGGAGGCTAGTGGTGTCTGCGTCTCCACACTCATCATCGGCGTCTGCGTACGCTCATAGCGCGAAAGCTCGGTTCGATCCGGCAGGAAGACACGCTCGCATGCAGTATCACCGCGTCGATTGAGCAGGTCGTAGATAATGTGGATACCAAGATTCGACATCCCGACATAGTAGGTATTGGGATAGACCAGCGCAAAGCGTGTACGCCCGCCTGCCGGGCGGCGGCAATATCCGCGCTCCTGCGCCAGACGAGCCCGCAGTGTCTCCTTCAACCGATGATCCACCCTGTCTCTGCCTTTCCTTCCTACTGCTCCCTCTCCCTCCGTGCGCGCAGTGTCTCCAATTCCTCGATAAAATTCGTGATGTCATCGAATTTCCGATAGACGGAAGCAAAGCGGATATAGGCGACCTCATCAAAGTCCTTCAGCCGCTCCATGACAATCTCACCGATTTTCTCGGAGGGCACTTCCGGCTCTGTGCGGTTGCGGATATCTCTCTCGATCTCTGCCACGAAGTTTGTGATCTGCTCCATCGAGATGTCACGTTTATCACAGGAACGAATGATACCTGTCAACAGTTTATCGCGGCTGAACGGCTCGCGGCGGTTATCGCGCTTGACCACCATAAGCGGCAGCTTCTCAACGACCTCGTAGGTCGTAAAACGCCGCCCGCACTCGCCGCACTCACGACGGCGGCGGATGGTCGTCCCCTCATCTGCTGCACGCGAGTCGATGACCCTGCTGTCCGGCTGTTTGCAAAAAGGACATCTCATCGTCCTCATCCTTCCTCATGCGCCGTATATCACTGCTTGTTCCCGCCGACTTTTACATCCTTCGCACGCCCTGCATCCTTGCCGCGTACCTCCTTGGCAGACGTTTTTTCCTGCACAGCGGCAGACGGCAGTGTATCCTTCAGGTCTTTCGTCTCCTTCGTGAAGCGCCGCTCCACGACCTCTCCATCCTCGCCGAACTTTCCGAGTTTCCTGCCATTCGCCGTGACCTCGAGGGCTCCTGCATTTCCTGCGCGCACAACGATGGCATCCTTGCCCTGCCAGTTCTCGGTTTGCCCCTTCTCGATGATGCCCTCGAAGACAGTCTTACCATCTACCTGCACCTCTGTCCAGCAGCGCTCGTCGAGATGTACACTGACGCGCACATCCTGCGCATTTGCCGCAGTGCGCGCTGCATCGGACGCATCCGCCTCAGCGGCTGCGTTGACAGGAGCGGTCTGCTCTGTCTTGGGCTGCGGAGCTGCCGTCTCCTTGCCTGGTGTATTGATGGCAGAAATAAGTGCAGCGCTGCCACCAACAAGTACAGCGAGTACAACTATGCCGAGGGCGAGTTTACCGAAGATACCTGCATAGGACGAAGTCCGTCCGCCGATGGAGATCTGCGAGAGCGACGCATCTCCGACGCTGCTGAGCTTGATGCGGCGCGGTGCGTCGGTCGGTGCGGCGGGGGCAGGCACAGGTGCGGGCGCACTGCCATTCTCCTCCGCGAACTGCTGGACAAGCTGCTCCACATCCAGCCGCAGAAATCCCGCATAGTTGCGTACGAACCCTTTGGCATAGACCATCCCTGGCAGTTCGCCGATATTGCCCTGCTCAATGTGTTCGATGTAGAGTCTGCGAATGCTCGTCCCTTTCTCAATATCGGCAATCGTCAGTCCTTGTTTCTCGCGTTCCCTGCGCAAGATGTCTCCTACCATGAGACTACCTCCCAGACTTTTGTCACTTCCGGAATAATATAAGTCCAATTATACATGATACGCCTAATAAAGACAAATTTTTTCAGTGCACTTCCGATGCGATCTGGAGTACGGCATCCGCAAAAGCATCGACATCTGAGCGCTTCGTCTGTCTGCCAAGACTCACACGAATCGCCCGCTGCGCCTCCTCGTCCGTACATCCCATGGCACGCAGGACGTGAGATGGGTGCACAGCACCTGCACTGCAGGCACTCCCCGCCGACACTGCGAACCCCGCGAGGTCGAGGCGGATGAGCAAGGTATCCTGTGCCATACCCTTGATCCCAAAATTCAGAATCCCTGCGAGCCGGGTCTGAGGGTCGCCATGGAACGCGATGCCGTCGATTGTACCAAGACGTGCGCGCAGCAACTCCGTATCAGCACGCAGGCGTACCTCTTCCGCCCTCATCTCGGCAACGGCACATTCTGCCGCACAACCGCAGCCAACAATCCCAGCCGTATTCTCTGTGCCTGCACGCATATCACGCTCCTGCGCGCCGCCGTAGAGCAGCGGCGGCAAACGCATGCCGCGCCGTATATAAAGGACACCGATTCCCTTCGGCCCATAGAATTTATGTGCAGAAAAGCTGAGTGCATCCACGCCCAGCATATCCACATCGAGTGGAATGTGCCCTGCCGCCTGTACCGCGTCGGTGTGAAGCGGAATACCGCGTGTGCGCAGGAGCGCACCGATCTCCGCAATCGGCTGGATCGTCCCGACCTCGTTGTTCGCCGTCATGATACTGACTAGTGCCGTATCCGTCCGCAGCGCCGCCGCGACGGCTGACGGTGCGACGCGTCCCGCGCCGTCGACAGGTAAATAGGTAACAGAAAAGCCGCGCCCCTCCAGCATACGGCAGGTCTCTCGCACAGCAGCATGTTCGATTGCTGTTGTTACGATATGTCTGCACCCTGCTGCACGCCGCACCGCTGCGATACTGCGCAGCGCCCAGTTATCACTCTCCGTTCCGCTGCTCGTAAAGTAGATCTCCTCAGGTGATGCCCCGATGAGTGCAGCCGTCTGCGTCCGTGCACGCAACACAGCGCGTCGCGCTTCCTGTCCGAACGCATGCTGACTCGAAGGATTGCCGTATACTGCCGTCAGATATGGAAGCATCACATCGAGTACGCGTGCATCAAGAGGGGTCGTTGCCGCATGGTCGAGATAGACAGGCACACGGCTCACTGGTTGCACCCCACATGGGCACGGTCGCCGTGCATGAGATCGGAGAGGGCGATGTTGTTCAGTACGGCGTTGATACTGTCGCAAACCTCTTCCCATATCTGCCTCGTTACGCAGTCTGCAGCGCGTACACAGCTCTGATCATCTGCCTCCGCACTGGTCAGCAGGCAGTCCACCAGCGCGATCGGCCCCTCCACCGCCGTAATAATCTGGCCAATCGTCACCTGCTCAGGCGGAAGTGCAAGGGTATAGCCGCCCTGCGCTCCGCGCACGCTCTCCACAAGGCCCGCGCGGCGAAGCGGCGCCATGAGCTGTTCAAGATAGTTTTCCGATAGCCCCTGCGTCTTGGCAATGATCTTAAGAGGCACGACCCCCTTCCCGTAGTGTCGTGCAAGTTCGTAGAGTGCCGTTACACTGTAACGCCCTTTCGTCGATAGTTTCATAAATATCTCCTGGATACACAGACACATCCACGCATCCCGTCTGTTTGCGCGAAAGGAATCGCTGATAGATGCAGCACCGCCATCTTGACGGACCTCATTATATCAGTGATTCCTTTCCCTGCTCAGTATCTCTCTGAATGTATCGCTATTATAAATGAGATTCGTTTTCCTGTCAAAACAGTGTCTGTTCACCGCCCCGTCGAGCCAAATCCTCCGGAGCGCGGATCTCCGCAGCCCGCCGTATCTCCATCCACCGTCAGATAGCGGGTAAATATGCCCTGTGCGATGCGCTCGCCCGCCTCGATGCGTACAGTATGCGTACCGTAGTTGTAGAGCGGAATGAAGATATGGCCCTCATTCTCCGTGTTGCCATAGTAGTCCGCATCAATGACCCCCACACTATTCATCAGCATAAGCTGCTTCTTCAGCGCTGTACTCGAACGAATGTAGATGAGCAGGACCTCATCCGGCTGCATATATGCTTTGACCCCCGTTGGAACGAGCGTGCACGCGCCTGCTGCGATGTCCACATCCACGGCGGCGGCAAAGTCATAGCCCGTGCTCGCTCCCGTCTTGCGCTCCGGCAGATGCACATCCGCCGTCTGGTACACCGATACGATTTCAAATCCGCGTGTCCTCATGATACTCCTTTCTCGAAAACGAAAAAACGCCGCACCGAACCTCATTCGGCGCAGCAGCATCACAACTCCTGTGTCAGGACTCCTCAAGCAGCGCCTTCACCGTCTGCGCCGGAGTGATGGTAGAGATAGCATGTTTATAGATCATCTGCTGCTTCCCCATGCTGTCGATGATAATGACGAAGCTGTCAAACCCCCGCACCGACCCTTTCATCTGAAAGCCATTGACCAGATGGATGGTCACAGGGATGTTCTCCCTGCGCACCTGATTGAGGAAATTATCCTGCAAATTGATGGTTTTCGCCGTCACGCCTAAGCGCTCCTTTCTCGTTTCTCCTGCCATACACGCACATCCGTGAGAATCTGGTGCAGGAGGTCTGCCTCATCTGCGCCATCCGCATCATACCAACGGATATAGGGCATCTTACGATACCATGTCATCTGGCGTTTCGCAAAATGCCGCGTTGCCGTCTGGATCGCGGCAACAGCATCCAGACAGCACATCTCCCCCGCAAGGTATGCCGCCGTCTCTTTGTAGCCGATGCCCTTCATCGCAGGTGCATCGCGTCCAATCCCGCAGGCCATGAGTGCCGCGACCTCATCAGCGAGCCCCGCAGCAAACATGGCCTCGACACGCGCATTGATCCGCGCATAAAGATGTGCACGTTCGCGATGCAGTCCGATGACGAACGCATCATAGGGCGCACGGCCCGCCTGCATCGCACTCTCCCGCGAGATATGCTCCCCTCCGTAGCGCACAACCTCGAGCGCACGGATCATTCGGCGCAGATTATGCCCGCCGAGCCGCTGTGCCGCTGCAGGGTCGCGCCGTGCGAGCAGCGCATGGATGCGGATATTCCCACGACGCTCTGCGACGCCCTCCATCGCACGGCGAAAACAGATATGCGCCCCCGTCTCATTAAAATCGTACCCCTCAAGAAGCGCCTTAAGATAGAGCCCCGTCCCGCCGACGACGAAAGGTATCCGTCCTGCCGCCGTCTGCGCTGCAGCAAGTTCAGACACGCACGTCACGAACGCTGTCACGGAGAAGGATGCATCCGCATCCAACACATCCACGAGGTGATGACGCACACGCGCCTGTTCTGCCGGCGACGGCTTCGCACTGCCAATGTCGAAACCACGGTAGACGAGCATGGAGTCGCCAGAGATAATGTCCGTCCCGAGCGCCTCTGCAAGCGACAGCGACAGTGCGGTCTTGCCCACCGCCGTCGGCCCGAGAAGAACGAGGAGCGGCGGTTTTTTCTCCGCCATCAGAGTTCCAGTGTCTCACCGGGCGCAACAACACACACACTCGCGCGTGTCATCGCCTCTGCGACCTCCTGATATCGGTGCACCTCCTGCGCAATGACCGGCCATGTGTCATAGTGGACGGGAATGACATGGCTCGCATTTACCCACTGCGCTGCCTGCACCGCATCCTCGAGCCCCATCGTATAGTTATCCCCAATCGGCAAAACCGCATAGTCGATGGCATCCTTGCGCCCAATCAGCTGCATATCGCTGAACAGTGCTGTATCGCCAGCGTAATAGACAACTTTTCCACCAATGTAGACGACAAATCCGCAGGCGATGCCGCCAGGAACACCTGCGCTGTGCTGTGCGAAGGTCATGCGCACCTTGCCGAAGGGCAGGTCGAGCGACCCGCCGATATTCATGGGGTGTGATTTGATCGGTGCACATGCCTGCCCCTCACAGACGCTGATAACCTCTGGAATCGCCACGATCGCTGCTCCTGTCCGCGCAGCGATGGAGGGTGCGTCACCGAGATGGTCTCCATGCGCGTGCGTGAGCAAGATGTAGTCACAGTCCACCGCGCTCTCCGCGATGGACGCCATGGGATTCCCCGTCAGAAACGGATCGACCAGCACTCGATGTGTACCGTCATCCAGCAAAAAAGCTGCATGACCGTAGTAGCTGAATTTTACCATAGCGATCACTCCCCCAATTTTACAGCTATTTGTTATTTTTATTATACGTTATGACTCCGTAATGTCAATAGAAAAGCCGTCGGAGACGCGTAATGCGCCCCGACGGCTAACTGCCTATACGGCTGGATCAGCCGATGCTCAGCGTCAGCTTCTCCCCATTGATGTTCCATTCCTTGCTCGTACCCGCAGGCGCATTGTAGGCGATGCTGTCCGCAAGCGTAATCTCGCGGATGAACGCCTCATTCCTGCGCGCGATATCGGCGAGCTGGTCATTGCCCGAGAGCCCCAGCGCGATATGATCCGTAACTTCGAGCCCGCACTCCTTGCGCATGGTCTGCACCTTGCTGATGATCTCACGGACAAAGCCCTCTTCGAGAAGTGCCTCCGTAAGTGTGGTATCGAGTGCGACCGTCACACCGCCGTAGCTCTGACAGTTATAGCCCTCCTGCTGCGCGACCGTCACCTCAACATCCTCCGACGTCACCGTAACGTCGCCGTCTGCAAGGTGCAGCGTGTAGCTGCCGCCATCCGCGAGTGCGTCCTTCACCGCTGCGCCGTCACTCTCCTCGAGCGCCTTCTTGACCGCATTCATCTGCTTGCCGACCTTCGCGCCGAGCACGCGGAAGTTCGGTTTTACATGATAGGCGAGGAAGTCCGACATATCGTCACGGAACGTGACTGCCTTGACATTGAGCTCGTCCTCGATGATCTCAACGAAGAACGTCGGCAGAGCGTGCTCTGCCTTGACGAACATATTGGCGACCGGCTGGCGGTTCTTGATGTTCGCTGCGTTGCGCGCTGCACGTCCGAGCGTTACAACCTCGAGTACGATCTCCATGTTCTCCTCAAGCGAGGTGTCGATCCGCGCCTCGTCAACCGTCGGGAAATCCGCGAGATGCACGGAGATCGGCGCGTTTTTATCCACTGAGCAAACAAGGTTGCGGTAGATACTCTCCGTAATGAACGGCACCATTGGAGCGGCTGCCTTCACCGTCGTCACGAGGGCTGTATAGAGCGTGAGGTAGGCATCCACCTTGTCCGACTCCAGGCCCTTCGCCCAGAAGCGGCTGCGGCTGCGGCGCACATACCAGTTGGACAGCTCCTCAACAAAGGACTGCAGTGCCTTTGCCGCCTCCGTGACGCGATAGCTGCCGAGGCATTCATCTACCGTACGCACCATCGTATTCAGACGAGAGAACACCCAGCGATCCATGACCGAGAGCCCCTTGTAATCAAGCGTGTGCACAGTCGGATCAAACTGATCGATATTCGCATAGAGCACATAAAACGCGTATGTGTTCCAGAGCGTACCCATGAATTTTCGTGCGCCCTCCTGCACTGCATCGTCGGAGAAACGATTCGGCAGCCACGGTGCACTGTTTTCATAAAAATACCAGCGGATTGCATCCGCCCCATGGCGATGCAGCGCATCCATCGGCTCGACGGCATTCCCCTTGGACTTGCTCATCTTCTGCCCATTCTCGTCCTGCACATGACCAAGCACGATGACATTCCTGTACGGACTCTTGTCAAAAAGCAGCGTACCGATGGCGATGAGCGAGTAGAACCAGCCGCGCGTCTGATCGACCGCCTCAGAGATGAAGTCAGCGGGAAAATATTTCTCGAAGACTTCCTTATTCTCAAACGGATAGTGCCACTGTGCAAACGGCATCGAACCGGAGTCGAACCAGCAATCGATGACCTCAGGGACGCGGTGCATCTCTCCACCGCATTTTTCACAGGGGAACGTAATCGCATCAATGTACGGACGATGCAGCTCAATATCTGCAGGGCAGTTCAACTGCAGGCTGCGCAGCTCCGCAATCGAACCGACAGCATGCTCGTGGCCGCAGGAACATTTCCAAATGTTGAGCGGCGTCCCCCAGTAGCGGTCGCGGCTGATGCCCCAGTCCTGCACATGCTCGATCCAGTTGCCGAAACGCCCCTCGCCGATGGTCTTCGGAATCCAGTTGACTGTGGCATTGTTTGCAACGAGTGCGTCACGCACCGCTGTCATGCGGATGAACCACGAGGCTCGCGCATAATAGATCAGCGGCGTATCGCAGCGCCAGCAGTGCGGATAGCTGTGCGTAAACTCCGGCGCTTTGAACAGCTTGCCGCTCTTTTCGAGATCGTCAAGAATCAGCGAATCGGCATCCTTTACAAAAACACCCGCCCAGTCCGTCTCCTCCGACATCTCGCCCTTGTCATTGACGAACTGAACGAACGGCATACCGTACTTGCGGCAGACGCGGTTATCATCCTCGCCGAATGCCGGAGCGATATGAACAATGCCCGTGCCGTCCTCGGTCGTAACATAGCCGTCGCAGGTGACAAAGAACGCCTTCTCCCGCACATCTGCAGGAGCAAATGGATAAAGAGGCTCATATTTTCGATACTCGAGCTCGCTTCCCTTCATCGTCTCCAAAACCTCGCGGTCCCCCCACGAGTCCGCAAACACATTATCCATCAAGGCCTCGGCGAGATAGTAGGCCTTGCCGTATACACGCACCTTTACATAGGTTACATCTGGATTTACGCAGAGGCCGAGATTCGACGGGAGTGTCCACGGGGTCGTCGTCCACGCAAGAAAATAGGCATCCTCATCCGCTGCCTTGAATCGCACGACAGCCGAGCGCTCAGTCACATCCTTATACCCCTGTGCAACCTCATGTGACGAAAGGGGCGTTCCGCAGCGCGGACAATACGGAACAATCTTGTGTCCCTGATAGAGCAGCCCCTTTTTCCAGATCTCCTTCAGCGCCCACCACTCGGACTCGATGAAGTTGTTCTCATAGGTGATGTAAGGATGCTCCATATCTGCCCAGAAACCGACGACATCGGAGAACTCCTCCCACATCGCCTTATACGTCCAAACAGATTCACGGCACTTCTTGATGAACGGCTCGATACCGTACTCCTCGATCTGCTCCTTGCCATTGATTCCAATAGCCTTTTCGACCTCGAGTTCGACCGGCAGACCGTGCGTATCCCAGCCGGCCTTGCGGAGGACCTTGCGCCCTTTCATCGACTGGTAGCGCGGCAGCATATCTTTGATAACACGCGTAAGAACATGTCCAATGTGCGGACGGCCGTTCGCCGTCGGCGGACCGTCATAGAAAGTAAACGGCTCAGCACCCTCGCGCTGCTCGACCGCCTGCTGTGCAATATGATTCGCACGCCAAAAATCCGCAACGGCTTTCTCACGTGCGGCAAAATTCAGATTGGTATCTACTTTCTCGTACAAAGAAACCCCTCCCGTAGCCTAGTCACGTCATTCTAGCACACGGGCGTGTATTTTTCAAGGCTTCCCACAGGACCTGGATATACCTCCAGGATTACAACAAATACGTTAAACAATAATTAAACGAGAACCTCTTTTATTTATCAAGCATTTTCAAATAGAAGCATCCTTACTTATTCGAAAAAGTAATTGTTTTGTTCTGTATGTCAAAAATTCACAGTTCCAAACATCGCAATTCACGCATCCTATGTGAAGCTTAGTTTTATACAGTATCATCTTTTTATCCGATATTTTGTTTCACCTCACGCGCCCCGTGTGGGGCGCGACACATCAACACCTATCTCGGACAGGAGGCGTACGGTTTCAATCCACGCGCCCCATGCGGGGCGCGACTCGCAGGTCTCTCGACGAAAACACCGTATACGGAGTTTCAACCCACGCGCCCCGTGTGGGGCGCGACGTCGCTCTCGCGGCAGAGACTCATCGATCACGGAGTTTCAATCCACGCGCCCCGTGTGGGGCGCGACTAATCCTGCCGCTCAACGGGTACTTTGCACCCAAGTTTCAATCCACGCGCCC
>CAUQID010000021.1:0-33427 GCA_963518105.1 uncultured Selenomonas sp.
TCGACATCAAGGCAGCCTGCCATGACGTTCGGCTCGTTCGCGATGATGCCGACCGCACGGCCGTCAAAGCGTGCGAAGCAGCAGATGATGTTCGTTGCGAAATGCTCATGCACCTCATAGAACTCGCCGTTGTCGACGAGGCTGCGGATGACGTCCTTCATGTCATACGGTGCATTCGGGTTGTCCGGAATGAGCGTGTTGAGCGACTCGTCCTGACGGTTCGGGTCATCGCCGGTCTCAACCACCGGGGTCTCCTCCATGTTGTTGCTCGGGAGGAAGGAGAGGAGGTAGCGGATCTGCTCGATGCAGTCCTCATCATTCTCAGCAGCGAAGTGCGCAACACCAGAACGGCTGTTGTGCGTCATCGCACCGCCGAGCTCCTCTGCGGTAACCTCTTCCGCCGTAACGGACTTGATAACCGCGGGGCCCGTGATGAACATCTGGCTCGTATTCTTCACCATGTAGATGAAGTCCGTGAGTGCCGGGCTGTAAACAGCGCCGCCCGCACAGGGTCCCATGATGACGGAGATCTGCGGAATCACGCCCGAGGACTTCGTGTTGCGGTAGAAGATGCCGCCGTAGCCCGAAAGTGCGTCAACCGCCTCCTGGATGCGTGCACCGCCCGAATCGTTGATGCCGATGCAGGGTGCGCCCATCTTCATGGCGAGGTCCATGACCTTCCAGATCTTGTGCGCGTGCTTCTCACCGAGCGAGCCGCCCTCGACCGTGAAGTCCTGTGCGAATGCATAGACGAGGCGGCCGTTGACCGTGCCGTAGCCCGTGACAACACCCTCGCCCGGCAGCTCCTTCTTCTCCTGACCGAAGTTCGTGCAGCGATGGCGGACGAACATATCGAGCTCGACGAAGCTGTCCTCATCGAAAAGCAGGTTCAGACGCTCACGCGACGTAAGTTTGCCCTTTGCATGCTGCTTCTCGATGGCCTTCTCGCCGCCGCCAAGCTTCAGATGCTCTTTCTTCTTGAGCATCAGCTCAATTTTTTCCTGGACTGTGGACATCATATCCCTCCTGTATCTCTGTCAAACACCCGCGGGGCACTGTTCGTCCCCCGCGGGAATCATCTGCGTCACGCCGCTCAGCGATCCTCGTGCTCGCAGATCTCGAGGAGAACGCCCTTCGTTGCCTTCGGATGGAGGAATGCAATCTTCGCACCGCCCGCACCAATACGCGGCTTCTCGTCGATCATGCGGACGCCCTTCGCCATGAGATCGGCGATTGCGTTCTCGATGTTGTCGACGCGCAGCGCAACGTGCTGAATGCCCTCGCCGTTCTTCTCAATGTATTTCGTAATCGGGCTGTCCGGTGCCGTGCCGATGAGCAGCTCGATCTCGCTGCCGTTCGGGGTTGGATGGAAAGTCGTCGTAACCTTCTGCTCCGCAACCGTCTCCTGGTTCGTGCAGGCAATGCCGATCACGTCGGCCCAGAAATTCTTGCCCTCTTCGAGATCCTTGACGGCGACGCCGATGTGATCTACTCCTAAGACCTTGAACATGGTACTTCCTCCTATTAGCTATGCTAACATTTCGGCCATGAGCTCGCCGACCACCGTGTAGGGATCTGTCTCATGCGCCTTGATTTTTGCCACATAGTCCTCGAGTCTCCCCGTGTCGACAATGCGGCTTTCGATGCTGCGCCGGACGCCTGCATGCAGGATATCCAGCATTTCATCGCGTGTGCGGCGTGTGCGCCGCTCTGTGAGAACGCCGTTGCCCTCAATATGGGCACGGTGCTCCTCCAGCGTGTCCACCAGTTCCGCGATCCCTTCGCCGCGATTCGCGACGACCTTGCGGATCGGCGGACGCCAGTCAGACATATGATCGTCCAGATCCAGCATCATATTGATCTCACGGACGAGCTTATCCGCACCGTCAAGATCGGACTTGTTGATGGCGAATACATCGCCGATCTCCAGAATTCCGGCCTTGATGGCCTGGATGTCGTCGCCCATGCCCGGAATCAGAACAACCATAGTGGTGTCCGCCGCCCGCACGATATCCACCTCGGACTGCCCGACACCGACGGTCTCGACAAAGATGACATCTTTGCCGAACGCATCCATGACCTTCACCGCGTCAGCCGTCTTGTGCGAGAGGCCGCCGAGGCTGCCGCGCGTACCCATGCTGCGGATAAAAACGCCCTCATCGAGCGTCAGGTCGTTCATACGGATGCGGTCGCCCAGAATGGCGCCGCCGGAAAAAGGGCTTGTGGGGTCGACGGCGATGATGCCGACGGTCTTCCCGCGCTTGCGGTATTCCTTGGCAATCTTGTCCGTCATGGTGCTTTTGCCCGCACCCGGAGGGCCGGTAATGCCGAGAACATAGGCATGTCCCGTATGAGGATAGAGCGCCTTCATGATGTCGGTCGCATTCTCGCGCTCGTTCTCGATCGCCGTAATGGCGCGCGAGAGCGCGAGTCTGTTGCCGCGCAGGACTTCAGCTGCAATATCCATACGCCCACCTCCTTCGCACGTTGCATCCACAAGAAACAAGGGAATGGATGACAGACTGCATACGCTCTGCCTGTCATCCATCCTTTCAAACGACGCTCTTACGCCTTAACATGCTCCTTGATGAAGTCAACGACGACGCTGGTCGGCGTACCGGGCGTGAAGACCTCTGCAACACCGGCCTCCTTGAGTGCCGGAATGTCGCCCTCGGGGATAACGCCGCCGCCGATAACGAGGACGTCGTTCATGCCCTTGGCGCGAATCTGCTTCACAACCGTCGGGAAGAGGTGCGGATGTGCACCCGAGAGGAGGCTCAGCGCAACGACGTTGACGTCCTCCTGCAGAGCTGCCTCGACAATCTCCTCCGGCGTCTGGCGCAGACCCGTGTAGACAACCTCGAAGCCGGCGTCGCGCAGTGCGCGGGCGACGACCTTGGCGCCGCGATCATGACCATCCAGACCCGGTTTTGCAACGAGCACTCTGATTTTCTCTGCCATTTTTATATTCCTCCTGAACGGGACTGGCGCCGCCGCTGGCGGCGCTTCCTCCCTTTGCATTCATCAAACTACCGCTTCACGCAGAAGCACGGCACTTCTTACAGATTGACGTGTGCCTCGTACTCGCCGAAGACCTCGCGCATAACGCCGCAGATCTCGCCGAGCGTTGCATAGGTCTTGACCGCTGCAAGGATGTGCGGCATGAGGTTCTCGTTCTCGTCGGAGCAGGCAGACTTGAGATCTGCAAGCGCCGCCTGAACAGCAGCGTTGTCGCGCTTTGCCTTCATTGCCTCGACCTTTGCCTTCTGCTTCTCGCCGACGGAAGCATCCACCTTGAGGAGGTTCTTCGGAGCCTCTTCCTCAACCTGGAACTTGTTGACGCCGACGATGACGCGTGCACCGGACTCGACATCCATCTGCCACTTGTAGGCGCTGTCCTGAATCTCCTTCTGGATGTAGCCCTTCTCGATCGCCGCAACAGCGCCGCCGAGATCATCAATCTTCTTGATGTACTCCCAAGCCTCTGCCTCGATGCGGTTGGTCATCGCCTCGACGTAGTAGGAGCCTGCGAGCGGGTCAATCACATCGGCAAGTCCGCTCTCATGCGCAACGATCTGCTGCGTACGGAGTGCGACCATAACCGAATCCTCCGTCGGAAGCGCAAGCGCCTCGTCGCGGGAGTTCGTGTGCAGCGACTGCGTGCCGCCCATGACTGCTGCTGCGGTCTGGAGTGCAACGCGGACGATGTTGTTGTTCGGCTGCTGTGCGGTGAGCATCGAGCCTGCGGTCTGCGTGTGAACGCGGAGCATCTGGGACTTCGGTTTCTCGGCCTTGAAGCGCTCCTTCATGACCTTTGCCCAGATGCGGCGGGACGCGCGGAACTTCGCAACCTCCTCGAGAACGTTGTTGTGTGCGTTCCAGAAGAAGGAGAGACGTCCTGCGAAATCGTCGACGCTGAGACCAGCCTTGATGGCAGCCTCGACGTAGGCGATACCGTCCGCAATCGTGAATGCGATTTCCTGCGATGCCGTGGAACCAGCCTCGCGGATATGGTAGCCCGAGATGGAGATCGTGTTCCAGTTCGGGACGTTCTTGGAGCAATACTCGAAAATGTTCGTGATGAGGCGCATGGACGGGCGCGGCGGGAAGATGTATGTGCCGCGTGCCGCATACTCCTTCAGAATGTCGTTCTGAATCGTGCCCTTGAGCTTATCTGCCGAGACGCCCTGCTTCTCTGCGACCGCGATGTACATCGCGAGAAGGACGGACGCCGGGGCATTGATCGTCATGGACGTGGAAACCTTGCCGAGGTCGATCTGATCAAAGAGGATCTCCATATCAGCAAGGGAGTCGATCGCAACACCGACCTTGCCGACTTCGCCTTCGGAAATCGGATCGGTCGAGTCATAGCCGATCTGCGTGGGGAGGTCGAACGCGCAGGAAAGACCCGTCGCGCCGCTTTCGATGAGATAACGGTAGCGCTTGTTGGACTCCTCCGCCGTGGAGAATCCTGCGTACATACGCATCGTCCAGAAGCGACCGCGGTACATCGTCGGCTGAACGCCGCGGGTGTAGGGATAGACACCGGGGAAGCCGATGTCCTGTGCGTAATCCGTCTCCTTGATGTCGATCGGAGTGTAGAGCCCCTGCTCCGGGATGTTCGGACGCATGGGGAACTTCGCAGCTGCCTTTTCTACGGTGGCGTTGTACTTGTCAAGCCCCGCCTGGATGTTCTCATTGCTCATGAAAATTTCTCCTTTACCTTTTCATTTCTCTTTTTGGGTTCTTTGACCCTAAAGGGCTTTTGATGCCCTTTTTATCTGGTTGGTTACTTCTGCATCGACCCCGTCGCGAGGAAGCGCTGATGGAAGGAAAGCGCCTCGTCCAGAAGGTGCGGCGTCTGCGCGCCCTTCGTTGCCTCGAGTGCACGGTTGTAGTAGTCAAGCAGGAGCGGACGATAGTCGGGATGTGCGCAGTTGTTGATGATCTCTAGTGCGCGCTCGCGCGGGCACTTGCCGCGCAGATCTGCGACGCCCTGCTCCGTGATGACGACATCGACGTCATGGCAGCCATGGTCGATGTGCGAGCAGAACGGAACGATCGAGGAGATCTTGCCGCCCTTTGCCTCGGACGTTGTGAAGAAGATGGTGATGTAGGCGTTGCGTGCAAAGTCGCCGCTGCCGCCGATGCCGTTCATCATCTTCGTGCCCATGACATGGGTGGAGTTGACGTTGCCGTAGATATCGACCTCGATGGCCGTGTTCATAGCGATGACGCCGAGACGGCGGACAACCTCAGGGTTGTTCGAGATCTCCTGCGGACGGAGCATCATGATCTTCTTGTACTTGTCGATGTCCTTGTAGAAGCGCTGGAGGCCTTCCGGCGAGGGCGAGAACGCCGTGCCGGACGCAGCCTTGAGCTTGCCCGCATCAGCAAGGTCGAACATGCCGTCCTGGATGACCTCGGTGTAGACCTCGAGATCCGTGAAGTCGGAGTTGACAAAGCCGGCGATGACTGCGTTTGCAACATTGCCGACACCGGACTGCAGCGGGAGGAGGCCTTTCGGCATACGGCCTTCTGCAATCTCCTTCTTCAGGAAGTTTACCGTCAGTTCGCCCATCTTCTTCGATGCATCATCGAGCGGCGCGAGCGGGCGCGTCTTGTCCGTGATGTCGCAGGGGACGATGTACTTGATCTTCTCCAGCGGGCACGGGATGAAGTTCGTTCCGATGCGGTCGCCGGCCTTCGTAATGGGAATCGGCAGACGGTTCGGAGGATCGAGGGGGATGTAGATGTCGTGCATGCCGACGAGTTCCATCGGCTGGCTCGTGTTCACCTCAACGATGACCACGTCCGCGCTCTGGATGAACGACGGCGTGTTGCCGACCGAGGTCGAGGGGATGATGCCCTCTTCCGTGATGGCAACCGCTTCCACGAGAGCGACATCGATCTTGCCGAGGAAGCCTTCGCGCGACTGCTGTGCAACCTGCGAAAGGTGCATGTCGAGGTAGCTGACCTTCCCGGAGTTGATCGCGTTGCGCAGCGGCGTGTTTGTCTGATAGGGGAGACGCTGTTTGATGCCGTCTGCCTCAATCAGTGCGCCGTCCAGTTCAGGCCCCGTGGAAGCGCCCGTCCAGAGACTTACTTTGAACGGATTCTTCTTCATGCGCTCGGCAATGGCCTGCGGCACTGCTTTCGGATAGCCGGACGGCGTAAAGCCGCTGGCACCGATGACCATGCCGTCGGAGAAATACTCCGCCGCCGTTTCCGCGCTCACAATCTTGTCCGCAAGGGACTTGGGCACGCGATCGGAAATATCGATCATAGAAAAACCTCCCTCTGATACGCCGGACAGCACCCGCTGCCGCCGTTCACTGATACTCTTCTGGCGCTTTGCGGAACAAGCCCCCGCAGCATTTGGTTCGTCTCATTTCGTCGCATAAGTCATGCGTAAAATGCATCCGCAAAATAACTGTGGGTTATCGTATCCGCATATGCCAATTATATCTTTCCATAGGATATCACGAAAAAAAAACGCCGTCAAGATTACATTGACGGCATTTTCAGTGATTTGTGAAAAAAAGGCCAAACACGCGCTAAATCAGTGATTTTTTCCACATCACAGAGATCTGTCGATGGCGCTATGTGTGAGATAGTACGACAAACTGCTGAGTCCGACGGAAAGATCCTCGCTGACGAACGAAATGTCCGGCGGCACCTGCAGCTTCACGGGAGCAAAATTCCAGATGCCGCGGATACCCGCTGCGATAAGCCGGTCGGCGACATCCTGCGCATGTGCGGCGGGCACGGTAATCACGCCGATCTGTACTGCCCGTGCAGAGGCAATCGCGACGAGATCAGCAATGTCCTCCACGCGGCGTCCGCCGACATGCGTACCGATGACGGCAGGATCTGCATCGAGGAGTGCGGCAAGACAAAATCCGAGCCGTGCAATCCCCTGGTAGTTCGCAATTGCTGCACCGAGATGCCCCATACCGACGATGGCAATATTCCAGTGGCGGTCGAGCCCGAGAATCCCGCCGATGCTCGTCTGCAGTTCCGCGACGTAGTAGCCGACGCCTTTCTTGCCGAACTGGCCGAAAAACGCGAGATCCTTGCGAATCTGCTCGGGATTGATGGAAAGACGCCGCCCCAGCTCCTCGGAGGACGCGACCTCTACGCCCTCGTCCGCGAGCAGACGCAGACAGCGGTAATAACGCGGCAGACGGTCAACCGTCGCTTTCGAGATGGATATATTTTCCTGCATGGTCAGCTTTCCCTCGCCTCCCCCGCGGCGGCATGCACCGCCGCCGTCATAGCGGCAAGCATCCACAGCAGCATCGAGGACGGTATGTTAAAGAGCAGATGATCCGTCAGCCCGTTGAGAGCGACGGAGAGCATTGCGAGACCGAGGCCGCGCGCAAGACCCTCGATGAATCTGCTCCTGCGCCAGCGTCCAAGCGCCGCGCGCACATCGGCAACGGTATTCCAGTCCGGCGCATACGCAGCGAGCACCGTCTCCCACGACGGCGTCCTGCGGCGTACGCGAAAGGCGAGTACGAGCGAGCCGAAGAAGAACCAGAGGAATGAGAGCGCACCGGGAACACCGATCTCGGCCGCGTAGTTCAGGTACATATTGTGCGCGTGAACGATCTGCACAGGTGCCCCCTGCAGATAGAAGTCATACTCCGGATAGACCATGAAGTACATCCCCCAGCCGATGCCGAGAAAAGGATGATCGAGAATCATCGCAATGGTGCTCTCCCAAAAGGCAAGGCGCATCTCCGAGGAGGTATCGATCCGCGTAAATACAGAGAGCAAACGATCCGCCAGCACAGGATCCAGGAGCAGTGCACCTGCGCCCGCAACGGCGATACCGAGAAGCACACGCCGGTCGCGCAGTGCGCCGTAGCCGGCGAGCACCGCTGCAATGACGAGGCACGCACCGCGTGCGTATGTCATCCCGAGACACGCCAGTGCACCTGCAAGCACGACGAGTCCGAGAATACGCCAGCCGCGCGTGAGCGCCGACAGGAGCCCCACCGCGACACATACCACGATGTCGAGATAGCCCGCGAGGATATTGGGGTTTTCCCACGTCGAAAAGACACGCTTCGAGAGTTCGGGGAAAGATTCCCCGTCCACCCATTTCATCGCCGAGATATCAATACCGAAGATGAACTGGTAGAACCCGTAGAGGATGACGATGAGTGCCGCCGCTGCCATCGCCAGCACCACACGCTGCAGCTCGCGCGGCGTACGCAGCGACTGTCCTGCGAGCAGATAGGTCATCGCATAGATCGGCACGAGATGGTAGAAATTGTAAAAACTGAACGCCTTGTCCGGCGCAGCTGCGACCGACAGAAGACCGATGACGACAAAGAGCAGCGCCGGCGCATCATACGGCAGACGACGCAGACGAAAGGACGGATCGATGCGCAGGCGCAGGAAGAGCGCCGCACAGCCAAAGAGCAGCACCGCCATCGCTGCCAGCGGCACGAGAGGGATCAAAAAGGCCTCGGCAATGACCGCATAAAGCATCCCGCGCGCCATGCGGCCGCCCCAACGGCGGCGGCGCTGTGCACGGCGGCGCTCCTTGAAATAATCCTCTGCCATCCGCTCACCTCCCCGCTCCAAGCATGGTGCGGATGCCGCCCACGAGATAGAGCGAGCCCGCCGCGACCAGCAGAGCGCCGTCAGACCGCGCACGCGCCGCTGCCTCTGCGAGCGCACCCGCAGGATCGCCGCACGCAAGCGTATCCAGCCCCATGGCAGCTGCAACAGCGGCGACGACGTCCGCCCCTGCCGCACGCTCCGAGCTGGGACGCACCGTCACGACGCGGTCACCCGGGCGCAGCAATGCAGCAAGCATCGCATCGATGTCCTTATCCTTTAGGATGCCGAGCAGAAAAACGCGCGGCAGCACGGGAAAGTAGGCATCGAGCCCCGCGCGCAGCGCCTGCATCCCCGCAGGATTGTGCGCGCCATCGACGACGATCGGCAGGCCGTCTCGCACAAGCACCTCAAAGCGTGCCGGATGACGCACCGTCCGCAGTCCTGTGCGGATGGCCGTCTCTGTCACGCGCGCATCCTCACGCTCGAGAAGCTTTGCCGCCATGATAGCGAGTGCTGCGTTCTCTGCCTGATAGCCGCCCGCGAGTGCCAGTGCATAGGGCTCACTCTCACGGCAGACGAGAGAGTGGAATGCGACCTGCTGTCCGCCCTCGGGGGCGTGCTGCAAAGCGGCGAAGAAGTCCTCGCCGCAGACGAAGACATCAGCCCCCAGCTCCTCGGCACGCCGCTCGATGACGGCAAGAGGCTCTCCCGCGGCAGCCGTGATGACGGGTACGCCTTCCTTGATAATCCCCGCCTTATGTTCTGCAATGCCTAAGAGCGTCCCGCCGCAGCGGTCGGCATGGTCCATCGCCACATTTGTGATGATCGTGAGCACAGGCTCGATGATATTCGTCGAATCGAGCAGACCGCCAAGCCCTGTCTCAATGACAGCGGTCTCCACACCCTCCTCCGCAAAGTAGAGAAAGGCGAGCGCCGTCAGTGCCTCGAACTGCGTCGGATGCTCATGTCCCTCTGCCGTCATGGCATCCGCCGCCGCGCGCACACGCGTGAGGAGCGCAGCAAAAGCTTCCTCTCCGATCTCATGCCCATCCACACTCATGCGCTCCGTATAGGAGACGAGATGCGGCGAAAGATAGCGGCCGCAGCGGATGCCCGCAGCACGGTGCACGGCATCGAGCATCTGGGTGACAGATCCTTTTCCGTTCGTCCCCGCGATGTGAATCGTCGTATAGGAACGCTCCGGATGCCCCAGACGGGCACAGAGCTCTTCCATGCGCGCGAGCCCAAGACGGATGCCGAAGGTATTCAGTTCATCCAGGTAGAGAAGTGACTCCGCATAGTTCATCGAAGCACCTCAAAGCTTCGCCAAATCCGCAAGACGCGTGCGAATGAGAGCAACCTTCTCCTCATAGCCCGCCAGCTTCTCGCGCTCCGCCGCAACGACAGCAGCAGGTGCTTTGGAGATAAAGCCCTCGTTGGAGAGTTTTCCTGCGAGACGCTTGATCTCCTTCTCAAGATTGTCCCGCTCCTTCGTCAGACGCGCCGTCTCCTTCTCCACGTCGATCAGCCCCGCCAGCGGCAGATAGACCGCCGCCCCCGCAAGAGCACCTGTCACCACGTTCTCGGGCTCGGGTGCATCCTCTGCGAGGAAGATCACCTCGGATGCCGAGGCAAGCGCGTGGAAATAGTCCGTATGCGCCGCAAAGACATCTGCGAGTGCAGCGTCGCGCACACGCAGGAGGAGCGGACTCTTTTTGCCCGGCGGCGTACCGAGCTCCGCACGCAGGTTGCGCGTCACCTTGATGACCTCCATGATCGCGGTCATCGCCGCCTCTGCCTCTGCGTCAATGCCCTTTTCATCGACCTCGGGCCACGCCGCACGCATGACAGTCTCACCCGTATGCGGGAGTTTCTGCCAGATTTCCTCTGTGAGAAACGGCATAAAGGGATGCAGGAGACGCATCGTGCGCTCCAGCACCGTACGCAGGACATAGAGCGCTGTATTCTTTGCGCGCGCATTTTCCTTATCGTAGAGACGTGCCTTCGTCAGCTCGATGTACCAGTCGCAGAACTCGCTCCACAGGAACTCGTAGATGGCGCGTCCCGCCTCTCCAAGCTCATAGTTCTCGAGGTTCGCCGTCACTGCGCGCACCGTCTCGGCAGAGCGCGTAAGGATCCAGCGGTCGGCAAGCGTATAGTCGCTCTCCTCAGGCACAAACGCAGCGTCCGCCCCCTCAAGATTCATGAGCATATAGCGCGATGCATTCCAGATCTTATTCGCAAAATTGCGCGCCGCCTCGACGCGCTCCCAATAGAAGCGCATATCGTTGCCCGGTGTGTTGCCCGTGATGAGCATGAAGCGCAGCGTATCCGCGCCGTATTTCTCGATGACCTCCACGGGATCGATACCGTTGCCGAGGGACTTTGACATCTTGCGCCCCTCGCTGTCGCGCACGAGGCCATGGATAAAGACATCGCGGAACGGCACATCCCCGCCGAAACGCAGCCCCATCATGACCATGCGCGCCACCCAGAAAAAGATGATGTCATAGCCCGTCACAAGCGTCGCCGTCGGGTAGAACTGACGCAGATCCACCGTATCCTCGGGCCAGCCCATCGTCTCGAACGGCCAGAGTGCGGAGCTGAACCAGGTATCGAGCACGTCCTCGTCCTGATGGATGTGCGTGCTGCCGCAGTGCGCGCACGCCGTGATGTCCTCACGCGAAACAGAGGTCTCACCGCAGTCCTCACAGTGCCATGCAGGAATGCGGTGCCCCCACCAGAGCTGACGTGAGATGCACCAGTCACGGATATTCTCAAGCCAGTTTTCATAGATTTTCGTGAAGCGTTCGGGGACGAAGCGGATGCGTCCGTCCTTCACCGCCGCAATCGCGGGCTTCGCCAGATCCTCCATGCGGATGAACCACTGCTTCGACACGAGCGGCTCAATCGTGGTCTTGCACCGCGAGCAGTGCCCGACCGCATGCTCATGCTTCTCCGTGCGCACGAGCGCGCCGATCTCCCCGAGTTCCTGCACGAGCTGCTTCCGGCACGCATAGCGGTCGAGTCCCGCATATTTTCCTGCGCCCTCTCCCATCGTGCCGTCGGCATTGATGACAACGATCTGCTCGAGATTATGCCGCTGCCCCATCTCGAAGTCGTTCGGATCGTGCGCCGGCGTCACCTTGACTGCGCCCGTACCGAACGACGGATCGACGTATGCATCGGCAAAGAGCGGAATGCGGCGCTCCACCACGGGCAGAATCAGCGTCTTGCCCACGAGGTGCTTGTAGCGTTCATCATCGGGGTGCACCGCAACGCCCGTGTCGCCGAACATCGTCTCGGGACGCGTCGTTGCAATCTCCACATAGTCGTCCGTTCCCTCAATTTGGTAGCGGAGGTGCCAGAGATGCCCCTCCTCCGTCTCATGCTCGACCTCGATATCAGAGATCGCCGTCGTGCAGTTCGGACACCAGTTCGTGATGCGCGTCCCCTGATAGATCAGCCCCTGCTCATAAAGGCTCACAAAGACCTCGCGCACCGCACGCGAACAGCCCTCATCCATCGTGAAACGCTCGCGCTCCCAGTCGCAGGACGCACCGAGCATACGGAGCTGGTACATGATGCGATCGCCATACTGCTGCTTCCAGTCCCAGACGCGTGCGAGAAACTTTTCACGTCCGAGTTCAAACCGGTTCGTCCCCTCTGCACGCAGAGACTCCTCTACCTTTGCCTGCGTCGCAATTCCTGCGTGGTCGCAGCCGGGAATCCAGACCACATTCTTGCCGCGCATCCGCTGATAGCGCACAAGGATATCCTGCAGCGTATTGTCGAGCGCGTGCCCCATGTGGAGCTGCCCCGTCACATTCGGCGGCGGGATCACCACGCTGTACGGCGTACGCGACGTATCCGCCTCGTCGTGGAAAAATTTATGCGATTCCCAGTACTGATACCATTTCCGCTCAAAGCTCTGCGGGTCGTACGTCTTTGGAATATTGGCACCGGATTCCTGACTCATCAATCTGTTCCTCCCGAAAGAAACGCCCCCGTCCCGAGGGGACGAGGGCGTCCGCACATCGTCAATGCTATTGTATGAATTGCAACGATAAGATTAGCATAAAACGATATTTTTTGCAAGAATTGCCGTCAGGATCGGCAGGACAGCACCACATCACAAATACGATCCACCGTCTCCAGCGCAAGCTCGGGGTAAATCGGCAGCGTCAAAACACGATCTGCAACGAACTGCGCAACAGGAGTCTGCGCCGCATCATACCTTCCGTGAAAACATGCAAACGTATTCGTCAGCGGATAGAAATACTTCCTGCTGTATATATCCGCCCGCTGCAGCGCATCAAATACATCGTTGCGTGTGCTGCCAAATTCCTTCTCATGGAACACCACAGGGAAATAGGCATAGTTCGGCGTCACATCCTGCTGGATCTCGTTCAGCTGAATACCCGGAACACCCGTCAGCCGCGCACGATAACGCTCTGAGACAGCTTTCCGCTGCGCAATATGCGCCGCTACATAGCGCAGATTGCATAAGCCCATTGCCGCACAGAACTCATTCATCTTCGCATTTGAGCCCACCCCGTCGACGCACTCTGCGTCACGGATGCCGAAATTCTTGAGCCGATCTAGTTTCTTGCCGATCTCCTGATCGCGAAAACATGCCGCCCCTCCCTCAATCGAGTGAAAGACCTTCGTTGCATGGAAGCTGAAGCAGGAGACATCCCCAAACACCGCTGTACTCCGCCCCCGATAGAAGACGCCAAAGGAATGTGCCGCATCATAAACGACCCTCAGCCCGTACTTATCTGCAATACGCTCGATTTCCTCCACGCAGCAGACATTTCCATAGACATGAACAGGCATAATGGCAGACGTACGCGCTGTAATCAGTGCCTCCAGCTTCGTCACATCCATCGTATAGTCATGCGGGTCGATATCGCAGAATACCGGCGCAAGTCCGTTGCGCACAATCGCGTGCGTCGTGGAGGCAAATGTGAACGGCGTCGTGATGACCTCGCCCGAAAGATTCAGTGCCTGCAGCGTCAGCTCAAGCGCCATATGCCCGTTCGTAAAGAGCTCGACCTGCGCCGCGCCGAAAAATTCCCGCAGTGCTGCCTGAAAGGCCTGATGTTTGGCCCCCATATTCGTCAGCCAGCGTGACTGCCAAATATCACTGATCTCCGCGATGTACTCCTCCATCGGCGGCATCGGCGAGCGTGTCACCATAATGCTCATGTCCTGCCTCCCCTCTGCTGCAGCCGTCAGACCTCATCCATCTGCAGTACCAGTGTCGTATCGATATCAAATGCAATGCGGCAATCCCTCCGGAGCGCATCTGCCATCGCCGCAAACACACACAGCAGATCCTGCAGCTCTGTATCCTCCCAAACTTCTGGAATTTCCGTACCAATATGAATCACACCGCTCGCCATCTTCAGCCATTCTGCTATCACCCTTCGCCGAATCTGCAAATCATGGAGATACACGTTGTCTTCGATGGCAGCGCGAATGGTCAGCGCCCAGCAGATACTGCCGATGATGATTGTCGTATACCGAAGCTGGTCATTGCCCGGATGCATACGGAATTTACTCAGCGGCGTTGGGATGTAGATCATGTCGCCTTGCCTCAGCAGACGCAGCCAAGTGGGAAAATCCGATGTGAGATATTTTCCCTCCTTGCCGGAAAACCCCAAATCATGTCCGTGCAGTAAGAAAGATTTTCTAATCAGTGCCGTCGTCGGCTCACCGATAAAATTTTTCAGGCTGACAAGAATATTTTTCCCAATCGCTTCTCCGCTGAATTTTGTAATTTCCTTAGTAAGCGGCGTGGTTGCGGGAAGATCCGGCAGCTTATTACCGTTCTTGTCAATACATTCCCGATACGAGGTGACAAGACTGAGATCAGGGTGTGCAAAGAAACAATCCATCATGACCGCAATCTTATCCGGCAGGAAGAGATCATCGTCCATCAGCCAGTTGACATAGCGTGCATCCGCGTTGTCATAACTGCGGGCACAGGCCCAATTCTCGTATACCCCGTAAGAGGGATGATGCTCGTAGTGAATACGCGGATCGCTTGAGAAATCGCGCCGCATCATGTCCGCCGTCTCTGTATTATGCGAGTTGTCCGTGATGAAGATGTCCAGATTGCGATAGGTCTGTGCAAGAACACTTTCAAGAGCGAGCCGGAAGTAGTGCGGACGCTCAAACGTTGGAATAATGATTGAGACAAGCGGATAGATTTCCATTGAATATGTGTCGAGAAACACCTCTCGGCTCGCTTCATCCGCCGCACCTGTCCGTTTAGATGTGAGCAGCCACGGAGCATCCTGCTGGGGCACTACTGCATGATATCCCTTGCGGCGAAATTCAATGCACTGTGCTTCCGCAAAGAAGCAATCCCTATGGAAAAGATCACTGCGCCACGGAATATCGTACTGTGTGGCGATGAGATCTGCGCTCACCGCCATGACCTCCTCCATCGCCCCCTCGATCTCAGCGCCGCGAAATCCTGTATCATCGGTATAGAGGAGCCTGCCCTTGACGAATGGCGAGGCGGCGAGCAGTCCCGTCGTCGAGAGCTGCTTTGCGCCAACGAGCCCCATGATGCCGATGCCGGCATCCGCCTCAAATATACGCAGCATTTCCGCAAAGAAATTCAATCTGAGCAGAATACTCCCCGCCGACAGATAGACTTTATATTTTGCATCGCTTTGCTCCATGGCACGCCGGTAGGTATCTGCAACATACCCGCCCGCAGGCACCTCGATCAGCTCCACCTCATAGCCCTGCGGCACATCAACCGCATCGAGATACGGGCATATAGCAGCGTGTCCATCTGTCTCACACTGGGCGATGACGGCAATTTTCTTGTCATTCATAAGCAGATTCCCCTCTATTGCCAAAGGCCATGCCTCTCTAGGAATGCAGCAGGGTCATTCAGAACATCCAGATGTTCATGGAGTTTTTCTATCGGCCAGTCCCACCAGCGCAGCTGCAGCAGTCCTGCAATCACCTCTGGGGAAAAACGATACTTGATGAGCCGGGCAGGGTTGCCGCCTACAATCGCATAGGGCGGCACGTCCCTCACGACGACGCTGTCTGCTGCAATAACAGCGCCATCTCCAATCGTGAGGATGCCGCTGTCTCCCGCCGCCTTCAGTCGGCTGCCGCGTCCAATCCAAACATCGGAACCAATGTGCATCCCCCCATTTCCAGAACCTTTATATCCTAATTTTGCACACCAGTCTGCCGTCTCAAAGTCCATGCAGCCGGGATCATACGTTGTAACACGACGATAGTCATGCTGATTGTTAAGTCCAACCTCGAGAATGACATGAGGGCCAAACGACGTATAGTTTCCGATGCGCACCTCCTGTACACCGCCGCGATATCCCCACTCGATCTGCGCACCGCAATAGCTCTTCGCGCCGAGAGAGACCGTTCGCAAACCATATGACCAGACGCGCGGAATCTCCGCCCGCGTCACATCCAGGAATGCCTCTTCCTGATCCACAAGATTCGCCTGAAGCGGTGCATAACCGATATTTTCCGCAAAGAGGCGCGATACATCCAGCCCCTGCATCCGAAAGATACGCCCGTCCATCAGTGCCGCACGCGGGATCTCTGGCGCATACTGCCGCAAATATGCAATCATGGGAAAAAGTTTTGAACACGAGAGCAGCACGCGCTGAACACTCACATCACCCGCCGGCCCCTCAAACGAAAGCCCCTGCTCCGTCTGCCGTGCATAACCAACAATCGAAAGCGTCCCCTCCCGCTCCGCACGCTGATAAAGAGGGACAAGCTCCTCATCCAGATCACCGCCGAGAACAACGAGCACCTTCGTGCACATGAGCATATCCTCCCTTCAAACTGCCGAAATCAAACGGCTCATCGACCGAATGAGGTCAACACCGTCCCAGACAAGCGCAAAGTCCATCGTGCGCCCCATCGGTACGATGCGGTCAACACCTGCGGGACGCATGGCGAGAACTGTCTGTAAAAGGGTCTCCCGCACCGCGCCGTAATACGAGATCGTCTGACATGATATCCCGCAGAGCGGACGAATTTCCGCGATGTCCTGCGCTCGATACTCGATAAAAAAACCGCTTCCCGCCCTATATGAGGCAAGTTCCTCCGTCAGCATCGCCGCGCGGACACGCGTGATCAGATTATCCTCCATAGGTATTTGCTGCACTGCAGCGTGCACGCCGATCCGATAGAGCTGCGTCAGCTTGTCCACCGCCTGAACGCCTTGCAGCGTGTAGCGCTCCTTCACAAACGCATGCAGGGTGCGCCAAAACACCTCCTGCGCCGCCTTGACCTTCTCTGCCGTGCCGAACCAGATGATGAAATGCGGCGCGGTACAGGCGTTTTGATCGCTGAGATAGGTGTCATTGTAGAAGTCCCGTGCAATCCGCTCCTTATCCTCTGCGGCGAGATAGGCAGGTGCATCGATCACGGCCAGCGAGTGGCGGTCAGCGAACGTGATTTCATTCGTGCGCGGCGGGAGCGGTGCGCGACGTATTGCTTCAATCGCCGCATCCCCGCCCCAGACAACACGCGTCTGACAGATGCGTGAATAGTGCTCGTTTATCTCCTGGGAATGCCCATAGCGGATAAAGAGGAAATACGGAAAGAGCGCGGGGAACTCCGCAAGCGTCTCCGCAAAAATCCGACAGAGAACATCGACCTGTGGAAAATCCTTTGACGGCAGACGCACGATGCTTGCATTTCCCGCGAGAAGCGCCGCAAGGCACGAGTAGGCAAAGTTCACCGCCACATTCGAGGGCGCAATGTGAAAGACAATGCCGCGGCCGAGCCGATTTCCTTCTGTATGATAGGGCTGCTGCATCTGACGCAGTGCGGCGGGACGGCACCAAAATCCAAGCGTTACGACATCAGGATACGCCTTTGCCTCCGCATCCGTAAGAATTCTTGCTGAGAGGTCGGCGAGAAAGGCGGAGGCCTCCTCCGAAAAGATCGGAAGCGGATGCACCTCCGCCATCCGCGCCTCACTTTCCGCACTGCCGAGTGCATAGGCGACATCATCAAAATGCTGCTGCATAGGTATCACTGCACCCCCTCAGTTCCGCCTGCTTTAATCTACCGAGCACCTGGAAATATTTCCCCTTCCGCCCGCACGGGCAGTCATCCTCACCGAGCAGAACGCCCTCATCCTCCGTCAGGAGCGCGTGCCCTGGGTATGACTTCGGCAGAAGCGAGACGACCTCGATGATGCCGCGCTCTCCGAAATCCGCCGCCGAAAAGTCAAGCGGACGGCGCACAATGACATCGGCGTACGTGCTCGCATGGAGATGTCCCTCCGCGCATTCGAGATAGATGCAGCCCGTCTGCTCCACCATGCCGTAGTAGTCCGCAGCATCAAGGTCGCCGCAGACCTCGCGCAGCGCACTGCGAAACGCCGCAGGCGCAACCGCTTCAGATGCGAGTTTTTTCCATCCGCCGCCGTGAATCAGCACGGCATTCGAGAGGTCGAGCCGTTCCCCCGCCGCCCGCAGCGCCTTGTAGAAATGCTGCCACACCATAAAGGTGAAGCCGAAGAGCAGGATGCGCTGCTCCGCGTGTTCCGCGAGAAATGCACGGACGGCATCCAGCTGCAGCTCCATCGCGTCATTCAGCGCGTAGAGCTTCTTTCGTCCGAAGATCGAAAATCCGAGAATGCCCGCTCCGCGCGCCGAGAACATCGCACGGTTCTTAACCACGGAGGGACAGTCAAGAATGAGCATCGGCAAACGGCTGCCCCCGATACGGTCGGAGACAATGCGCACGAGTGTCTTCTGCTGGTTCGCCGCCGTTTCACGGTCGAGGAAAATCTTCGACACCTGCTGCCCCGTCGTCCCCGACGAGGTCATCGTCTTGAACACATCCTCCTCTGCCACACTCCGCAGCGCCATCTCCTTAAAAAGGCGCACGGGCAAAAAGGGAATATCCTCCACCGAATGAACGTCCGCAGCAGAAAAGCCAATCGTCTCCATCATGCGCGCATAGGATGCACAGTGCGCTCTATGATGCTCCGTCAGCTGCAGCAGTCCTGCACACAGAAGTCCCTGCTTTTCCTCATGCGCGATGCCAAATGGCGGCAGGGCGAGCACGTCCTCATACGTCATAATACTGCTCCAGCTCCCGATAGACCGTCTTTCCCGCGGGGTTTTTCGGGATCTCTGCAATACATTTTGCCGCAAACGCCGTATGGTGCAGGCCGAGCTTTGCGCTCAAAAACGGCACGACCTCAAAAGCAAGCGTCTCCTGCGTCACAAAAATATAGAGATGATCGTCGACCCCCGCGCACGCAACCTCGATATCACCAAATTGCTGGCGGAGAATATGCTCAACCTCCTGCAAATTCGTCCGCTTGCCGAACATCTTCAAAAATCGCCGCTTGCGCCCGACGACGGTATAGTATGCATCTGCATCACGGCGGGCGAGATCGCCCGTCTCATAGCGTCCATGACGCTCGTCGCCCCGTGCGAGATCCGCGCCGCTCTCCGCGTAGCCGAGCGTAACATTCGCGCCGTAATAGACCAGCTCGCCGACGGTATCCGCCGCCGTGATCTCCGCGCCCGCCTCGTCGACAAGCGCAAACCTGCCGCCCGGAATCGCAATGCCCATCGCCCCGACCTTTTCCAGTGCATCCTGCGGCGGCAGATACCCCATGCGTGCCGTCGCCTCTGCCGCGCCGTACATCACGACGAATTTCTTCCCGTGCGCATCTGCATAGGCAGCAAACTCGCTGTGCAGCTCTGGATCGAGCTTGCCGCCCGCCTGCGTCAGCGTACGGAGCGCAGGGAGATCCATACGGAAGAAGCGCAGTCGTTTCAGCATCGCGTAGGTGTAGGGTACGCCGGAGAAACTCGTAACCTCTTTGTCCCGCATCAGCTGCCAAAAACTGCGGTCAAAGAGTGTCTTCTCCGTCACAACAACAGAAGCGCCGACCGCAAGGTGCGTATTGAGGATCGAAAGCCCATAGACATAGTGCAGCGGCAGATTCGTCACGGCACGTTCCGCTGCGTCCAAATGCAGATATTCCACAATAGACGCGGTGTTTGCTTTGAGATTCTCATAGCTCTGACGCACCAGCTTCGGACTGCCTGTCGAGCCGGATGTCGTCATGAGGAGGGCGAGGTTGTCATGCAGGGGAAAGGGGCTTTTCTCCTCCAAATCGAGCAGCACATATTCATCCTTCCGCAGGATTTCACGCGCTGTGCCAAACACCCCCGCACATTCCGCCGGAACCCATGCATAGCCGGGACGGTACGCCGCACGGAGCGTGGTGAGTAGCCCCGCATCGAGTGCAGCATCGATCATCACAGGTACAATTCCGTTCTGCACGAAACCGACATAGCCCGCAATCGCGGCAGGCGAATTGCGGGCTAAAAGAAAGACCAAGGAACGTGGTGCGGCACACGCAGAAATCCGCTCCGCCTCTTCCCCAAGTTCCTGATAGGTCACAGCGCACACATCAGACAGGAGTGCCGTATTGTTTGCAAATGCAGAGAAATCCCACAGCCTGTTTGTCATTTCCCTCACCTTGCTCTTCACGCCGTTTCATCGATTGCTGCACGAATCCGTGCGGCAATCTGCTCTGCTGTCAGGCCGCATTCCTTCAGCATATATTCATACGACCCGGCATGCGGGAACACATCTTCTATACCGATCATGAGCTGCGGCGGACGCTTCACCTTCGGCGCAAGATACTCTGCGACGGCACTGCCAAGGCCGCCGCAAACCGTATGCTCCTCTACCGTCACGAGCAGGCGATGCGACAAGAGTCCATCCAGACAATCCGTATCGAGCGGCTTGATCGTGTGCATATCGACAACCTGTGTACTGATGCCCGATTCACCGAGCATCTCCGCCGCAGCAAGAGCAGTATGAACCATCGTTCCTGCCGCGGCGACGGCAACATCTGTACCCTCGCGCAGTGTGATCGCCCGACCGATCGTAAACTCGTACTCCTCCGAATAGACAACGGGATTTCCCGGTCCTCCCGTCAGCCGCAGATAGACGGGGCCTTTGTGCCGTGCAATCGCCTCAACCGCCTTCACAATCTCGCTGCAGTCTGCGGGTGAAACAACCGTGATATTCGGAATGGCACGCATGACAGAGACATCCTCGATGCCGAAATGCGAATTGCCGAGTTGTGCCATAATAAGCCCGCTCCCAAGACCGACCGTCTTGACATTGAGCTGCATATAGCCCATGTTCATGCGCACCTGTTCTGCTGCGCGCATCGTGATAAAGGGGGCGAACGACGTTGCAAAGATCGGTGTGCCATCCTTTGCCATACCACCCGCGACACCAATCATATTCTGCTCGGCAATGCCCATATTGATGCAGTGCTCTGGAAACATTTCCTCAAAACGTGCGAGGCCGGATGAGTGGACGAGATCTGCCGACATTGCAAAAAAGTCCACACCTCGTTCTGCCATGTCGAGCAGCGCCATGCCAAAGACGGCACGTGAACCGAGCTTCGACCAAAGCCGCGCCTTGCTTTTCGTGAGTTCCATCATAACTGCCCCACCTCCGCAATCGCCCTCTGATACTGCTCCTCTGTCAAGCGGTTATGATGCCAGTCGTTGTCGTTCTCCATGAAGCTGACGCCCTTTCCCTTGACCGTATGAGCAACAACCGCACGCGGTTTCCCGGCTTCTCTTTCCCGTTGGAACACCTCCATCAGCGCCGGGACGTCATGCCCATCCACCTCAATCGTCTCAAACCCGACAGCATTCAGCATGGCGGCATAGCGATCCGACACATCGAGAATCCCCTCGCTCGCCCCGTCGCTCTGCATGTGATTGTTGTCGAGGATGAGTGTGAAATTGTCAAGCCTAAACTGCACCGCACTCATCGCGGCCTCCCACACCGCCCCCTCGTTGCTCTCGCCGTTGCCGCAGAGGACAAATGTCTGGTAGGCATAGTCCTTCTTCTTCGCGGCAAGTGCCAGTCCGACGCCCATCGAGATCCCCTGCCCGAGGCTTCCGCTCGACGATTCGATGCCAATAGCCTCATTCATGACAGGGTGGGCAATGAGATCCGAGCCGTCCTGTTGAAACGTCGCGAGCTTCTCCTGCGTAATAATGCCGAATGCGGCAAGTGCCGTATACAGCCCCAGAACACCATGCCCCTTGCTCAAAATAAACTTGTCCCGTGCATCATAGGGAACGGGACGCTGTGCCGTATTCATCACAGCACCGTACAGGACGGATAAAATCTCCATCATGGACAAACCGCCGCCAAGATGTGCACTGGTACCGCAGCGATAAGCTAGATCCAATGCCATACGCCGCATGTGTTGGGCCCGGCAGCGAAGCTCCTCTCCTGTCATCGTCTCATCCCTCCGTCTACGCGAAGAATCTGCCCCGTCATGTAGCTCGCCATATCCGATGCAAGGAACGCAGCAACAGAGGCGATCTCCTGCGGCTCGGCAAGACGACGGAGGAGCGTCGCCGCCTCCATGCGGCTGCGCAGTTCCCCCGCCATCGCGGCGAGCATATCCGTCTGCGTTGGTCCCGGGGCGATGCCATTGACGCGAATGCCGTACGCACCAAGTTCCGAGGCGAGCTTTCGGGTCGCGCCGACGAGTGCCGCCTTGCTCGCAACATACTCCATCTGCGCCGGTTCGCCGTCAAGCGCAGCGATCGAGCAGATATTGACAATCGCCCCTGCCTTTTGGCGAACCATGAGTTTTGCCACACGCTGCGTCAGCTGCATAGCGGCAAAGAAATTTACGGCAAAAACACGCTGCATCTCCGCAGGATCGGCCATTAGGAAGAGGCGGTTCTCCGATACGATCCCTGCATTATTCACAAGAATATCGACAGTCTTCTTCCCCGCGCGGATCTGCTGCACGCCCGCCTTGATCTCCGCCTCTTCCGCCATGTCAAAGATCACCGGCTCAATCCATACACCATGCGCCTGTGTCAGCTTCGTACACGTTTCCAAAAAATCTGTTGTCTCACGGCGGGCGCACGCCCACACATTCGCTCCCTGTGCGGCAAACGCTGCGACAATGGCTGCGCCGATGCCGCGATTTGCACCCGTCACGACTGCATTCCTGCCGGCTAAGATCATCTGCGTCCCCTATTTGATATAGTCTTCCTCTGTAAAGATTTCCCGTGCATCAAGCGGCGCCATGACAGACATCTTCTTGTCCACCATAAATTTTTCGATAAAGGAAAGATCCTCCCCCGCGAGACATTTCTCACTGTGATCATGAAAATAGCGGATACTGTATCCGAATTCAATGATGTCCTTCAGTTTCTGCTCGTAGACGTTGCCAAGCGAAATGTGCATGAAGGAGCACGGAAAAATATCACCGTTCGGTGTAACGTAGAGTTTGCTCATCGTCTGGCAGCCCAGCACACCCTCATTCATCTTGTCGAAGGGATTCCAAAGATCACGGTGGATATTGCCGTACTTCTTGCGCAGCTCCATCAGATGCGCCCGATCCCTATCGTCGACAACGACATCGAGATGCCCCTGCCAGTTGCCTGATGGAATTGCAATATTGATGAACGTCTTGTAGCCGTGTTCATACGAGTAGCGGCAAAGATTCTCTACATCCTCCGAAAACGCGTTGAAATGTCCAACCGTGATGTTCATAAACGGGTCCATGCCCGCCTCTTTTACATATTCGAGTGCCTGCATCGCACGCTCATACGCGCCCTTCATGCCGCGGAATGCATCATGAACCTTCGGATTGAAGCTGTCGATACTGATGGAGACGCGGTTGACACCCGCCTCGGCAAGCTCCGCTGCCGTTTCCTTCGTCATCAGATAACCGTTCGAGGTCAAGAACACATAGAACCGCTCAGGCTTGATTGCAGCGATCAACTCCAACAGGCGTGCCTTGTTCGTCAACAGCTCGCCGCCGTGCATATTCCACTCAACAATGCCAAGCTCATGTGCCTCGTCAGCAAGCTCCGCCACCTTGTCGAGCGGCATCAGCTCGTCTGCATTCTCACCAAGCGGCGCGCGCGTCGAACAATGCTCGCACTTGAAATTGCAGGCATTACTGTAAACCAATTCGAGCACCCGCAGGTTTGTCCCGATACGTCCGCCGTTCTTTTTTATATTGCGGTAAAGGCGGTGCATCTTTGCCATAGCCTGCGGCTTTTCCATGATGCTCATTGATGCTCTCCGTGATCGGGCAGGTATGCCTTGAAAATCTCAGGGATCGTGATCGTCATCTCCGCCTCGCAGGCGAGCGTCCCATTCGTATAACCCCTGCCGACACCGATGCAAATCCCACGTTTCCAGGACTTGACCTCTGTTTCAATGTCCAATCGTTCGCCCGGGAAAATCTCCTTGCGAAAGCGTACAACATGCTTCATCGCGTGCGTGGCATACCCTTCCATGCCGGGCAGGGTCGTAATGGCGACCGTCAGCATCTGCGCGAGAGCCTCAAGCTGAAGTGCCCCCGGCATATTCGGGTGTCCCTCAAAGTGCTTCGGGAAATACCACTCATTGTTCGAGAGATTCTTATACCCCTTCGCACTCTTACCCGGGATGACCTCCGTCACGTAGTCGATCATCAAGAATGGATAGCGGTTCGGCTGATACTTCTGCAGTGCATACCCATCGAGACTGAATCCTTTCTGCTCGTCCATGGACTTAGATCTCCACACCGTACTTTTTCAAGATCTCCTTGCCCTTCTCATAGCCGGAGAAATCAACGATATCGTCCGTCTCCATCTCGATATCAAATGCATCCTCAAGCTCCGAAACGAGCGACATGTGCCCGATGCTGTCCCACTCCTTCACGCCCTGATATACGAGCGAGGCAAGTGCTGTCTCCTCCACATTGAATGAGGAGATAAATGCTTCGTTGTACTTTTCCAAATTGGTCATGATATTTCACCTTTCTATATTACGGCCTTTCGGCCTTCACACGAAACTCTTCTATGACGTCCGGAATGGTGAGCACGAATTCCGCCGAACAGGCAGGTTCTCCCCCGACATAGCCTTGCGCAGTCCCTTTCGCAAGACCTCGCTTAAAGCTCGTCAGCGCAGCCTCGATATCCAACCGGTTCCCCGGGACAAGTTTTTTCAGATATCGGCTTCGCACATCAATACAGCCCGTCTTCTTCCCTTTGTACGCGGGAAGCGTCAGGAACGTCATCAAGAAGACCTGTTCCATTGCCTCCGTCTGGATCAGCCCCGGAACATTCGGATCATCTGGAAAATGTGCGGGGAAAAACCACTCGTTATATGTGAAGGTCTTATACCCCTTTGCATATTTTCCAGGCAGCACCTCCAGAATTTCATCGACAAACATCCATGGAGGACGATTCTGCTGATACTCCTGCATGTCCAATGCCCCAATATGGGTCAGCAGCCCATATTCCACACCATCACTCCTCTCCAAAAGATCTCCCTTACGAGTGATCCCTAAAGATGACACCATCTTCATTCCGTCGGACAGCACGCGCAGGATCACCAACAGCAATGACACCGTCGCCGATCTCCCTGCTGACAACAGCGCCCATGCCGACAATCGTGTCACCCCCGATGGAGAGTTTCTCCTTCACGGTCACAGAAAGACCAAGAAACGTTCCCTCCCCAATGTGCACATTGCCGCCGAGGATCGTATTCGTCTGGATATCGCTATGTGCCCCGACGAAGACATCGTGTCCGACTACAGAATAAACAGAGACCAGTACATTATCCTCAACGACTGCATCAGCCAGTACCGCTGCATAGTCCAACACGACAACCCCCGCCCCGAGCCGCGCAGACGGCGAAACAATGGCTGTCGGAGAAATCAGCGTTGCAAGGCGATATCCCTCGCCTACGACACGATTGTAGATCGCCTTGCGGCCACGCGGCGTACCATTGGCAATCACAATCTCGATATTTTCTTTCGGCGCTTTCCATGCAGAGAGCCGATGGACTTCCGCTCCGTCATAGAAAGATGCTCCTTCATACACATCGTCAAGGAATACGATCTTCTCCCATCGTCTTTGTACGGCGTTGATGCGCACGGCCAAATCATAAAATACCTTGCCCAGATTCCCCGCACAGTAAATCCCCAGAATCATTTATTCACTGCCTTTTCTGTTCCTGCCCGCACCCACAGCGGATAGCGCGCGTATGCCGCATGGCTGCCATTCGGCGCGACTGCCTCGGGCAACATTTGACCATCCGAGCGGAATGCGATGCCCTTGATCCCCTTCAGCGTCTCCGTATCAGGGAATCGCCCTGCCTCCAACATCTGCCCGACGAGGTCGCCACAGATGATCTCGCCCTCACCGATGACACAGACATCGACACCGGCGCGGCAGAGGCAGTCCTCTGAATCAATCGTCGGATGCGGACCGCCTGCAACAATCGGTACATCAGGAAAGAGTTTTCTCATCTCTGCCACGACATCGACGAAAAAATCCTTGTAGTAAGTCAGCGTACGCAGCATGAGAAGATGAGGTCGAAACGCCTTGACCTTCTCGCGCAGCTCCTCCATCGTATCGACATCGACCCCCGTCTTAACAATCTCGCCGTAAATACGGTCGCCGAATTTCTCGTTCAGGTACGAGAGAATCGCCATTCCGCCAAGCGGTGGTTCCACGGCGTTGATTTCGTTCGAGCGGTCAGCCGAGAAGAAGTGACTCGCATCAAGGAAGAGAATGCGCAGTGCGCCTTCCGCCGCCTTCTGCGTCCGCTTCGGATAGGCAATATGCGGCACATCCGCCTTCGGCATTTTCGATATATCAATTTCTTCACGCTTGATTTTCGCAAGGCGCAGAATATCGTCCAGCGTCTCGATGTGTGTCGGAAAAATCGTGCGGTACTTATAGATCAGCTCTTCCTCATTCATGACTGCAAGCTGATGTCGCAGCACATGGCGCAGACGTTTCGGACTGAGCACATACCGATGGACGAAGCCGAGCCGCAGCTTGCGTGAGAAGTCGGGATCGAGTTTGATCGTCGGAGGAATGATGTGATATGGCAGCGTCAATGACTCTTCGATTTCCTGCTTCGTCACGCCGTTCTCAAGAGCGACCTGCTCCAACCTTGAGTTTGGGAAGATGCGTACATTATGCAGATGTGCGAAATGCAGCCACTTTACATCCATGATGAAATCAAGCGTCGCCTGCGCTTCCTCCTCCGTCTCCGTCGGAAAGCCGTGCATCGCATTGAGCCCGACGATGATCTGCGGGTATTTCTCGACGATATAGGCGAGGTTCTCGCGCAGGCGATCGATCTGCAGATATTTTCCCATCATCTTCTGCAAGCGCGGGGATGCACTTTCGAGCGCAAGATTCATACTCTTGGTACCGCCCTCGACCATGAGATCAATCGCCTCTTTGTCCAGCAGATCCCCGCGCAGACCACTCTGGAAGTAGAAGTTCATATCCATCCCGGACGCGATTACCTTGCGGAAGAACGTCTTGAACTCATTGATATTGACATTGAACGCATCGTCGATGAACTCACTCTTACGAACACCCATATCATGCAGATACTTCACCTCGTCGAACACGCTCTCCACAGAGCGGCGGCGATGCATCGGCGTCAGATTCTGCACATCACAGTAGAAGCAGCGGTAGGGGCAGCCGCGTGTCGCCTGCATCGTCATCTCATAGCGAATGCCGCTCTGCCCCACATACTGATGATATTTGCGGTAATCTATCAGACTGCGGTCCCATCTGGGGAGTGTATCCAGATCATGAATCTGCTCCTGTCTCCCCGTGAGAGCAATGTGTTTATCCATGCAAAACTCCTATTTTCTAGCGCCGAAAACTCTCCGTATACTGGCGTACAATGTCGAGGAAGTACCGTGCGAGCGCATCGTCAAATACTTCGGCATAGTTTTCATTCCGCTCGTGGATATGATATTTGTATCGCGCAAAGGAGACTGTCCCGTCCTCACGGGTGAGCTCCTCCGTCTCCAGATGGAATGCATGACGCTCCGTACGCACACAGATTTTATACGTCTGCCCCGGATAGATGGAGTTGCTCACCGTGTACTCCCGCCGCTGTCCGCCGAATGCCTCCGGCAGATTCCCATCCAGATACGGCGCATCAATCGGATAGCCCGCAAGCTTACCGAGAATCTTATAGATATCGACGCTGCTCACCAGCTCATCGACGCACCCCAGCGCTGGCACACCTGCACCGCGTGCCATCAGCGCCGCGCCCGTCTGCTCCTCGCTGAGGAGGTAGGGACTCCGTGCGTGCACCGATGTACCGTGATCAGAGTAGAGAAGGACGATGTACTCGTCATCCGCATAGTGCGATGTGAGATAGTCAAAGAGATACCCGAGCTGCCGATCCATCGCCTGTATTTCTGCATGGTTGACATACTGGCTAAGTACATTCGGTTTCAGAAATACCGATGCCACCGCATCCTGCTCCTGCAGGACATCTTCAAGACACAGATGTGTCTGTGCTTTCACGGGAGACGGAACGTCAAAATTGTTGGGATGTGTATCTGCAAAGTGGAGGAGAACAAAATTATCACACGCATCGAATGCCTCAATATGTCTGATCAGGCGCTCCACTCCGTCTGCTGCCCGCATGACCCAAGGGTTGACAATCAATCGATCATACCCACGAGAGATGCCATTATAGACGGCATCACTGCATCCCATTAGATTGACGCAGTAGTAGCCAAGCCGCTTCATCTGCTCTGACAGCGTCACATAAGACGAAGAGAGTGCAAATGGTGCACCAGGCTCTGCGATCTGCGTATGATGCTGGTATAGCCCCGTTTCAATTGATGCAAGTGATGGATACGTATATTCTGAGCCAGAAAAATGGTGATTAAAAATAACGCCTTTTTGAAAAAACTTCATCAAATTCGGCACAAGACTGTACCGACCTCGCCGTACTTCTTGCCATGAGAGTCCATCTGCGAGCAGGTTCAGCACGATCTTCCTGCGCCGCGGGCTATGGCGAAGAACAACGGGAGATCCCACAGCAAATAAGTCCTTAGATTGAACACATGTTGGTTGTTCGATGCGATAGAAGGCAAACTCTCCTCTGGCCAATACCATAGAGCGGACATTCCCTGCCTCTTTGAAGGAAACTGTCTGTCGTTCATTTTTCACTGCAATCGGGACAAGGACAGGGACTCCCTCCTGCGGTGCAAGCAGAACCTCGGTCTGCTCCTTCGCCTTCATAAGATCAAAGGTAACGTCGCAGTAGATACTCTTCCCATATTCCTCCATTGCCGCATTCATAATCGACAAAAGTCTGCTTTTGACATGCATCTGAGCATAGGGATTGTAGATTCCCGTCCAGTAACGCGGCAAATCCTCGGAAAATCGGAGCATCTCCTCAGCAAGAGGAACGATAAAATCAGACCGAATCACACCGTCAACAAGGGTGGCACGATGTACAAACGGAGCGTAGCGCATATCCGAATCGGCAGCAGTAACCGCACGGAGACAGGCCGCAAGCAGCACAGGATCATGCGGCAGAGACAGCTCTGTACGTTCTGCCGAAAGAATCTGGTACTTGACCGCCTGCACGATCTCTCCCGCTGCATGGTAAACGCGCGAAAGAAGCCCGCAGACGCGCGCGCTCATCTTCCGCTTTTCATAGGCCGCCGTGCCATAGTAGAGAGCGCTCTGTATATCCGCACAGAAAAGCGCCGCCTCCGCATGAAAAAGCTCGTAGAGCTCCCCATGCGGACACAGCGCATGATAGTCCTCTGCCGCACGCTGCGCCGCTGTGCCGAAGTCCTGGACAGCGACGGCATGCTCGATGTCCTGTGACAGCATACGTGCCCGTGCATCAGCACACACACGCCGATACCGCTCCGCCGCGGCGGCGAGCTCCGTCTCATCTGCAAAGAGAAGTGTCTGCAGCAGCGCAAAAAAGCCCACCGCTCCATCTAAGAGAAAGCGGTGCGTCTCCTTGTCAAAGAGGACACTGTATGCATCCGTCACAGGGAAGAGCAGGACGGGAAGTACATCGTAGACGGGCAGCGCAGGCGGATCATACGATGCCTGATAACACGCGATATTTCTCTCGTAGTTCTCCCGCAGCGACGTTTCATTCGGCGCATAGCAGAGCGCATGCAGGGCATCGTATAGCACCGTATCGCCGCTCTCGTTGTACGCCGCCATCAGCTCGCGCACGCCTTCGACATAGATCTCTCCCACGATCCCTCTCCCCCCTCTCCCGTGACGGCACCAATCGTCTAAAACAGCCCCGTGATGATGCCGTCCTCCGTGATGTCCATACCCATCGCCGCCGGCTGCTTCGGCAGCCCCGGCATGGTGAGGACATTCCCTGTGAGTGCGACGACGAAGCCCGCCCCGCAGGCGGCACGCAGCTCGCGCACGGTGATGCGGAACCCCGTCGGACGCCCGAGCAGCACAGGATTATCGGAGAAGGAATACTGGGTCTTTGCCATGCAGACGGGTGTCTCCGTCATGCCAATTTCCTGCATCTCCGCCATCTGCTTTCTCGCTTCAGGCGTGAAGTCCACCCCATCTGCGCCGTAGATCTCGCGGGCAATCGTCTCGATTTTCTCTGCAATCCCATTTTTCTCGTCATAAATCGGATGGAAGTCCGCGGGTCTCGCGAGCGCTGCCTCCACGGCATCCGCAAGGGCAAGGCCGCCCGCACCGCCCTTCGCCCAGACCTCGGAGCGCACCGCAGGCGCTCCGAGACGCGCGCAAAGGTCCTCGAGGAGAGAGAGTTCTGCCTCTGTGTCCGTCGGGAAGACATTGACGGCGACGACGGCGGGTACGCCGAATTTGCCGATGTTCTCAATGTGTTTTTCGAGATTTGCCGCACCCCGCTTAAGCGCATCGAGGTTCTCCGTGCCGAGTGCATCCTTCGGCACACCGCCGTTCATCTTGAGCGCACGCACCGTAGCGACGATGACCGCTGCATCCGGGCGCAGCCCTGCCAAACGGCACTTGATGTCAAAGAATTTCTCCGCGCCGAGATCCGCGCCGAATCCCGCCTCCGTTACAACGTAGTCTGCACAGCGCAGCGCATACTTCGTCGCCGTCACGCTGCTGCACCCATGTGCGATGTTCGCAAACGGTCCGCCGTGGATGAGCGCAGGCGTGCCCTCGATGGTCTGCACAAGGTTCGGCTTGATAGCATCCTTAAAGAGAAGCGTGAGCGCCCCCGTCGCACCGAGTTCCTCCGCGCGGACGGGTCGGCCGCTGCGCGTGTAGCCGATAAGGATGCGTCCAAGACGGCGCTTCATATCCGCAAGATCGTCCGCAAGGCAGAGGATCGCCATCATCTCCGAGGCGACCGTGATGTCAAAGCCTGACTCGCGCGGCACGCCGTGCACACGCCCGCCGAGCCCCGTGACAACGTGACGCAGGGCACGGTCGTTGATGTCGAGCACACGCTTCCACACGATGCGGTTCACATCGAGATCGAGGGCATTCCCCTGAAAGATATGATTGTCGATGAGCGCTGCGAGGAGGTTGTGCGCCGTCGTTATGGCATGGAAATCTCCTGTAAAATGGAGATTGATGTCCTCCATCGGCACAACCTGCGCATAGCCGCCGCCCGCTGCGCCGCCCTTCATGCCGAAGCACGGACCGAGAGACGGCTCACGCAGGGCGACGATCGTTTTCTTGCCCTGACGATGGAGCGCATCCGCGAGTCCGACGCTCGTCGTAGTCTTCCCCTCGCCTGCAGGTGTCGGATTGATCGCTGTGACGAGGATGAGCTTTCCGTTCTCCCCCTTTGCACCCGCGCATGCGGCGGGCGTCAGCTTCGCCTTGTACCTTCCGTATGGCTCGATGTGCTCCGGCGCAATGCCGAGTGTCTGTGCAATCTCCGTGATGGGGCGCAGCTCTGCTGCGCGTGCAATCTCTACATCCGATTTCATCCCTCGACACCTCCCTGTTCCATCTGCGCCTGCGCTGCCTGCACGACATTCTCCATCAGCATGGCGACCGTCAAAAGTCCCACGCCGCCAGGCACAGGTGTGATCGCTCCCGCGACCTCGGCAGCCGCATCAAAGTCCACGTCGCCGACAAGCTGCTTTGGCGCAATCCGATTGATGCCCACATCAATCACCGTCGCCCCCGGCTTTACCATATCCGCCGTAACGAAGCGCGGCCGTCCGACTGCAGCAACAAGGATATCCGCCTCCCGCGCAACGGCAGCGAGATTCTGTGTGCGCGAGTGACAGATGGTCACTGTCGCGTTCCGCTCGAGGAGGAGATGCGCCATGGGCTTGCCGACGATGTTGCTGCGCCCGATGATGACCGCACGCGCCCCCTCGATGGGAATCCCTGCATACTCGAGCATACGGATACATCCTGCAGGCGTACAGGGGCGCAGACCGGGCGCCCCGATGGCAAGCTGTCCGACATTCACAGGGTGGAATCCATCCACGTCCTTGCGCGGGTCGATACGGCGGAGAATCTCCTCCTCGCTCGCAGCAATCTGTGCGGGCAGCGGCAGCTGTACGAGGATGCCATGTACCCCTGCATCCGCATTCAGCGCGTCAATGCAGGCAAGCAGCTCTGCCTTCGTCGTCTCTGCCGGCAGCGCAATGTGATCCGATAGGATACCGAGCTCCTCACACGCCTTCCGTTTGTTGCGGACATAGACCTCAGAGGCGGGATCCGCCCCTACGATGATAACGGCAAGGCGCGGGTGTACCCCCGCCGCGCAGAGCGCTGCTGCGCGCCGTCCTGCCGCCTCCTTGATCTTTGCGGCAAACTCCTTGCCCGAGAGAATTCGTGCTGCCATCATGCTCTCCTTTTATACGAAATAGCTGATCCATGCAAAGACGAAGATCGCAATCGACACAATCCCGTTGCGCATGAAATACATCTGCGTCACCCGCGAGAAGTCCGTCGGGCCTGCGATGCGGTGCTGATAGACAAGCGTCGCCGCTGCAATCGCAACACCGATGAAGTACGGCCATGCGAGATGCATCATTCCCCCCAGTACGCAAAAGCAGAGAATCGAGAGAATGTGCATCACGCGCGAGATGCGAAATGCCCCATGTGCACCGAATGATACTGCGAGGGAGTGGAGTCCCTGACTGCGGTCGAATGCCTCATCCTGCGCACCGTACATTGCATCAAATGCTGCAATCCAGAGCGCGACAGCGATGAAGAGAACGACCATCGGCAGTTCTATGCTTCCGCTGACCGCCACCCAGCCTCCTGCAGGCGCCATGCCGATCGCGATGCCGAGGAAGATGTGTACCCACCCTGTCACACGTTTCATGTACGGATAGATAAGAAAGGGCAGGGCGGCAAACGGGAGCAGGCGGATACAGACCGGATGCAGCTGCAGGGTCGCAAATACAAGCACAAAGAGGCACACGCCTATAAAGACGAGCGCCTCCTTCTTGCTCACACGCCCCTGCACCATCGCACGGTAGGCGAGGCGGGGCTGCTGCACATCATATTTCAAATCGGCAAGATTGTCCAGAGCGAGCGCCGCCGAACGCGCTGCCGTAATGGCGAGCACAATCCAGCCGAGATCACCAATCGGCGGATCGCCGTTCGATGCGAGGAGCGCTCCCATGAGGGCGAACGGCAGGGAAAACACCGTATGATGAAACGCGGTGTTATTCATATGCGCCCGCAGGCGGTCCATCCACCAGCTCAATCCAGACCGAACTCCTTCCACCGCGCATCAACACGCTTTACAATGTCCTCCGACATCGTAATCTCATCCGGCCACTCGCGCGCGTGTCCCTCCTCCGGCCACGTCTTCGTCGCGTCAATACCGAGCTTTGAGCCCCACTTTGCCATCGGCGAGGAGTGGTCGAGCACATCCAGAGGTCCCTGTACGATTTCAAGATCGTACTTCGCATCGATGTTGTTGAAGACGCGCCACCAGACCTCCTTCATGTCCTGCACGTTGACGTGTGCGTCCACGACGATGATCATCTTCACGT
>CAUQID010000022.1:0-31041 GCA_963518105.1 uncultured Selenomonas sp.
TGACTTTATCTAAAATCCTTGCAGAGAAGTTGTCAACTTTATTTATACAACATCAAGGAGGTGATCCTATGTGCAGCGGAGGAGGCGGCGGAGGCGGAAGCTATACCCCGCCGAAAGTAGATCCGGCCCCGACGGTGGTGCAGTCCTCGGATGTTGGTTCTGGTGACAGTGCAGCAAAGAGTCAAAAGCGTCGTCATGGGCGTGCATCGACGATGCTCAGCAATGACCGTGACACCATTCTCGGAACGCTCACGGGTGGGCGCACAACGCTCGGATAAGGAGGAGCTATGCAGGAGCAAATAACACAGGGGGCGCGGCTTCCCCCGCTCATTCGTGCGAGCGATCTGGCCGCGCGTATTGAGCTCAATCGAAAACCAATTGAGCAGACCGTTCAACAGCTCATCGAGAAGCGACACACCTATGAGAAGCGATGGAAAGCAATCCGTGATTATCAGCTCTCGTACGTCGGCGCATTTGACGGCGTGGATGATGAAACGAATGGCGGCAACCGCAAAGATACAAACGTCTGGCATAACTGCGCATGGGACAGCAATCAGATCTTTGCGGCGGGCGTTATGGGCGGTCTCACACCGCCTTCACGCAAGTGGTTCAGGCTCGACTTTGCGAACACCGAACTCAAGGACAACTCCGACCTTGGCAAAATCCTTGACGAGCGCATTGACATCCTCGCGGACGTGCTCGAAAAGAGCAATTTCTACACGGCTGTTCACAGCTGTTATTTAGAGCTTGCGTTCGGACAGGCACCGCTCGGTATCTTTCCAGATCATCAGTACGGCGTGCATTTCGTCCCGTATCCCATTGGCAGCTATGCCATGGAGAACGGACCCGATGGAACGGTTCAGACGTTTTGCCGCCGCTACAAGATGAGTGCTGCACAGCTCGTGGATAAATTCGGTATGGAGAACGTACCGGAGAACATCCGCAACGAGGTCACGAACGGGCCCGGCATCAAGGCAGATCATACGGTCATATGGTATGTCGGTGCCAATCGGCACCATGACCCACAAAAGATTGGGAGTTTCCATTTGCCATATCTCTCTGTCTACTACCTCGAAGGCAGCCCGGAAGATGAATATCTCCATGTGGGGGGCTTCCACGAATGGCCCGTACCTGTGGCGCGGTATCTCATCACAGGCAATGAGAGCTACGGTAAAGGCCCCGGATGGTTTGCAGAGGGCGATGCGAAAATCCTGCATCTCCTTGAAAAGGACAAGCTGACCATGGTTGAGCTGAGTGTGAAACCGCCTGTTGTGGTAGATGATTCACTCGGTATTAAGGGCATTAACCTTGTGCCGGGTGGTAAGACATTCGTGCAGCAAAAAGATGCGATAACGCCGCTTTTCCAGGTACAGGGCAACCTTGACCATCTGCGCGAGGTGGTAACTGACGTAACGACGCGTATCAAACGCGCGTACAGTGCTGATCTCTTTATGATGCTCGACCAGCAAGAAAAATCCATGACAGCCCGCGAAGTGCTTGAGCGCACACAGGAGAAAATGAACATCCTTGGCCCCGTCGTGCAGCGGATGCAGTTTGAATTCCTCGGGCGCATCATCGAACGCGTGTATAACATCCTTGACCGAGCGCACATGTTCCCGGAGCCGGAGGATGAAGAGATGGCAGAGATTCTGCGCGATCAGGAACTCAAGATAGAGTACATCAGCCCACTGGCACAGGCGCAAAAGATGAGCGGCCTTGTCAACATTGAACAGGGGGTTGCCTTCCTTGCGCAGATTGCGCAGTTCAATCAGGACATCCTCGACAAGATGAACTGGAATGAGACCATTAACCGCTACTTTGACATGCTTGGCGCTCCTGCGGCAATCAAACGCACGGATGACGAGTATGAGGCGATTCAGCAGCAAAAGCAGGAAATGGCGGCAAAGCAGCAACAGATGCAGGAGGCAGCCGCAATGGCACAGATGGCGGCACCTGCGGCACAGGCGGCAAAGAACGCCACAGAGGCGGCGCAGGACGGCAATCCCGCACTGCAGCAGCTCTTTGGGATGACGCAGGTCTGATCGGAGGCGTGAATGGAATACGAACAGAGCGCAGCGGATAAGCTGCGGCGTATCGCAAATGGCAAGATCGCGGTCAAAGACAAGGCGGCGCTCCTCTACATGCTCAAAGAGCCGGAGGGGCGCTGGTTTCTTATGCGGCTCTTTGAACGCTGTCATCTCATCAGCGATGCGCCATTCCCGGAAGACAACGTGCATCGCCTTCTCATCATGGAGGGCGAGCGGCGTGTAGGGCTCCACATCAAGAATCTCGTCACCGATGATCTTGCTTCACTTGCTTCACTTGCTGCAAAACAGCAGGCAGAAAGTGAGTATTACACATTTATGAATGAGCTCGAAAGCCTCATTCGTGCAGCAGAAAAGGAGGAAAACACATGACCGAAGAGATGATCTTCGACCTGCAGCGCTTCGCAGACGGCGATAGCGGCGCGGATGGAAGTACAGGCGACGCACCTGACACGGGTGCTGCAGGGGGCGAGGGAAGTACAAGCGATCCCCCTGGAAACAACGCGGGTGGTGAGGGCGGTAAACCTGACGGCAATACCATTCTCGGCGGCGACGGCAAGAATGATCCTGCAAAACCTACAGGCGTTCCTGATGCCTATGACTTCAAGGGCGTTGTCCCTGAGGGTATGGACTATGACGAAGCATCCGCCGCCGCATTTGGAGAGGTCGCAAAGAAGGCAGGGCTCTCTCAGGAGCAGGCAAGTGCGATTGCCGCCTATGGCATGCAGTACATGCAGCAGGGCGTAGATGCTGCTTTGAAGGCAGTCTATGACACGCAGGCGGCATGGGCCGATGAAGCACGCACACAGCTCGGTGGGGAGTTTGATGCGACCGTTGCAAAGGCGGCCGCCGCACGCGACGCGCTTGCCGCGAAGGTGCCGGGCTTCACCGCGATGCTCAACGAGACGGGGGCCGGCAATCGTGTTGAGATGATTCGTCTCATGGCGGTAATCGGTGATCTCATCGGCGAGGATGGCGGCGATCGCAACAGCTCTGGTGGGACGGAGAAGTCCATCTACCCGAACACAGATTTCAATAAGTACTGATAAAAGGAGGATTCTACTATGGCAACACTCGGAACACAGGCACTGACGCTCTCCGACCTTCGGAAGCGTCTGGCACCCGATGGGAGCGTCGATTTCATCATCGAAGCGCTCCTGAACGCAAATCCTATTATGGATGATATTACATGGAAGATGGGCAATCTGCCGACGGGCAACCGCACGACGATTCGCACGTCCATGCCGAAGCCGTCGGTGCGCCGTATCAATCGTGGCGTGACGCGGCACAAGTCCACGACCAAGCAGGTGCAGGACACCTGCATCATCCTCGAAGATCGTTCCTGCGTGGACGTTGAGGAGATCGCACTCGCACCGAACGGCGAACAGTTCCGCCGCAGTGAGGACGCGGCATTTGTCGGCGGTTTCTCGGACGCAATCGCGGCGAATATCTTCTACGGCAACGCAGAGGATGATCTGGATACGTTCAACGGTCTTTCGATGCGCTATCCCGTCATCGGGGGCGAGAAGAACACGGCGGGCTATCAGGTCATCGGCGGCATGACTGCGAACGCGGGCGCAAAGAATACGTCGGCATTCCTTGTCGGCTGGGGTACACACGCGACGAGCGGAATTTATCCGAAGAACTCGCAGGCAGGGCTCAAACAGCGCGACCTCGGCGAACAGACGGTACTTGACCCTGACGGCAAGGAGTATCAGGCACTTACGACGCTCTTTACGTGGAAGGCGGGGCTCTCGGTCGGGGATATCCGCGCGAATGCCGCTGTGCGCAACATCGACGTGGATAAGATCACGGGCTCTATGGCAAGCGCGGACAAGCTGAAGCTGATTGAGAAGTTTGTCACGGCGAAGAACCGCATCCGCAATCTTCAGTCTCGTGACAAGAGGGTTGTGATGTATGTCTCCGAATCGCTCTACAACTGGTTCGAGATTTATCTGCTCGACAAGAACAACGTCCATGTGACGCGGCAGGAACTTGCGCAGGATGTGCCGCGCCTCTATTTTGGGGGCATTGAAATCAAGAAATGTGACGCCATCTCTGATCAGGAGAGTGGCGTCACTGTCGTTTAAGGAAAGGAGTGACAATAATGGCGATTTTGGACGGAGAAAATCTGTTTTACAACGCGAAAGCCCTGTCGAATGGGGCGATTGATTCGGATGTTTTGAAGGTTGGTCCCGGCGATGCAGGGGATCCTGTCATTCTTGTCCTGCGCGTAAAGAACGGTGGGACGGGCACATTCAAGACCGTGCTTGAGACCTCGGCGACGGAAAACTTCGCAGCACCGAAGACCCTTGGCACCTACGATCAGGTGCCGCTCTCGGTGCATCTGCCGCGCGGCAATCTGGGCTATCTTCGCATCAAGGGAACGAGTACCTACACGAAAGGCACGGTGACGGCGGGGCTTGTCCTCGACGACAACATCGACCGCTGATATCTCGTAGATAGAAACAAGCAGAGCAGAAGGTCTTTCCTTCTGCCTTTGCCATAGTGCCATAACAGCTATGACACTGTGGCAAGGGAGGAATCTATATGAACAGTACAGAGATCTGCAACATGGCACTCTCCTATATCGGACATGGGCGCATCAACAGCATTGATGATATGAGTGAGGAGGCGCGTAAGTGCAAGGTGCACTACGACCACGACCGCCGCCGAATGTTGACTGCATATCCGTGGGGCTTCGCCAAGCGCGTGGAAAAGCTTGCGGCATTTCCTGAGGCGGTGCCCGGCTGGGATGTGGTCTATGCGTATCCTGCGGAATGCCTGAGCGTGCTCTACGTCTATAACACAGAGAGTGCGCGGAAGAAGGAGACGGAGCCGGAGGATTATGAGATTGTGACACTCGGCGGGAATAAGGGGATTGCGACGGATGTGCAGGAGGCATGGGCGGAATATACGGAGGACGTGAAAGACCCAGTGAATTTCAGTGAGGAGTTTGTGGAAGGCCTTACGCATCTTCTTGCATCCTCCATTGCAACGGGAATCACCGGGAATGCGACCATCGCCGCACAGCATATGCAGCTTGCACAACAGTCGATCATGACGGCGCGGTATTACAGTGCACTCGAAAAGGCACGCCGTATGCAGTACCCGAATAAATACGCAAACGAGCGATTTACCTGAGGAGGATATAGAGATGGTACAGCCGACAGTGTTCTATTCGATTCAGCCCGCATTCACGGGTGGTGAGATATCGGGGGAGGTTGCATCGCGCGTCGATCTTGAGAAGTATCAGTTGGCACTTCTCACGGCGGAGAATGCGATCATCCGCCCGTATGGTCCTGTCTACAAGCGACCCGGCAGTATCTATGCAGGGCGTATGAAGTACGATGACCGCGCGGCGATTCTCGTACGCTTTGAGTATTCGGTAGAGATTTCATATCTTCTCGAATTTGGAGACCGCTATATCCGCATATGGCGGGATGGTGTGCGCCTGCCGTTTGAACTGGAAACTCCATTTGTGCCTGATGATCTTCGGAATCTACGCTTTGTGCAGTCCGTTGATGTTATGTATATCTGTTCGGGCAATCATCCGGTCAAGAAGCTTTCGCGTTATAGCGAGCAGGATTGGCGGCTCACAGATATTGCGTGGACGCGTCAGGCGTACGGGGATATCAACAGTGATGAAGCGTCGACGATACGTCCCAGAGGAATTACAGGAAACATTACGCTGAACGCAGCCAAGGATGTTTTTTCCTCGGAACGCGTAGGAGATGACCTGCAAATAGAACAGTATGTGGATGGAGAAACGGTCTCCATCTCTGCAACGGCGGGAGGGACCTCGTTCTATTCGCCGGAAATTCCTGCGCATATGGGGGAGACCTATACGATCAAAAAGAGCGGGACCGGTGACTGTAAAGTAACGCTGCAGGCCCTTGTCAGCTACGAAGATGAATTCCAGGGATGGGATCAGACGACAACCGATCTTGCCGGTAAGAGCGGTACGGGAGAATGGACGATGCAGGGGCCGCTGACGGAAGCGGCTATTGGGTATGGGTTCGATGAACTCATCAGTCTGCGTGTAGAAAATATTACAGGAGGAGTAAAGCTCACCATTACGACGAGCGGCGGCGAAACACGAGAGTATGCGCTCGATCAACGCGCGATGTACAGCCGGAATATCAAGGTCGGGCGGACATGGAAGGTCATATCTCATGGGACGTGGACGGGGAAAATATTTGTGCAGCAGTCCACGGATGGCGGGCATACATGGGTCAATCTGCGTGCCTATACCTCCAATAACGACTATAACCCGACCGAATCGGGCGACGTAGAGGAATACAGTCTGCTCCATGTGCGTGCGGAAATTACGAGCGGGACATGTAATGTAGACCTCTCCGCATATCCCTATAAGCATACGGGATATGCAACCATTACAGCCGTGCAGAATGCAAAGACAGCGACGGCCCGTGTAACAAAAGACCTCGGTGGAATTACACCTACTGCGGATTGGTACTGGGGGGCATGGTCTCGCACGAACGGCTATCCGCGCTGTGCGGCGTTCTTTCAAGACCGTCTGTGCTTCGGCGGGAACAAGAAGTATCCGCAGCGGCTCTGGATGTCGAGGAGCGGGGACTATGAGAATTTTGGCGTTGAAAAGGAATCAGGTACGGTGACGGATGACAGCGCCGTCACCGCTGATCTGCTCTCGCGGCAGGCGTATTCTATTTCGCATATGGATGTGGGCAACGATCTGGTGATTTTCACTGATGGAAACACATGGACGATTGCGGGTTCCGAGACGGTCAAGCCGACGAACATCACGCCGAAGAATCAGGAGAACTACGGATGCAGTAATGTCCCTCCGCTGCGTGTCGGCAATCGCATTATTTATGTGCAGCGGCGCGGCGCGATCGTCCGCGATACTGGTTACTCCTACGAGGCAGACGGCTATGTAGGAGCTGATCTGACACTTCTTGCAAAACATCTGGTGCGCGGACGTGCGATTGTGAGCGCCGCATACGCGCAGGAGCCTGACAGCCTGGTCTATTTCGTAACGGACGATGGGCAGCTGCTCTGTTTGACGTATGTCATGGACCAGAAAGTATATGCGTGGAGCCATTTTGTGACGGATGGGAAATACAAGGCGGTCTGTGCCGTGAGCAGCGGAAATACGGATCGCATCTATGTGATTGTAGAGCGGAGCATCAATGGCAAGACGGTGCGCTATCTTGAGTATTTCGCACCCCACGGGGAATCGGAAGCGGAGCAGGATTATGTGATGGCGGATGCGGCGATTGCCGTGACGTACCCGTCGCCGCAGACAGAGATCCCCGGCAAGGATGTCCTTGCGGGCAAGAAGGTCGCGGTGATGGCAGACGGGTATCACGATGACGGGGTTACGATGAATGCCTCGGCACGTCTTCCGGAGGCTGCAAGACGCGTCACGGTTGGACTGCCGTATACAATGACACTCGTGCAGCCGAACTGGGATGTTGGCAATACGGAAACAGGAACGGTACAAGGGCGCAGGAAGATGGTGCGCAAGGCGATTCTGCGCCTTACGAAGTCCTACGGCGGGCGCATCGGGCAAAATGCGGCAATGCAGGATGACATTATTTATGATCCTGAGCGTATGGAGCTGGATGAGAATGTGCTCTATACGGGCGATAAGGAGGTAACGCTTCCGGCGGGCGGATGGGATAAAGACGGGCGTACCTGCATTACGCATGATACGCCTTACCCGTTCAGCCTCTCGGCAATCATCAGGGAGGTGTCTTTTGGTGGGTAACTACGAGATCAAGAAAATCACGAGGCAGAAAAAGAAAGAACAGCTTGTGTGGACGCTTCTCGGCGAGCTGCGTGCCGCCGATCGCAGGGAACTCACAGCGGGGGCCTGTGAAAGCGGATCTATTGAGAACGAAGTCTATGATTCGGTGTTCCTGTCGGAGGAGTGCTTTGCCGCATACGACCGCACGGGGCTTGTGGCAATCTGGGGATATCGGGAAGTGCTCGGCAATCCGGGGCGGCTGATCTGGTGCCTCGGGACGGAGCGCGTGGCAAAGAACCGTTACGCGTTCGCAGTGGAATCCAAACGTATTCTAACGGACTGGGCGCGGCGGTTTGGCGTGCTCTACAATGCGGTCGGCGCGTTCAACAAAGATGCAATCCGTTGGCTCAAATACTGCGGTGCCGTGTTTCATCGGGAGATTACGGTTGGCGGCGAGCAGTTTATCCCGTTCACAATCGAAGGAGAAGGGAGGAAGTAATATGTGCGGATGGGTAGCAGGGCTCACGGCTCTTGGCGGGCTTTTCCAGTATAAGCAGCAACAGGCACAGGCGAATGCACAGGCATCCATGTATCGTGCACAGGCGGATGCGGCGGCACAAAATGCACGCATCGAAAACCGCAAGCAGGAGCAGATCGCGGATAACTATGCGCAGCAGCAGGAGGCACTACGGGCGCGTCATCGTTTGGCTATGGGTGCGCAGCGTGCGGAGACAGGCGCGGCGGGGCTGAACTTTGCGGGCTCTGCGATGGATATTCTCTCCTCCGGCTATGATGCCTATAACAAGGACGCGGCGAACCTGCTCATGAATCAGCGCAACGATAACTATAGTTCCCGTGTCGCGGAGAGCAACTACATCAATCAGGCGAATCAGGCGAATGCGGCGGCGGGCAATGTAAAGCGTGCGGCGCGGATGGCGGGGTTCGCTACGATCCTCGGGACGGCAGCGAGCGTCTACGGTGCAGCGCAGCCGTGGAAGAGTGCAGGCGGCAAGGCGACGGGGAATATGCAGGCAGGTGTCGGAGCGCGGGATATGGGCTATGGCACGTCGGCGTTCTACAACTCTAAAACAGGCTATACGTTCGGGACGGATTACTTTAAGCAGAATCCGTCCTTTGATTCGTTCGGCAAAGGACTGAAAAACTATAACCCGCGTGGGAGGTGGTAAGCGATGAAGTTCTCAACGTATACGCCGGCAGTAGAGCCGCATGTGATGAATCCGCCCGCTGTGCGCGTCTCTGGTGATGTAAACGCCTACGGCACGAGCGGTGAGGGCTACGGGAAGATGGCGGCAGCCGTCGGGCAGGTGGCGCGTGTCGCAGCACAGAGGCAGGACGATCTGGATGCCGCCGATGTGATGAAAGCCCGCAACGAGGTTATGACAAGCCTTACGCAGCAGCTCTATGGGGAGCAGGGATTATTTACTACAGGTGTTGGGGAAAACGCAAAGGGGCTCATTGGCCGTACGACCGACGCAATCAACAAGACCTACGAGGATATCAGCAAGAACTACAACCCGCGTGTACGCCATGCCCTCAAGGGCAATCTCAATGAGAACATGGCGAACTTCCAGCGCATTGCCGCCTCCAAGGAGATGGCAGAGGGCAAAAAGGTGGAAGAGGCGACGTTTGCCTCCAACCTTCAGACGAACGCGCAGCAGGCGGCTCTGACATGGCAGGTGAATGGTGCGCCGACCATGTATGTGAATCAGAGCGACGTTCTCCTCGCGGCACAGGCGCAAAAGGAGGGATGGTCCGGTGCGCAGCTCACCGACCAGCGGCGCAAGATGGTGACGAATATTGCCGCCGCTGCTGCAGGTGCCGCGCTCGAAAATGAGGATTATGACCGCGCCGATGAGATTCTGGGACGCTTCCGGAATGAGATGGATCCGGATACCTACTGGAAGCTGGCGCGTGTGTCTAAAAAACACACGGAGGCAAAGGAATTTGATTCGCTTGCGCATGAAATATTCAGCAAGCCCGGCGTGTGGGAGGGAAATCATTTCAACGAAGCAAAAGCACTGGAATATGTGAATGAGCTCTATGGTTCGAATGTGACAAAGCGTATCGGCGGTGCAATCAAAAACAAGGAAGATTTTTTCGCGGCGGTTGCAGGGCAGGAATCCGGCGGGAATTATAACGCACAGAACGGACGCACGGGCGCGTTCGGCAAGTATCAGATCATGCCGGAGAACTGGCCGTCATGGGCACAGGAGGCAGGCCTCTCTGCAGATGCACCGCAAACACCGGAGAATCAGGAGATTGTCGCAAAATACAAGCTCGGGCAGTATTACGACGAACTCGGCGCGGAAGGTGCTCTCGTCGCGTGGTATGCAGGATACCGAAACGGTGAGCGTTGGCGGGATGGAGAAGCGGACGCAATCGGTGAGGGCGGTCATTATTCGTGGGATGCAAGGCAGGGGAACGGTGATGAACCGTCCGTGCGTGAATATGTGCAGCAGGCACTTGGGCGTACTGGTGGAGCAGAACGTACGGTCAGCGCCTACGATCCCGAAAAACGTGACCATCTGATGAAGCTCGTCAGTGCACTCGGAAAAGATGCGGAGCAGACCTATCAGCAGCAGCGCGGTCAGTATCTGGATGGAATCATGCGGGCGGCGCAGAGTGCAGGAAGCTACAGCGCGGCGATCTCCATGCTCTATGCACAAGACCTTGATATGAAGGAGCGCAATACGTTGGAAGGTCAGATTGCAGAGTATTACCACGTCAATAGGGGGACGGGGAAGCCGATCGGCAGCGGCCGAGGCAGTGGCAGCTTGACGGAAAAAGAAGCTCGTGCGGCTTACAATAAGCTGCAGATCCTCTCAATCAATCTCTCTAACGGGGAAGATATAAAGCCCGACGAATTTATTGCAGCGCGTGATGCCGGCAATATCGTCGATGATTACAACATCCTGTCGGATGAACAGCTGCAAGAACTGCGTTCGCTCTATAACGATCAGCAGACGATGTCTGATCTCACGAATGTCATAGAAAAGCGTGGGCTGGCAGGAGCCTATAAAGATCTCGTTGTTGATGGGACAGATTCCATTGTAGCGGGTGTTTTGGTGACAAAGGCAGAAAACTACTATTTGAAGGATGACTTCCAAGGAGAAATTGGCAATGGCACTTGATAGAGAAGCATTTCATGCGCGTGCACAGGGATTTGTGGAGCATGCGGAGCAGCAGGAAGCTCAGGCACAGAATCAAGCGGCATGGGCTGCCAAGCCGTGGTATGAGCGGCTCACCGAAGGAACGATGGCGGACGCGGTCATGGATACGGGGCGCGATCTTGCGACGACAGCAATCTCTACAGGCACAAGAGTTGTCAATGCCTATGAGGAACTCCATGCAGCGCAGATTGCGTCGCGCGACAAGTACGGGGTGTATATTCCAACCCCTGAGGTACAAGAGGCATCTCGTGATCTCCGTGGTGCGGGAGTGGATTTTATGCTCGCTCCCGTGCGCGTTGTTGCCGACCATGCAACACGCCCGATTCGCTCCTACATCGGGTCGAAAATCGAGCAGAGTGCGCAGGAGGGAAGCGAGTTCGCACAGGACGTACGTGGGACAGAGACATTCGTCAATTATTTTATGACGGATGAGGACAAGCTCCGTAAGGCGCGTGAGATCGAGGCGAATACGGGGATCTCGGTTGATGCTTTCATGGACGATGATGTTGCATTCAAACAGGCACTCCGTATCAATGACTACGCAAACATGAAGAAGAACCTCATGCAGGGGGATTTCTCCATGGAGGCGGTCTGGCAGGAGTTCCCTGAACTGCGGGACGTTGCAAAGATGAGCCCGCGCAATGCGGCTCTTGCTCTGCATGACATTGAATCCGTACGTCAGACGCATGGGATTGTGGAGACGTTCACACATTTTCTTGCGGTCGGCAACAAGAAACTCGAATATGATAATCTGCAATATAAGATCATGATCGGTGCCGCCGATGACAATGACCGTCAACGTGCCGCTGATCTTGCGCAGATGATGGAGGAGGATGAAAAGAAAAAGCCGTCTTTCCTTGACGATCCTCTTGCGGCGATTGTCGGCGGTATGGCATCGTCGGGTCCGGAGATGCTGGAATCTGTGCGCGTCGGCGTGCGGGATGGGCTCATTACGGCGGAGGCGGCGGCAATTGCAATGGCGGCGGCAGGTACGGCGATTGAGCCCGGCGGCGGTACACTCCTCGGCGGGGCGGTTGGTGCGGGTGCGGGCTTTACTGCAGGTTTTGCTAGAGGCTTTGCTACCAGTTTTTCCCGCTCGGTGCTTGGCAGTGTAGCACGTCGGCAAGCCATGCGTACCGCAATGACGCGCGGTATGCAGGCGGGTATGTTCGAGGGAATGCGCCGCCCCGAGACAGGTGCACGCTACGCCGAATACGGCGAGATGAAGGACAAGGACGACAATCCTCTTCTCACGGACAATGACAGACGTTTTTATGCAGCTCTCGGCGGTGCGGCGAATGCAGGCATTGAGATGGCGAACTTCGGCATTGCGACAAAGCCGCTTGTTCGTGGTGTCAATGCTCTTGGCAAGAGCGGCTATGCAGAGACGGCAATCAAGGGTGTTGTTGATGCGGCGAAGTATGATGTGGCAAAGCGTGAATCTATCTCTGCCTTTGCAAAGTCGCAGGTGAAGGACACACTCAAAATTGCTGCAACGGAATCGCTCGAAGAGGGGGCGCAGTCTCTCTCCGATGATCTCATCCACAACCGCATCGTGAGCGCCTCTGACGGGCGTACAGCGGACAAGGCATACAGTCTTGGCGATATGGCGGCGAATGCGCTTGTATCGAGCGTTGAGGCGTTTCCTGCGGGGCTCGGCTTTGGCATGATGTCCACGATGGGCGGCGCGTCGATTGGCAGCGTGCGTCATGCACGGCGGCTCTCCTCGGAGAAGATGCAGGAGCAGCTCGCGGCGCAGAGGACGATGACAGGGACCGTCATGCTTGACCGTCTCCAACAGGTGGCATCCAGTGCAAAGCTGAAACAGACAGCCCCCGATGTGCAGCAGAAGATCATTCGCACACAGGTACATGGTACGGGGTTTGAGAACGCCTACATTGATACCGAAATGGCGATGAAAAAGGAAAACGGTCTTGCCGACCTCAAGGAGGTGGCAAAGACCGCCGGAATCCGTGACGAGGAACTGGAAAAGACAATACAGTCGGGCGGGCATCTCTTTGTGCCCGCGGAGCGATATGCGCAATCTGCTGCCTCCCCGCAGCTTCTGGAATCGGTCTCTTTTACCCCTGAGACGGATTCCATCGCCCGCATGAAAGAGAATGCAAAGGCACTGTCGGATGCGTTGGAGGGCGCACAGAAGAGTGCAATCAAGTCACGGACGGAGATTATAAACAGCATTGCAAGCGAGTATTTCCCGAAGCCTGCCGATCACCTTGACGCACAGGAAAAAGCACGCATGGATGGGGAGCGGGAGATGGCAACAGCGGTCATCTCACAGAATCCCGACAACCCTGCGGCGGGATGGAGGTCGCTCTATAACGAGTTTACGGCGACACGCGATGAGATTCTAAAACCTGCCATGGAGGCACTGTCACGCGGCATGAAGAAGGGCGTTGACATCCTGCCGCTTGGCGAAGATGGGCGGGGAATCCGCGTCTCCAACAATGCACCGTGGTATCAGGCGTATTACAAAAAAAACGGTAAAGCACCGAACAAGGCACAGCTGCGTGACCTTGCGTATCTACTCACGGTCGGTGATGCGTCTGCGCCCGAGGTGGAGGGGTGGACACCGACCACGCGTGAAGCGGCGGAGGCGATGGACGGCGCACGCGGCGAACTGGATGAACTGAACGGGTACATCAAGACGCTTGAGAACATCAAAGACCGCATGATGAAGGTCGATTCGTTCGAGGTCAAGGGTTCTGCGGGGCTGTCTCCCGAGGCATATTCTGTCTATCGTCAGATCGTAGAGCTGCTGGAAAATGTCGGTGTCAAACAGAAGGAGGACAAACAGACAAAGGTTGCTCGTATGAACGCCCTCCTCTTTGCTCATCACGCGGATATCTTTGCCAAAGCCATGCGCACACAGAATGGCAACGAGAACTATACCGCGATGGCTTACTTCAAGAAGCGGTTCGATCTGCGGTATGGCGGGAAGTATATGCGCGACGGATTCGCACAGAGCAGCTCCGCACGCCGCCTAAAAGAAGATATGCTTGCATGGAAACAGAAGGTCGATGATTTCTTTGCGGGGAAGTTGGCATTGCGTAATAATGTTATGATGCGTAGCCCACTGGTCTTTGATTTGATTGGTGCGGACAGCAGCCTGGACGTTGCGATTGACAGTAACATTCTGCAAAAACTTGTCGATAAGCATCATTTTACACGGAAGGATTTACTCCAACTGCCGAAAAAAATAGCCGATCCCCTTTTTGTGTTACGGGCAATCGACACGAAAACGGGCGTTGAGGACACGCAGAAGAGAATTGTCGTTGTCGATATGGAGATCAATGGCGCAACAGTCATGATTCCGTTCGTTCTGAATACGAGCAAAGGGTTCAATAAGATTGCTAGTGCGTATGGACGTGAAACACCGTCCGGACAACCCAATGACGCATGGTATATCGACCGCTTGAACGACAAGCACCTGCTCTATGTGCATAAAAATAGGACTGCACGCTGGGTCGCGACCCGAACGGGCGCGGCCGGGAGTCATAATGCTCCACTAACGAAACAGTCCTTTAGTAAACTCAGTATACCAGATGAGACAGCTTTAGGCAAGCTGAAAAAGGAGAATCAAGGCTTCTATCAATCCGCATGGCACGGCTCTCCGTATGACTTCAACGGCTTTGACCTCGGGGCAATCGGCACGGGTGAGGGTGCACAGGCGCACGGATGGGGGCTGTATTTTGCGAAAGCAAAAAAGACGGCAGCGAGTTATAGGGAACGACTTTCTAGTAAAAATGAATTAGAGATTGTCTATGACGGAAAAAAATCAGAAGAACTTACAGGGGATATCAAAGCAGCAATTCAGCTTCTCCATTTGCAGGGGTTTCGTCCGGAGGACAATCTCGGTAAGTTCATTAAGACCCGTGTCAAAGATTATACTGAGATGATTCGACGGTGGGAAAACCGAATTCGCGAAATTGATAACACACTCTCTACGAATGCGGCGCAAGCAGCGCAAGCGCAACTTTATGAAGAACGTAAAGATAATGTCGATCGGGTTGCGGCTTCTAAAAATGTCGTACGGCAACTAAAGTTGATAGATACTAAGAAAGCTGTCATTAAAGGAGCGGGTAGCCTATTCCATGTTGAGATTCCGGATAATGATGTTCTGCTTGATGAAGACAAGTCGTATACAAAACAGCCGCTGAAGGTTCGTGAGGCATTGGAAAAACTTGTTCGCTGGTTGACACTCGATCAACTTGAAAACTGGAACGATGTGCGCCGCCTTGGTAAATCAAAAGTCATTGCCGAGATTATGGATGCGCTGTCTGAATCGAACGGCATGAACATTTACGGCACAATCAGTGACCTTGCGGAAGGGCAAAAAGAAGCATCTGTACTTCTTAATCAGTATGGAATTAAGGGAATTACTTACGGCGGACAAGAAGACGGCCGCTGCTATGTTATCTTCGACGACAAGGCGATCTCCATCATCGAGAAGTTCAACCAGATGCTCCGTCAAGAGGTGAAGGGAGAAATCTCAAAGGAGGACGGCAAGCGCATTATCACGCTCTTTGAGAGTGCGGATGAATCGACATTCATGCATGAGATGGGGCATATGTTCCTGATGGATTTGGACGAGCTCGCGAAGATTGACGAAGCGTCTGCGAAAGATCTTGAAACGGTCAATGCGTGGGCACAGTGGCACGAAGGTGCGGCGGATGAGTATGCAGATACGGATTTCGCGGATGAGTTCCGCGACCACGAGAACGCGATCCTTGCGGCAAAGAAGGCAGGGGATACCGTTGCAGAGAAAGCCGCGATGGAGCGATGGAGGCAGGAGCGTTTTGCCCGTGGCTTTGAGATGTACCTTGCCGAAGGGAAAGCCCCGTCTGCGGCGATGAGGGGCGTATTCCGCCGATTCAAGGCGTTCCTGCGTAAAATCTACAATCTCGCAAAGAACGTCGGCGCAATGCCGTCGGCAGAGGTACAGGCGGTCATGGCGCGTATGATTGCGACGGAGGAGGAAATCAAGGCGGCGCAGCTTGACGAGCGGTTCCGCCCGATGGAGAAACTTCTCGGCAAAGAGAGCATTGAATCCATCCTTGGCGAGACGGAGGCGGAGCTGTACCAACGCTGGACGCAGGAAGCGCAGGAAGAGGCAGAGGACATTCTTCGTAAACGCGTCATGAAAGACCTCAAAAAAGAGGCAAGGGAGGAGTTCAACCAAAAGGTAGAGGCGGAGCGTGAACGCAAGCGGGCAGAACTCGAAAACGATCCGGTCTATCTCGCGGAGTACGCGATGCGAGAGGGCGGCGATACCGATGTTGTCATGAACTGGTTCCCGTCCTATGCCGCCTATAAGAAGGCACGAGGAAAGCGCAAGACACTCGAAGAAGAGCTTCAAGCGTATGTGGATGAATACGCCCGCAATCTTGACGAGCAGATCATGCAGGCACATCTGTCGGATGAAAACGTGGCGCGTGCGATGCAGACACCGAAAGCGTATCACAGACGACTTGCCATCGAATCCGCCGCACTGCGCCGCAAAGATCGCCTGATGCGTGTCCTTGGTGGCAATGCGCCCGAAGAGGTCAAGAAAAAAGCTGCGGAGGATGCGGAGAGGAAGGAATCCGATACGCGACGCGGGACAAAGGAGCAGACGCGCAAGGAATATGAACGCTCTGCCTATGCGTATGAGAAATTCCTGCGGGAACAGGCGCGGATGTATTTGCGGGAGCGCACGATCAGTGAATCCTGCAATCCGCGCTTCTTCCGCCGCAAGGAGCGTCAATACGCGCGTGCACTCAACAAGGCGGCAACGGCGGGGAAATGGTCGGAGGTGCTTGAACTCAAGGAACAACAGGCATTTGCGGCGGCGTGCGCCTATGCCGCCGAGGAGAACGAGAAGCGGCTGAATCAGTTGCTTGCCAATGTAAAGAGGAAACTCAGTGCGCGTACGGTACGCCTTGCGGCGGATGAGCGGTACTGGCTGAATCACATCGGCTATCTCCTCGGGCTGAAAGCAAACGACGCGGAAAAGCCTGTCGATTGCACGAAGCTCTCCGACCTCTTCGCGCAGTACAAAGACAACAATGATATTGATGCCTGTGACCCGTCCGATCTTCTTGACCTCATCACGGAGGAAAAGAAGAAGTACAAGGATATGCAGCTGGACGATTTCGCGGATATCGTCAATGCGATGAATGTCCTTTACAATGTCGGGCGCAACCGCAACGAAATGCTGACAAAGAGCATGCAGGGGAAAACAAAGGATGATATTCTCACAGAAATATTCACGGATGATACCACTCTGAAGCCATCGGGCGTTGTGGAGCGTCCTGTCTCGGATGATGTCGGTGGGATGGGATACAGTGAACTGCTTGCGAAAATTCCGCTCCTTGGCGAGGTTGTCGCCAAAGCGGCACAAGCAGGGAATAAGGAACTGACAAAGCCGGAGCTTATCCTTCGGCTGATGGGCGATAAAGCGCATCGTTATATCTATGGCACATATGAACGCGCACAGATGAAAGAATCCGAACTGCTTGAGGAAAAGAGAGCTGCGCTTGAAAAAATCTTCTCCGTCTATTCCAAAAGCGAAAAGATGAAGTGGAGCAAGAAGAACATCAACGCCTACGGCGATATGCTCTCAAAAGAGGAGGTCTTTTGCCTCGCCTTCAACTGGGGGACGGAGACCAACCGCAAGCGCGTGATGGATGATATTGGTCAAAGGCTGGATGTCATGCGCACACTCAAGGAGAACATGACGGAGAAGGACTGGAAGGTCGTGCAGGAGGTGTGGAATCTCCTGGATACGTTCTGGGAAGAGAGCGCACGCACCGAAGAGCGTCTGAACGGCGCACACATCGGCAAAGTCCCTGCATCCGCATTTACCATCGAGACAGCGGACGGAAAGGAGATCACGCTGCAGGGCGGGTACTATCCTCTGCGATACAACCCGAAGAAAGCGTCTAAGGTCAACGACAAGCAGACCGAAGAAGATGTCAAGGGGCGCATGACGGGGGCGCAGGTGTTCGGCACAAAGCGCGGTCATGTGAAAGAGCGTTCCAAAGGGGACGTTATTGCGCCGGTACTGCTTCAATTCGACGTGCTGAAAGACCATATCTTCAATGCGTCACATAACATTGCGTTCCGCATTGCGGCGCGTGATGTGTACCGCATCATCAATGACAAGGAGTTTGAGGCGTATGTTTCGTCCACCTATGGACGGCCGATCTATAACTACCTGAAACAGTGGGCGGTTGATGTGTGGGCGGTTCCTGTGGAGGCATCTGATTCTGCGGCAATGGGCATCAACCGCATTATTGGCGGGCTTCGCCGCAACTCTACGATGGCGATCATGGGCTGGCGGCTGTGGCCGTGTTTGGAGAACACGCTGACAAACACGCTTCTCAATATGGATAAGATTGGCGTGCGAAAAACGGCAGAGGCTTATTTGGAAGGGCTTCCTATTTTTGGCAAGGGCCCGAAAGCCCTGCGCGATATGGCAAAGAAATCTGCCTTTATGGCAGATCGTATCAGCAACATGGAGCGTGATATACGCCGCGACCCGCATATCTTTGACCCGACGTATGCACCGCTTGAATTTTTGCGGGATAATGCCTATTTCGGCATCAGTTTCACCGATCAATTGTTCTCTGTCCCGCTGTGGAACAAGGTGTATAAAGAGGCGTTCCCAAAGGCTCTGGCACAGATCAACGAGGAGAATGAGGCGAATAAGCGCACCTACAAAGAGGCGCAGGATCGTGTGTACGCGCTGCGTGCAGAGATATACGACCTGCGCCGTGAGATGGAGGAGCTTGTTGACCCGTCGTTGCAGGAGCGCATTCGCGAAAAGGAAAAGGAGTTTGCGCAGGCCGGGCTTGCCCTGGAACGCGCGAGCGAGCTTCCTGTCTACGATGAACGCGCACGCATACAGGAGGCAGAAACGCGTGCAGTGCAGGCGGGCGACGCGGCTGTGCGGGATACGTTCGGCTCGGGGCAGACGAAAGACCTCCCCGGTGCACAGCGTACACGCAGCGAGCTGTTCAAGCTGTTCACGTCATTTTTCTCCTTCTTCAATACGCAGTACAACGCCGCTCTTGAAGCGCAGTACAGAGGCAAGTACAGCAAGACGGGATACAAGCATATTCACGTTTGGATGCCTCTTGCCCGTACGATTCTCTTCCGCATCGTTCTTGTCGGTGTCCTCGGCGGGCTCGGGAAAGCCACGCTTGGTCTGGAAGGCGACGACGATAAGGACAAGTATCGGAAGGTGAAAGATCCTAAGACGGGGGAAACCATTAAGGTGGAAATCCCGTGGGAAGACCGTTGGATGAAGATCGTAATGAAAAATACATTGTCCACGGCAACAGGAATGTTCCCGGGGGTACGCGATTTTGCTGGTTTTGCATTGGATCAAATCTTCGACGGCACAACGTATGGACGAACCTTTGAGTTTGGTGCGCTTGCATCACGAGGCGGGAAACAGGCACTGGCGACATGGAACCTCATTATGAAAAAAGGGGAGGACGATCTCAAGCGGGAGGAGGAAGAGGAGAAGGAACGCGCCCGCGTCAAGAAAATGACGAAGCAACAGCGCAAGCGGTATGAGGAGGATAAGAAGTATCGGAAGCCCAAGAAAGAAATCGGGTATCTCGATATTGCAAAGTCCGCCGCACAAACGGTCAGTACACTCACGGCGACACGTCACGGGGTAACAAATACGGTGAGTGATGGGCTCTTCTCCATTGCGCTGTATGTCGAGGACATGATGGAGACGGACAACTATTATGACCCCGATATCCGCAATGTTCTGCGTGCGGTGCTGTTTGACAAAAAGTTGCGGCCGCGTGAAGTGCCCGAAAAGCCGAAGAAGCCGAAGAAGAAAAGCCGTACGCGCGGCGCACGGTAACGGAAGAAAGGAGTATATCGATGATCGAACATCGAAAAACATCGGTGACGTATCGCGGAGACGGGAATACAACAGTGTTCCCGTTTTCCTTTGCCATCTCGGGCGCGGATAATATTCGCGTTGCCATCTATGATACGGCGACGGAAAGGACAACGGAGATCTCGCGGGATTACTTTGTGGATGTGCCGGCAAAGGCTGTGCACTATCCGGGCTATGCACCCGGGCAAGCCCCCGCCGCTCACGTACAGCCTCCGAAGCTGCCGAATGGCAAGACGATCACAATCTATCGCAAGACACCGATCAATCAGCTCACGAATCTCGGCGCGAAGTATCCGCTGCCGAGTATTGAGGCAATGTCAGATAAGGCGATCGCGATCCTGCAGGAACATGATGAAATGTTTGGACGCACCGTCACATTGCCCGCAGGCGACCCAAAGACACCGGAGCAGCGTCTCACCGACCTCCAAAATTATGTGTCGGAGGCAAAGGGCTCTGCGGGTTCTGCCGCACAGTCGGCACAGCAGGCAAACGACGCTAAGAGCGCAGCCGCTTCCTCCGCCGCTGCAGCCGCAGGGGCTGCCAACACGGCCCAACAGCACGCAATGACCGCAGAGGATAGGCGCATGCGGGCGGCAGCCTCCGAAACCAATGTACGGCGTATGGAGGAGAACGTCGCGAATATGCAGCGTCATATTGACGGAGCGCGTACGGAGACAGGACGTATGGAGCAGTCGGCGCGTGAGAGTGCTCGCAATGCTAAGCAGAGCGAGAATTACGCCGAGCGGTATGCAGCGGGCGCATGGCGGGCAGCCTCTGAGGTGGAGGCGAACCTCGGGATTCGGACATTTGAGTACGACGAAGACGGCGACCTCATGCCAAAGGAATCACCGCCTGAAAGCCTGCTTTATGAACTGGATGAGGACGGGGATATCATGCCCCGTTCGCGTTAGAAAGGAACGATCACATGGCAACAAGAAATTTTGTCCCACGCAAGGACGGGGAAGGAAGCATCGGGAAATCAAGGAAGCACTGGGGGGTGGCGTATATTGAAAAAATCTTTGTCAGGGCAGTGGAAGTCCTCGGTGGCGGGACGGAAAACGATGCGCAGCCCGCGACGGTCGGGTGGGTGCGTGAATATTTAAAAAAGGGGCTCGAAGGGGCATTAGGTGCAATCGGCGTTACCTACTCGATCGGAGGTGAAGCTTCCTACGTGTCTTTCGGAAAAGCCTTTGGAAAACTGTTGATACAGTGGGGGTGGCTATCCTCTAATGGCGCGACTGGGAAAAACATTACACTCCCGGTCGCGTACAATTACTACATGGATTATTTTTCTGCCGCCAGAATTTTGGACAGTTCCGATAGCTTTAATGTAGTTATCCGTAACCAAAGTGGCAGTCAAATCAAAATTGCAATAAACGAATCCAACGGAAGGGATTTTAACATAGGTTGGCTTACCGTTGGAGCAGTGCGCTAACAAGATAGGAGGCTGAAATGGAATATCTTGCAAAATTTGACGTTGTTGGGCATCGCGAATCCACTGTTGTCAGTGGCGTACATTACGAGACGGCAGGAGGGCGTCAGAAGTACATCGACGAGGGCTATATCCCTATCTCCGATGAGGACTATCAGCACTACATCGGCAACCGTGGCGTAGGCGACAACGGTACGGGCTACATCCGCGACCCAAAGACAGGCAAGCCTGTCTCCGCGCCTCCTGCTCCGCCGGCAGAACCAAGCGAAGAGGCAACCGCTGATGTGCCCGAAACGGAGCTTGCCGTCATGGAGGGCATGGTCGATATGCAGAGCCGCATCGCGGCGCTTGAAGCAGAACTCGCAAAACTCAAAGGAGGAAAATAACAATGGCAGCAACAATCTATAGCTACATCGTCGTCGCTTATGGCGTACTCGTGCAGGGAGGGAAGTTTGCACTGTCCCCGGAGGATAATCCGAAGAATCTGCGCGTTGTCCTGGAGGCGTACCGCGAAAAGGTCGCAGAGTGGATCGTTGAGCACCCCGTAGGGTGATGAGAAGCGCAGAAAAAGCCGTCATGACGTATGGCGGCTTTTTTGATGGAAAGGAGAACATATGAAGAAATTACTTGCCGTTATGATCACTGCTGTTATATGCGCAGCCTCACCCGCCGCATTGGCACAGCATCGCCTTGTTGACGGTGTTGGTATTGATCGTTTTGCTCATGCGGGACTTAGCTACGTTATTTGTGATCAGCTGCAGCGTAACTGCGGTATGAATCACTTCTGGGCAGCGACGACGACGCTCGCGATCGGCGCACTGAAGGAGTGGTCCGATGGTCACTGGGATGGGAAAGACTTCGCCGCCGACTGCGCGGGCGTACTGATGTATCAGGTGCGGTTTTAGGAGGCAGGCATGGCAAGAAGTGAAATACTCACCGAACTCGAGGGCATCAAGGGGCAGATACAGGCGCTTGCAGAAAACTTGCCGATGGGGCGCGATCAGCTCTATGCGATCAACGAGCGCATCGCCCGCCTCGAGGAGAGCACAAAGTCCGCGCATCACCGTCTGGACGAGTTCAAGCATGATGTGTGCTGGACAATCGGAATGTCAACGACCATCGTTGGTATCTTTGCGTCCATCTTGACGTGGGCGCTCGGAGGGAGGTAAGTAATGCTCAAAATCTCACAGTGGCTCAAAAAGGGCAAGAACTACCTGCGCAGCATGACAAAAAGTCACGCTGCTATGCGCTACATTGTATGGTATGCGGCTTTGCTTGTCATCTGCTGCAGCATCTATGTCGGTGCGTGGATATATGACTGGAACAATACGCTGAAGCCTGATCTTGTGGAACTGCGTAACTTCCTGCACGAGATCAGCGGGGCGGCATGGATCGCCGTCATCGGATTCCTCGCAAAGTCATTCATTGACCGTGACAACAATGGAATCCCTGACCAGTACGAAGAGAAAAAGGAGGACAAAGACAATGGAGAGAGTACATCTGAAAGACCTGCATCTGACGTATGACGCGGGCAATCTGAAAACACGCGGTGTGACTGACCAGATTGTCATCCACCACACGGGCAATCCAACGGATGATGATATGTCCGCCACCGAGATTAACGCCTCTCATCAGGGACAAGGGTGGACGTGCATCGGCTACCACTACGTCATCCGCAAGGACGGCATGGTGGAGCAGGGCAGACCGCACTGGACAATCGGTGCACACGCTTACGGACACAACAGCCATACCATCGGCATCCACGTCTGCGGAAACTTCGAGATCGGCGAGCCGACATCTGAGCAGATCGAGAGCCTTGCCATGCTGCTGGCCAACCTCTGCACCGACTACGGGCTGACGATTGACCGTGATCACATTGTCGGGCATCGGGAGCTCATGTCGACGGCGTGTCCGGGGAAGAATCTCTATGCGATGATGGATACCATCGTCGGCAAGGCGAATTTTTACGCCAAGCAGTGAGGAGGGTATAATATATGCTTGAACGGGTAAAGCAGCTCGTTACAGAGCACAAAACAGCTCTGCTGGTAATCCTGTGTCTCCTGATCGTCGGCATTGCCTATGCTGTCGGTAGGTACTCCGCATCGGAACAGACAGCAACAGAAAAGCCCGCCGTCATGACGCAGGAACAGACGCAGGACACGGCAGCGCTACGTCAGCAGCTCGACATCTCCAAGAGCAATGCGGAGGCGCTGCAGCGGCGTCTTGCTGATGTGCAGGCGGGGCAGCGTGCTCCTACGGTGACGTATCATGTCAGCGCACCTACTGTTGAGCGTGCCGCGCAGGTGGTGGAGCGTCAGATCAGGGAGGACAATCCGACACTGCCACGGGCAGCGCGGGAGAAGACAGATCGGACGGTTGTCACACCGATCGTCAAGGATAAGGACGGCAAAGAGCTGCCGCCGGATGATCAGCGGGTTGACGTCTACAAGATCAACCTCCGCAAAGATCACCGCATCAAGGCGGGCGTGTCCGTCATTGATGGAAAGGCACTCATGTCGATTGGCTACGAGCAGGGACGCTTTGAGGCACTTGCTCATTTCGACGGCTCGCGCTACAAAGGCGCGACGGTAATGTATAACATTGCTGAGTGGTGACAAATAAACGAACAGAGGGGACAGCGTATCTCGCGCCGTCCCCTCTATTTTTGTTTGTCTACAATTTGCCTACAAAATACCATGATTCGCCCTCTATATTGCTATTTCGTCTTTGTGCAAAAAAAACACTGTGTTATTCCCGTAGAGCCCTGATGTTATTTGGGTTGTTGGTTCGCCTTTTGGATTTGCTATATTGTCTCCTTTCACAGAATTAACTTTTTAGATGGAAGTAAAGGAATCGCTGATAAAATGAAGTGCTTCGCCGCGCGGAGATGGACGTATCGGCATGAATACCTGTATCCAATTTGACAATGCTTCGGGCTTTCTATTAATATAGTGCTTATTGCTTTGGGAAAGGGTGATTTTATGGATTTCTTCAACACTGCAGTCGGGGCGGTCAACGACTTCCTGTGGACTTATATCATCATCGTTGTGCTCGTCGGCTGCGGGCTGTGGTTCACCGCCTCTACGGGGGTCGTCCAGCTGCGTGCACTGCCGGAAATGGTACGCCTGCTCGCGGGGGATCTGGGGCGGCGGCCGAGCGGGCGCAAGGCGATCTCCTCTTTTCAGGCATTCTGCGTCAGCACCGCCTCGCGCGTCGGTGTCGGCAACATTGCGGGAGTTGCCATCGCCATCGTCACGGGCGGTCCCGGGGCCGTCTTCTGGATGTGGGTCATCGCCTTCATCGGCACGGCGACGGGGTTTGTTGAGAGCACGCTTGCGCAGATCTACAAGATCCCGCGCGGGCATGGGATGTTCCACGGCGGTCCTGCATACTACATTCAGAACGCACTCGGCCAGCCCGCCGTTGCAAAACTCTTTGCCGTGCTCATCTCCGTGACGTTCGGACTCATCTACGTCTCGGTGCAGGCGAACACCATTGCCCTCTCGCTGGAGAAGGCGTTCAGCATCGATACATGGGTCACGGGAGGCATCCTTGCGGTGCTCTCGGGCGCGGTCATCTTCGGGGGGATGCACCGCATCGCGGCATTCTCATCCCTCCTCGTCCCCGTCATGGCGGGGATCTACCTCCTCATCGCACTCATTATTGTCATCATGCACATCGACGCTGTGCCGGGGATGTTCGCACTCATCCTGCATGATGCGTTCAGTCCGCAGGCTGCCGTGGGCGGCGGTATCGGCACGGTGATCCTGACGGGCGTACGGCGCGGACTCTTCTCGAACGAGGCGGGCGAGGGCTCGATCCCGAACGCGGCGGCGACCGCGCATGTCACGCATCCCGTCAAGCAGGGGCTCGTGCAGGCATTCGGTGTCTACGTCGATACATGGATTGTCTGCTCCGCGACTGCGTTCATCGTCCTCCTCACGGGACAGTACACCATCGGCGGCGATACGACGGGCATCGCGCTCGCGCAGGACGCGCTGGCCAGCGCATTCGGCCCGTGGGCATCGGCACTTCTCGCTGTGCTCATCTTCCTCTTTGCCTTTAGTTCCGTCGTCGGCAACTGTTACTACGGGGAGGTCAACATTCCCTTTTTCGGCGGGGACACACAGCGTTTGCTCTTCGTCTACCGTCTCAGTGTTGTCGTCATGGTGTTCTTTGGCTGTATCGCGGCACTCAATCTCGTGTGGAATCTCGCCGATCTCTTCATGGCGATGATCTGCCTCACGAATCTCTACGCCATCGCCCGCCTCGCACCGTATGCACGTCTGGCGCTCACCGACTACTTCGCGCAGAAGGCGGCGGGGCGGAATCCCGTCTTCGACCCTGCCGTCATGCCCGATCAGCGCGGCATCACGGCATGGGGCGACGATCAGATGCACGCACAGAGACACGAGGGATAACGTTGCTCCCTATATATGAATATGAGATCATATACCGCAGAAATGAAAAATCTGCGGTATATTTTTATTTTTAATGATAAATGTATTTATAATTATAATTCTTTATGGTAGAATTGTCCCAATCAAATGATTGAAGTGATAAGACTTATATTTTGGAGAGAACTAGGAGGCGAACTATTTGTTCACAAAAATCAAATCACATCGTCTGGCGATGCTCACGGCAATCGCACTCGGCAGCAGCGGATTCCTCGCGCCTGCGCAGTTTGCGTCTGCGGCAGATGTGACCATCGACGATGTGCACGCGCCGTCGGATAATATGTATGCACCCGGCGGCGGCCCTCCGGTCGGTACGGCGGCAGGGTACATCGGCGGAGAGAGCGACAGCGGGAATGTCGAGGGCAACACGCTGACCTATAACGGCCGCTCGATCCAATACGATAAATTTTTGTTCGGCGGCGTTACGTTCGGTACGGGCAGCGTGACGGGCAATAGGGTAACGGTCAATGCGACGGCTCTGCCCCTTCTCTCCACGGTCGATGGACTCTACGGCGGTGCGACAAACGGCGGCGGCAGCGTACTGAACAACCATGCCGTATTTAACGGCGACCATCTCAACGGCAATATGGTTGGTGGCGAGGCGCGCAATAAGGGCACGGGTAAGGTCGAGGGCAATACGGCGACCCTCAAGGGCGGCAGCGCACACGAAAATATATACGGTGGTAGGGTGGCTGACGGCGCGAACGGCGACGTGGTTGGGAATACGGCGACCATCGAGGGCGGCATAGCGACAGATAACGGAAAGGCTGTCTACGGCGGCTATACGGACGGAGCGGGCGCAGTGACGGGCAACAAGGTCGTCATCACGGGCGGCACAGTGAATGACGTCTACGGCGGCCGTGCACAGAGCGGAGATGCGACAGGGAATACTGTCACTATCACGCGCGGCACGGTGCGTAACATCGACGGGGGATACTCGATTGGCGGCAACGCGACGGGGAACACGGTCAATCTCGGCGATGGAAAGAGCGACTATGCGGGACAGGTAAACGGCATCATCAACGGTGGGAGCGGAATGACCTACGGTAAGGACTACCGCACGGGCAACACGCTGAACGTCTATGACAATGCGGGTGCAGCCAATATCAGAAATTTTGAGAAGCTGAACTTCCACTTCAATCAGTATGTGAACAAGACGGCTGCGATGCTGACGCTGCAGAACGCGGGCGGAACGACGATCGAGAGTCTCGGCGACCTCCATGTGGACGGAGAACACAACTACAAGGGGACGCTGATTCGTGCGACGAACGACATCACGATCACTGACGGCCAAAACAGTCTCGTACGGACGCAGGACAACAAGGAGCTGATCCTCGAAAAGTCCGCCGACAACAAGAAGATCAATTACGAGGGCTACCAGTTCAAGAATGCGACGCAGTCGGCAACGGTCACAGAGAGCGGCGTTACGAGCACATGGGGCGGACGTTCCGTGGTCGGGAATACGACGGCGGAGAATGAGATCACCGTCTCGGACGGCGTGCATACGAACGTCTACGGCGGGTGGACAAGCGGCACGGGATCGACAGCAGATGCCTCCAAGCAAAAAGACAGCACAAAGAACAAAGTCACCGTGCACGGCACGACGGCAGTCAGCGGCACAGTCTACGGCGGCTATACTGACGTGGCGGGCGGCAAGGCGACCGCCAACGAGGTCACGATTGAGCGGTCTATCGCAGGCGGTGTCGTCGGCGGCAAAGCACTCGGCGATGCATCGGGCAACACCGTGCATGTCACTGGCGCCGCCGTCAGCTCCGTCACAGGCGGCGACGGCGGGACGACCAACAACAACACCGTCAACCTCAGCAGTGCGGCGGTCACCGGCGCAGTCGCCGGCGGCACACAGGCAAGCAGTACCGGCAACACACTGAACATCAGTGCAGCATCATCGGCGCAGCGGATTGAGAACTTCCAGACAGTCGCATTCAAGAACGCCTCCGCAAAACTGACACTGACACAGGCAGGAGCAGCCTTCGATCTGAATGCCGTTCAGGCGGACTATGCAGCGACGGAGAACGAGGAGACCCTCGTCGAGAACGCGGGCGGACTCACCCTCAAGGACGGAAAAACCTTCCGTACCATGCTGAGTACCGACCGCACAAAAGAAACAAACATCGCAGCGCGCAGCGGCAACACACGGATCGTTCGCTACGGCTACACCTTCAAGGGTGCGACGGCGCCGACTGCAGCCAGTACCGAAATATGGGGCGGCCGCTCGGCAGCGGGCAACACCACCACGGGGAACACAATCACCGTGAACGACAGCAGCAGCAAAACCGTCTACGGCGGCTGGACAAGCGGCACAGGCACATCGGCAGCGGGCGCTGATGCGGGCGACAGCCGCGCGAATACAGTCAACATCACGGGCGGCAGCTATACAGCCGTCTACGGCGGCAGGACGGATACCGCTGGCGGCAGTGCATCGGACAACACCGTCAACATCACGGGCACCGTGACAGGCAGCATCACAGGCGGCTATGGTGCGACCACCAACAACAACATCATCAACCTCCGCGGCGCGACAGTGCACGGCACAGTCAGAGGAGGCACGGCAGCGGGCGGCACGGGCAACACACTCGCCGTCTATCGTCCCTCCGCCGTACAGGATTTTTCGGGCGTGCAGAACCTCCACCTCTACACCGACGAAATAACGGCGGGGAGCCAGGCGCCCCTGCTGCGCCTCGGCGCACATACCAAAGACATCCGCGGCCTGCACATCGGTGTCAACCGCAGCGGCGCAGCACCGAAACTCAACAAAGGCGATAAGATCCTGCTCCTAAAGACCAGCGGCGGCGCACTCACAACCGACACCGCAATACAGAACAGCATCGAGGGCATGCAGGGCGTATCGCGCCGCTACACCTTCGACATCGCGCAGACCGCAACAGGCGAGCTGACAGCAACCGTCACAAAAGCGGGCTTTGCCGCACAGGCAAAATCCCTCGTCGAAACGCGCACCGGCGCGAGCGCCTTCCTCAACGACGGCGGCGACCTCATCGCGGGCACAGGCCTCACCGCAGCAAAGGCAGCGGCAGCGCCCGCAGGCGGTGCATACGGCCTCTGGGCAGGCATGGGCGGGGGCGCACTGCGGCACAACACAGGCTCGTATGTCGAGATGAAAGGCTGGAACCTCGGCGTCGGCTGGGCGCGTGAGAGCAGCCTGCAGGCAGGGAAACTCACCTACGGCCCCTTCATCGAGTACGGACGCGGCAGCTACGACTCCTACCTCGACGACGGCACGCACGGCGACGGCGCATCCAGCTACCTCGGTGCAGGCATCATGGCAGAGATCGCCCTGCACAGCGGCATCCGCGTAGACGGCGCACTGCGCGTCGGGCGTGCAAAGAGCGATTACAGCGGCAGCATCGGGGGCACATCGACGCACTACGACAGCGCGAACAACTACTACGGCATCCAGCTCGGGGCAGCGCAGGACTTCGCCGTCCGCAGGGACAGCGTAGTCAGCGCCTACCTGCGCTGCTTCTACACGCACGCAGCAGGAGCACGTGCGACCCTCAGCTCGGGCGAGACGTATGACTTCGACGCGGTGCGCTCGCAGCGCGTGCGCATCGGTGCGCGCTGGACGCATACAGCGGCGGCGGGTCAGGTCTACGCAGGGCTCGGGTATGAGCACGAGTTCGACGGTGCGGCGCGTGCGTCCTATGACGGAGAGAACGCGCCGAGCCCGTCCCTCGGCGGCGGGAGCGGCCTGCTCGAACTCGGGTATCGGTTCGCCCCGCAGGGCAGCCGTGCAGCCTATGACCTGCATCTCACCGGATGGCAGGGCAAGCGTGAGGGCGTCACGGGCGGCATCTCCGCACGCTGGGCGTTCTAAGACCGCATAGACGCACCTCAGATGAGAGATCGGATTCCTCCTTGGGAGGCATCTGGTCTCTTTTTGCGTGCGGGTGTGGGCGAAGGATTTTTCTGCGAAAGACTTTACTTTTCGCGTGTGCTTTCGTAAAATGAAGGCAGAATTTCATGCGCGGGAGCGCTGCATAGGGGACGGGGGATGTTTTATGCTGAAAAAGGCAATCGCAGTGGTCACCTCAGGCGGGGACAGCCCGGGGATGAACGCGGCGGCGCGCGCGGTGGTACGCACGGCGATCTATGAGGGGGTTGAGGTCTACGGCGTGCACAACGGGTACAGCGGCATGGTGCACGACGACATCGAGCAGCTGACGACGCGCAGTGTCAGCGATCTCATCCAGCGTGGCGGCACGTTTCTCGGCACGGCGCGCAGCAAGTCATTCATGACGGCGGAGGGGCGCAGGACTGCGTTCGAGAATCTGCGGAAGCGCGGCATCGAGGGCCTCGTTGTCATCGGCGGCGACGGTTCGCTGACGGGCGGATCGCTGCTGAGCCGGGAGACTGGGATGCCGATTGTCGGGCTGCCGGGCACGATCGACAACGATGTCTGGGGTATGGACTACACGATCGGCTGCGATACGGCGTGCAACACCATCGTGGATGCCATCAACAAGCTGCGTGATACGGCATCGGCACACCGCCGCATCATCATCGTCGAGGTCATGGGGCGGCACTCGGGCTGGCTTGCGATGATGTCGGGCATCGCCGGCGGTGCGGAGTACATCCTCGTGCCGGAGGTCGCGTTCGATCTTGAGGAGATCAGCTGCGAACTGCGTGAGATGTATGACCGCGGCAAGCGGTACAGCATCATCGTGGTCGCCGAGGGTGCAGGCTCGGGCGTGGAGATCGGCAAGATCATCGGCGAGAAGACGGAGATCGATACGCGCGTCTCGGTGCTCGGGCACATCCAGCGCGGCGGCTCGCCGACGGTGGAGGACCGCATCAAGGCATCGATGCTCGGCGAAAAGGCGGCACTCGCCATCATCTCCGGCATCAATGATGTGATCTTCAGCTTCAACGAGGGGCAGGTCGTGAGTGTAAACCTCTTCGAAGCGGTGAACAATACGAAGACCCTCGATCCGGAACTGGTGCGTCTCTCGCGTGTCTTGGCATAGGGATATCACGGGACGCCGCTGCGGCGGCTTCCCGTGATTTTTCGCTTGACAAGGGCGCGTGAATCGTGCTAGACTAGCTATCGTTGCAGAAGTGAATAGTTCTGTTTGCATCCCGTGGAGAGTTGTCCGAGTGGTTGAAGGAGCACGCCTGGAAAGCGTGTGTGCGGTGATACCGTACCGAGAGTTCGAATCTCTCACTCTCCGCCATTTTTATTGATTTTTCTCAGGGCGGGCTGCAGTGCCTTGGTCTCGCGCAATG
>CAUQID010000023.1:0-29825 GCA_963518105.1 uncultured Selenomonas sp.
AGGAGGCGCGTTATCAAACGATGCTCGCCCTCTGGCGCAGCTCGCGCCGTATGCGCCACGATCTCAGACACCATATGACGATGATCGCGCAGCTCGCGCATGAGGGCAGCCGTACACGTCTTGCTGCGTATCTGGACGATCTCGCGGAGCAGTTCTCCGTGCAGAAGGCAGAACGGCACAGGCAATAAAAAAGACCGCCGAGCAAAATGCTCGAACGGTCAAAAGTCCGTGATTTATGCCGCTTTCTTTACGCGCGTATACTGCAGCGCGATGATGACGGCGAAGACGGCGAAGCCGATGGTGTCGGTTACGCCGCCGGGCTGGATCATGAGCAGCCCGCCGATGATGAGCAGCACCCGCTCGTAGAGCCGGCAGTGATCAGCGAGGAATCCGCAGAGCGCGGCGCTGATCGCGACCATGCCGACGAGCGCAGAGAGCGTCGCCATGACGAGAGAGAACGGTGTCGCGTCCACCATCAGGATAACGGGCGACAGGACAAAGATGTACGGGATGATGAACGCCGCCACGGCGAGTTTGGACGCGTGAACGCCTGTCTTCAGCGCATTCCCCCCACTGATGCCCGCTCCTGCATAGGCAGCGAGTGCGACAGGCGGCGTCACGTCGGCGATGATGCCGAAGTAGAATACGAACATGTGCGCCGCGAGGATAGGCACATCCATCTGCACGAGTGCAGGCGCGGCGATGGTCGATGTGATGACGTAGTTCGCCGTGGTCGGCACGCCCATGCCGAGGACGATTGCCGTGAGCATGGTGAAGAACATCGCAGGCAGGAGCATGCCGCCCGCCAGTTCGATGAGGCCCGAGGCGAGACGCAGGCCGACGCCGGTCTTCGTCACGACGCCGATGATGATGCCCGCCGCCGCACAGGCAACGAGTACACCGAGCACCGCCTTTGCCCCGTTCTCAAGGCCGTAGACGATATCCATCGGTTTCATGCGCGTGGATTTGCGCAGCATGGCGCAGCCGATGGAGAGCACGATCGCAACGAGCGCCGCACGCATGGGCGTATAGCCCGAGATGAGCAGGTAGACGATGACGATGAGCGGGACAGCGAGATGCCCGCGCTCCTTGAGGAGGGTCAGCGGATTCGGCAGATCCTCGCGCGGGATGCCCTTGAGGTTCTTGCGTTTCGCCTCGAAGTGCACGCCGAGCCAGACACCTGTGAAATAGAGGAGCGCAGGGATTGCTGCCGCCTTGACCACCTCGACATACGAGACGCCGACGAACTCCGCCATCAGGAAGGCCGCTGCGCCCATGACCGGCGGCATGAGCTGTCCGCCCGTGGATGCCGCAGCCTCGACCGCACCTGCGAAATTCGCATTGTAGCCGAGCTTCTTCATCATCGGGATCGTGAGCGAGCCCGTGCCGACGACATTCGCGACAGAGCTGCCCGAGACTGTGCCCATGAGCCCGCTCGAGAGGACGGCAACCTTCGCCGGACCGCCGCTCGCCCAGCCAGCCACGGCATTCGCGAGGTCGATGAAGAATTTGCCAAGACCCGTGCTCTCAAGGTACGCGCCGAAGAGGATGAAGAGGAAGATGAACGTGGAGGATACGCCGAGCGGGATGCCAAAGATCCCCTCGGTGGTAAAGTAGAGATGGCTGACGAGCTGCTCGAGCGTGAGGCCGCGATGCGCGAGCACGCCCGGCATATAGGGACCGAGGAAGGCGTACGCGAGGAAGACGAGCACGACCGTCACCATCGGCAGTCCGACGACACGGCGCGCTGCCTCGATGACGAGCAGGATGCCGATGCCGCCCGCGATGACATCGGGCGTCGTGACCGTCCCCGCACGCGTCACAAGCTCACGGTACTGGAGGACGATGTAGGCGGGTGCGCCTGCACCTAGGACGGCAAAGATCACGTCGATGGGGTGAAAATACCTGTCCCGCGTCCACGCGCGCCGAAAGGGATAGAGCAGATACGCCAGCGCAAGGCCGAAGCCTAGATGCACCGCGCGCTGCAGCTGTGCATCCAGCACGCCGAAGGTTGCTGTATAGAGCTGGAATATCGAGAACGTAATGGCAATCGCCGCGATGATCTTCCTCGGCCAGCCCGCGTAGTGGGCGGTATTCGACTCGCGTTCGTACTTTTTCAGAATCGCGTCCGCGTCCACGGTATTCTTGTCGGTCATACGGCTGATCACATCCTTCTGGAAAAAGAAAGGCGAGGCCGCCCGCCGGCAGCCTCGGCATCATATCAATCAAAATAGGTGTAAAGCGGCGCGACCGTGAGGTCGATGCGCGTGCCTGCGGGATAACGCTCGTAGGCGCGCAGCTCCTGTCCGCCCGCCTCGATGACGAGCTGCGTCCCCACGCCTGTCCGCAGACTGAGCGTCTCATAGGTGCGGTCCATGTCGAGGACGAAATGCCCGTCCTCCTGCCGGAACGCCCCCTCCTCAGGGAGGAAGGGCAGCCCCACGCCATGCGACTGATAGCGCGTGCGGTAGAGGTGAAAGCGTCCGTCCGCGCGCGCCGTGAGGAACTCCTCCACAGGGGTCTTCTGCACCGAGTGGATGAAGCGGATCGTCAGCGGCGTCTCCCCATGGATCTGACGGACGAGAACGATGGTCTCCCCCGCCGTCCGCAGAAAAAGCGCGGGGGCGCTCAGGATGTCAAAGGCAACGAGGAGCACCGCCGCGCACAGGGCAATCGCATAGGGTCTCATTTCCCTGCGAAGAATTTCTCCGCGCCCGCGTTCATCGGCAGGGACATGCCGTTTTTCGCCGTGTCCTTCATGATCTGCTTGCCGACCGCGTGTGCTGCCTGCAGGCGGTCGAGATTCGAGAAGATCGCCTTCGTAATGTCGTAGCCCATCGACTCATCCACCGTCTTGCCCGCGACGAGCATTGCCATGACGGAGACCCCCGGCACAGCCTCATTAAAGCCCGCATACGTCCCTGCGGGGATGACGGTCTTCGTGTAGAACGGGTACTTTGCGATCAGACCGTCCGCCACCGCATCATCCACGGGGAGCAGACGGAGGGGGTTCTGTGAGGCGATATCCTGCACGGATGCCGTCGGGTAGCCCGCCGTCAGAATGGCGACATCCACGTTGCCGTCCTTGAGCGCGCTCGCCCCCTCGGCGAAGGAGAGGAACTGCTCGTCGATGTCATCATAGGTGATGCCGTACGCGGCGAGAATCTGGCGCGCGTTCGCCTCCACGCCCGAGCCTGCCGCACCGACTGCGACACGCTTGCCCTTCAGCTCCGCGAGACTCTTGATGCCCGAGGACTGGAGCGTAACGAACTGGCAGGTCTCTGGATAGAGCGATGCGATGCCCTGCAGCCCCTCGACCTTCTTATCCTTGAACATCTCCGTGCCGTTCACAGCGTAGTAGGTGATGTCGTTCTGCACCGTCGCGAGGTCGATCGAGCCGTCGGCGAGCATGTTGATGTTCGCCACGGATGCGCCCGTGCTCTGTGCGCTTGCGTTCATCCCTTGGATGTCCTTGTTCAGCACCTCGGCGATCGCCCCGCCGATGGGGTAGTACGTACCCGCCGTTCCGCCCGTCCCGATGTTGAGGAATTTCTTCGCAGCAGCGTTGTCGCCGCCGCAGCCGGTGAGGAGCGCCGCAGAGAATACAAGGGCTGCCCCTGCCGCAAAAACTTTCTTCACGGTAGAGATGTTCATGCTCTTTCCCTCCATAATGTAGTGCAGGATGATTGCTCGGTCTATCGCCGTATCCGCCGATAATAAGCGTATCTTATCATAAAGCGCCCCCTGCACGCAAGCAAGGGGCGCTTTGTATGACAGTATACACGGACGTGCCTAGTTCTTGACGATCTCCGCCGGCTCGCCGTTCGCTTTGGCGCGCGCGATCAGTTCCTTGAGGCGCGCAATATTCTTCTTGTGAAGGTCAACGGCAAAACGGATGCGCTTTTTCTCCTCCTCGGTAAACACGGGGTCATTGTAGGCACGCTCGATGCGGCCGAGGCGCTCCTCCACATCGCGCAGCTCGTCCTCCATCGGACGTACATGCATGAGGGCGCAGCCGTAGACGGCGCGCATCGCATCCTCCACATACTGCGCATACCCCGGCTCGCCCGAGACCTGCTCAAGCCAGCGGGCGACATGAAAGACGATATCATACGGCGACTCGCCGCCGTGGATCATGGAGACGATCTCCATCTTCACCTGCTGCTCGCGCCCGTGCGGCTGCGTGACAGGGTTTTGCTCCTCCGGCATCAGATGACCTTCTCGCCGCCAAAGCGCTCGCCGCCGATCTCAGGGTAGACGCCGTACTCAACTGCCCACTCGCATTTATACTTGAGCGCCTGCGCATGGATCGTCGCCGTGCGGTCGATGTTCTCGCGCACAATCTTGCCGGGGATGCCCGCCACAAGCGAGTTCGGCGGGATGACGGCGTTCTCCTTGACCACCGCGCCTGCGCCGATGATCGAGCCGCGTCCGATCTTCGCCCCCGTCAGAATGATCGCCCCCATGCCGATGAGCACATGATCCTCGATCTCGCAGCCGTGGACGCACGCACTGTGCCCGACCGTCACATAGTCCCCGATGATGCACGGGTTGTCATCCGCGACGTGCAGACAGGTGAGATCCTGAATGTTCGAGCAGATGCCGACGGAGATGTAGTTCACATCGCCGCGCGCGACAACCCCCGGCCAGAGACTCGCGTACTGCCCGACGCGTACATCGCCCGAGAGAAATACCTGCGGGGCGACGAACGCCTCCTCGTGAATCTGCGGCACGATGCCGTGAAATGCGGGGAATCCATCCCCTTTGAACGTAAACATAGCAGATCCTTTCTAAGCGAAACTGTCCTTTCGCGGTAAAACGCACGCCCTCCTGCGCAGCGTGGCAGCAGCGGCGCGCGGCGGAAAGCATCACCGCAGGGCTCGGCATGCGTGCGCGGCCTCCCGGCAATACATGACTTCCATAATATATACTATATCGGCGTATGATGCGTCCTGCATAAAGCCTGCTGCCGATGTCATCATTCTACCGCATTCCGCACAAAAAGAAAAGCCGGTGACAGCACCGGCCTGTATTTCCTGTCATCATTTGGTCGTCCATGCACAATCTAGTGTTTATAAACGATTCCGTCGTGCAGACACTAATCATCCTGCTAAGTCCCAAGCAAAACTGCCCACCAAAGCCGGCTAATCGTTCCAAACGAGTCCATGTGCCGCCCCCGTCGTCCACAACCGAACTCCTGGCACAAGGGGTACAGGAAATTTACGCGTGTTACTCTACCACATCCGAGCGGGATATGCAATAGTTCCATTTGATTTTCATAAAATTTTTTGTGAAGTTTTTCTCATGCGAAGAAAAAATTATTGACAAATGTCCCATACAGGTGCAAAATATCCACACAATATGCATTATGCTGCACAGATGCCGGGGGACTGACGTGCAGCACCGAAAAAAATGGGGAGGAATCACTATGGGACAGCGTATGCCCATCGGGCTGCAGCTATCAGGACTGGTCGGCAGCGTCATCGCGCTCATGATCATCCTGCTCGGCATTGTTCTCTATGAGTTCAAGTCGTCGAGCGCCGAGTATCAGCATCTCTTGTCCGTCACGGTCAAGAACAGCATCACCCTGCTTAGGGCAGAGGACGACTTTCACCAGGGACTCAGCGAGCTGCGCGGCTATATCATCACGCGCGACGCCACCCGCGCGAATGATACGGAGAACGCACTGAAGAAGGCGGACGAGCTCCTCGCCGTCTTTGCCGAACACGCCGTCAACCCCGAGGCAAAGCAGCGCGGCGAGGAGCTGCGCAGCGCCGTACACGACTATACGGCGCACACGAAGGACATCATCGCCCTCTATGAGCGCGGCGACATTGAGACGGCGACGACGTCATCCACCGAGCTGCGCAAGAAGACCGGCGAGATCGATGCGCTCTTTGAAAAGGCTGCCGAGGTACAGACCGCAGTGCAGGAGCGGCAGCTCGAGAAGCTGAACAGCAACGTTGACCACACCTTTATCATCGCACTCGCCGTGAGCATCATCGGCATCGTTGCCGTCGGCGCGGCCGCCGCATGGTACGCACGCCGTCTCGCTGCCCGCCTCATCAAGCTGCGCGGCGATGTCGGCAGGCTCGGCAGCCTCGACCTCTCCTTCCCCGGGACGCGTGCAACGTGGAACGACGAGATCGGCGATATGGCAAACGAGCTGCTCGAAATGAAGAATGCACTGCATCAGATCGTCCGCTCCATCCAGACAGAGGCGGACAATCTCTCCAACGCAAGCAGCGACCTCTCGAACTCCGTCCAGTCGCAGATGCAGGTCTCCGAGAGCATCGCCCACACGATCACGGATGTCGCCTCCGATGCGGTACACAACAATGAGAGCATCAGCGATATCTCAACCGCCATCGAGCAGGTCAGCGCGCGCACGCAGGAGATGAGCGCAAGCGGTGTCCATGCGAACCAGACAACATCCGATGCGGTGGACGACGCGCAGCAGGGCATGAAGTATATTCACGAGCTCGTCCAGCAGAACGAGACGGTCAGCGGCGCCATGTCCGAGATCTCGCAGGTCTCTGAAAAACTCGTCACGAGCTCCGATGCCATCAAGAATGTCGTCACGACCATCCGCGAAATCGCAGGTCAGACCAACCTCCTCGCACTCAACGCCGCCATTGAGGCAGCGCGCGCAGGCGAAGCGGGACGCGGCTTCGCCGTTGTCGCCGAGGAGGTCAGAAAGCTCGCGGAGCAGAGCTCTGCCGCCACGAACGAGATCGAGCAGACGATCACCCATATGATCGAGAGTATCCAGGTCGCCGCCGGCTCGATTGAGAGCGCTGAGGAGAAGGTCGCTGCGAGCAAGGAAGCCACGATCGAGACGGAGAAGAGCTTTGACTCCATCCAGAAGCGTCTCGATGAAGTGCGCAACAGCATCACACACATCAGCCAAGCCGTCGACCACACGGCCGAAGATATGCAAGTCGTCTTCGGCAACGTCCAGAGCATCAGTGCCGTCGCAGAGAAGACGGGCGCAAATGCCGAAACCGTCGCCGCCGCCTCCGAGGAGCAGAGCGCGAGCCTGCACGACGTGAGCAGCAGCGCTGAGTCCCTCGCGCAGACCGCATCGAAGCTCAACGATATCACATCGAAATTCAAGCTGTAAGAGCCCCGCGATACAACGAAAGCCCGCACAGGTACATCGCCTGTGCGGGTTTTTCGTATGAGATCCTCCTGCACGCCGCGGCAAGAGGCGCCCCCGGCATATGCCCCGCCGCCGGAGGGACGCAGCATGCAGTTCAATGCGATCCGCATGACATGGGAAAATAAAATGATTCCCCTCCTTGACATTCCGCCCGACTCCCTCTATAATCAGATATATGAATAGTTGTTCACATATTGTTTGGATAAAGGAGACGATTTCCATGAAGAAGTCATTCAAGATCCGTGAGCTCGACTGCGGCCATTGCGCGCAGGAGATCGAGGAGGCCGCAGCAAAGGTCGCCGGCGTGAACAAGGTGCGCGTCAACTTCCTCAGCGAGCGCATGACGCTCGATGCGGACGACGACAAGTTCGACGCTGTGCTCGCCGAGATCAAGAACATCGTAAAGACCATCGAGCCGGACGCTGTGCTCGAGGCGTAATCCTGCAGAGAGGGGGAGGCAGGCATGACAAAGAAACAGAGGCGGATGCTCTGCCGCATCGGCGGTGCGGCGGCGCTCTTCATCCCGGGGATGGTGCTCGAGGACACGGTGCTCGGCATCGTACTGCTCCTGACAGCGTACGCCGTGATCGGCTGGGACATCCTCTGGCGGGCGGCGGTCAATATCCGGCACGGGCGTGTCTTTGACGAGAATTTTCTCATGGCGATTGCCACCATCGGCGCGATTGCCCTCAGCGACTACTCCGAGGGCGTCGCCGTCATGCTCCTCTACCAGATCGGCGAGTGGTTTCAGGGCTACGCCGTCCAGCGCTCGCGCCGCTCCATCTCCTCGCTCATGGACATCCGGCCCGATACCGCACGCGTCCTCAGGGACGGCGCGGAGGAGGAGGTCTTCCCCGATGAGGTCGAGGTCGGCGAGATCATCCGCATCCATCCGGGCGAGCGTGTCCCGCTCGACGGCATCATCACGCACGGCGAGGCACTCCTCGATACCTCCGCGCTGACGGGTGAGTCCATGCCGCGCACCGCGCGTGCGGGCGATGAGATCATCAGCGGATGCATCAACCAGACCGGCGTGCTCGATGTGCGCGTCACGGTTCCCTACGAGGAGTCCACCGTCGAACGCATCCTGTCGCTCGTCGAGGAGGCAACGGACAAGAAGGCAAAGACCGAGGCATTCATCACGCGGTTTGCGCGCTGGTACACGCCCTCAGTCGTCATCGGCGCCCTGCTGCTCGCCGTCATCCCGCCGCTCGTCACGGGCGATCCCTTCAGCATGTGGATCTACCGGGCGCTGACCTTCCTCGTCATCTCCTGCCCGTGCGCCCTTGTCATCTCCGTACCGCTCTCCTTCTTCGCCGGCATCGGCGGCGCGAGCCGCGCCGGCATCCTCATCAAGGGCGGCAACTACCTCGAGGCGCTGGCGAACGCGGATACCGTTGTCTTTGACAAGACGGGCACGCTCACGAAGGGCAGCTTCCGCGTCACGAGCGTCGTTCCCGCGGCAGGCTTCAAAGAAGAGGACGTACTCTTTTACGCAGCGAATGCCGAGCGCTGCTCCACGCACCCCATCGGACGCTCCATCCTGCGCGCCTTCACCGAGGGCGGCAGCAGTACCGACGACACCGACGTACACGCCATGGAGGAAAATGCGGGGCGCGGCATCTCGGCGCACATCAACGGGCATTTCATCCTGCTCGGCACACATGACCTGCTCACGGCGAAAAAGACCGTCGGCATCCCGCCTATCCCGCACGTCGGTGCGGTCTACCTCTCCGTAGACGGCCGTTTCGCGGGGGTCGTCCATATCGCAGACGAGGTTAAGGAGGATGCCGAGAGCGCCGTCCGCGCGCTGAAAGAACGCGGCATCGGCGAGACCGTCATGCTCACGGGCGACACGCGCTGGATCGGTGCGAGCGTCGGCAGGAACCTCGGCATCGACACCATCCACGCAGAACTGCTCCCGCAGGACAAGGTTGCGCAGGTCGAGTCACGTCTCGCCGCACAGCGAGAGGGCACGGCGCTCGCCTACGTCGGCGACGGCATCAACGATGCCCCCGTGCTTGCACGCGCCGATGTCGGCATCGCGATGGGTGCGCTCGGCTCGGATGCGGCCATCGAGGCAGCGGATGTCGTCCTCATGACGGATGAGCCGAGAAAGATCGCCACCGCCATCGACATCGCGCGCAAGACCATGCGCATCGCATGGCAGAACATCATCTTCGCCATCGGCATCAAGGGCATCGTGCTCGTCCTCGGTGCACTCGGCTACGCAGGACTCTGGGCGGCGATCTTCGCCGATGTCGGTGTCACGGTCCTCGCCATCCTCAACGCCATGCGCGCCCTCAGCGTAAAGGAATGACTTGCAAAGCAGATGCACGTCTGCTATAATAAAGACACAAAGAAGAGAACCGCGACAAGACGGCTGCCTCTTCACATTATACGGTTATAACCGCTCGTGCTTGGTAGGTAGGGCGGTTATTTCTTTTTAACGCAGATAATGTAGCCAGTGACGAGGATCAGCACAAGGATGAACTCGTAGTAACTCATATCGCACCACCTCCCACTTACAGGATCGGGAAGGTGAAGAACGTAGCCGCCATAGCTTATCACAGGTTCTCTGTCTCTATTATACATGCATTCGTTCTATGTGCAAGCATATCTTTTCGCACGAAAGCCCCCGACAATCGTCGGGGGCTTTCTTACGTCCGTCTACGCCTCGCCGCGGCGGCCGTGGTAGAGACACCACGGCTCCTCCGCCATGAAGTCGCCGTCATGGTAGTACGCCGCACGCGCACGGCAGCCGCCGCAGGACTTCTTGTAGCTGCACGAGCCGCATCCGCCGCCGTAGTCGAGCGTCCGCAGCTCCTGAAACACCTCATTTTTCGCCCAGATCTCATCGAACGGCGTCTCGCGCACATCGCCGAGCTCGCGGTTGAGATACGCACACGGCTGCACCTTGCCGCGCGGGCTGATGATGCAGTACGTCAGCCCCGCCAGACACCCGCGCGTAAAACGCGTATCCACGCCGAGCTGATCGGCGATGCGCAGGAACTGCGGTGCACACGTCGGCTTGAGCTCGATGTCCACCGTCTCCTGCTTCCTCATAATGCGCGAGAGCACATCCTCATACGCCTCCGCGCGCAGCGACTCCTCCTCGATCGTCTCCGCGCGTCCCGTCGGCACGAGGAAGAAGAAATGATGCGCCTTCGCGCCGATCTCCACAGCGAAGTCCGTCATCGCCTCAAGCTCGTGCGCGTTCCAGTCCATCACCGTCGTATGGATCTGGAACGGCAGCCCCGCCTCACGGCAGTTCATCATGCCGCGCACCGCGCCGTCCCAGCCGCCGGGGAACGAGCGGAACGTATCATGCTTCGTCTTATCCATCGAGTCGAGCGAGATGCCCATCCCGCATGCGCCCGCTTCCTTCAGCGCCTTTGCCATCGGCAGGTCGATCAGCGTCCCGTTCGTGCCGAACACGGGGATCAGCCCGAGCCCGCGCGCGTAGGAAACAAGTTCGAGGATATCGGGGCGCGTCAGCGGCTCGCCGCCCGAGAAAATCATGATGCGGAAGCCCGCCTTCGCGATCTCGCGCAGGAGCTTCTTGCCCTCCTCCGTCGAGAGTTCCTCATCCGCGCGGCAGCCCGCGTCGCGGTAGCAGTGCGCACAGTACATATTGCAGGCGTTCGTCGTGTTCCACGATATGATCTTTACCCCGCCTCCCGCAACGCCCTGCGGGTGTCCCTTCGGCATCCCATGCGGATGCCCGCCGGGGTGACCTGCGCCGTGCGGGTGACCGCCGGGATGCCCCGCCGTGTGTGGATGTCCTCCCATCGCGCCCTGCGCGGCATGCGCCGCCGTCATCGCCGCGCTCACAGCGCTGCCCTCTGGAGACCGATCTCCTCATCCGTCAGATAGCAGGACGGATCTGACGCCCAGAAATCGCCCGTCCGCGCCTCTGCACGCGTACGGAAATTCCCGTTGCACCAGCTGAGGTACTGACATTTCGCGCAGCGTCCCTTGAGCAGCGGCTTGCGGTCCTTCAGCCCCGCGAGAATCGGATGCGTCATATCCTGCCAGATATCGCCGAATTTCCGCTCGCGCACATTGCCGAACGTATGATGCTGCGTGAACTGATCGGGATGCACATAGCCGAGGTGATCCACCTCGCCGAATGCGATGCCCGAGCGGTTGCCCCCGTTCGCGCCGATCAGCTTCTTGATCTGCTCCGCGCCCGCGTCATTCCCCTCCGCGAGTGCCTTGAGGTACATATAGACCCCGTCGCAGTGATTGTCCACCGTCAGGATCTCCTTCTTCAGGCCGCGCGCCTCGAAGTCCTTTGTCCGCGCGATGATCGTATCCATCGCCCGCCGCGACTCCTCCGCCGTGACATCCTCATCCATCATCTGCCCGCCGCGCCCCGAGTACACGAGATGGTAGAAACAGACGCGGTTGATCCCCTTCTCCTCGATGAAGTCGAAGATCTTATCCAGCTCCATGATATTGTGATGATTGATCGTAAAGCGCAGACCGACCCGCTGCCCCACGGCGACACAGTTCTCGATGCCCTCCATCGCACGCTGATACGCGCCCTCGACCCCGCGGAACATATCGTTTACATCCGCGAGCCCGTCGAGCGAGATGCCGACATAGCCGACACCGAGATCCTTGATCCGCTGCGCCACCTCACGCGTGATGAGCGTCCCGTTCGTCGAGAGCGTCGGGCGCACCCCTTTCTCCCGCGCATACTCCGCCAGCTCGAAGAAATCAGGGCGGATGAGCGGCTCACCGCCCGAGAAGAGCAGCACAGGCACCTTGAACTCCGCCAGCCCGTCGATGAAGCGCTTTGCCTCCTCCGTCGTCAGCTCACCCTCGTACCTCTGTCCGTCCGACTCCATATAGCAGTGCCGGCAGCGCAGATTGCAGGTGCGCGTCGAGTTCCACACAACGACAGGCCCCATCCCCTCCGCAGCGCCGCTCTTCATGCGGTGCGCATTATGCCCATAGCGCAGCGCATCCCCATAGTACTCATCCATAAAAAGCAGTTTCGTTACGCTGATCATCATGGTCTCCCCTACAAATACACGGCTTTCCCAAAATACACAGATACCCGCGCCCTAGACGCGCGCCGCCCCCTCGCTGCGCTTGCAGATCCCGTCGAGCAGCAGGCGCGTCTTGAGCGCGATATTCTCCTGAAAGGAGAGCTCCAGATGGCTGAACGCCGCCGCCTGATAGAGCGAGTGAAACATCTCCGCGATCAGATCCACCGGTACATCCGCACGGATCTCACCCGCCGCCTGCCCCTCGGTGATGATCTCCGTGAACACCTGCTTGATCTGCGGCGTCATGCGGCGCGGGCGCTTGCCCTCCTGCGCGGCATCCTCTGCCTTTGCTGCATGCGGATGCCTGCCGTGCGGCATACCGTCCGTCGGCGCAGAGTGCGCCATGTGCTGCGCCCCCGCGAGGAAGAGCGGCATCACGAAGCGGTTCTCATCGAGGAACTTCGCCGTCACCCGCGCCCCCACCTCGAGCAGCTCGAGCGACGTGCGCTCCGCCGCGCGCGCCTCCGCGAGCGCCATGCGGATCGTCTCGCTCAGCCTCTCCAGCAGCGAGAACAGCAGATCCTCCTTCGAGGTGAAATAGTTGTAGAACGTCCCGATCCCGAGATCCGCCGTACTCATGATATCGGCGACCGAGGTATCCTTGTATCCCTTCTTCGAGAACTCGCTGATCGCTGCCTCCAGAATCGTGCGGCGCGACTGCAGCTTCTTGCGCTCTCGGCGGCCCATTTTCTCCTCCAAAAGAACCTCATCCTTCCTAAAGTGAATCATACTCCCTCATTATAGCGAAAAAACTCATATTTGAAAAGAGAAAAATGAATCTCGTTCATATTTTCATTCTCAATGAGATTAACGCAGCAAAAAACGCCGGCATCCGCCGGCGTCCTATATGCGATATAGTGGTGACCCAGGAGGGATTCGAACCCCCGACCCTTTGATTCGTAGTCAAATACTCTAATCCAGCTGAGCTACTGAGTCACGTCTGTCTTGCGACTTGATTATAATAGCAAATTCGGGCGGACGTGTCAAGGAATTTTTTCAGAAAATCCTTATGCACCCTGCCGCGTCCCCCACACACCATCCCGATAGAGATGCGTCAGACGCATCGGCGCGATCTCCCCGCGCTGCACGGGGGCATCCGTATAGACGCGGATGTACGTCCCCGTCAGCCCGTCCGTCACACCGTCCGCCGCCGTCTCGAACAGCACCTCCTGCACAGTGCCGAGCGCCGCGCGGTGATAGTCCTCTGCCAGCACCTGCGCCAGTGCCTGCATCCGCGCTGCACGCTCTCTGCGCACCGGCGGCGGCACCTGGTCCGTGCGCGCCGCAGCAGGCGTCCCCCGCCGCGCAGAGTACGGGAACACGTGCACCCGCGCAAAGCCCATCCGCCGCACGAAATCCATCCCTGCCGCGAAATCCTCCTCCGTCTCCCCGGGGAAGCCGACAATCACATCCGTCGAGACCGCCACCCCCGGCACAGCCGCGCGCACCTCCGCGAGCAGCGCGGCAAACGCCGCCGTATCATAGTGACGGTTCATTGCGCGCAGCACGCGGTCGCTCCCCGCCTGCAGCGGCAGATGCAGATGCGCTGCAAACCGCTCCTCCGTGCGCATCATCTCCAGCAGCGACGCCGACAGCTCCACCGACTCCAGAGAGCCGAGCCGCAGACGGCGCAGACGCGGCTCATCGAGCGCCGCACGGCACGCGTCCGCGAGTGTCGGCCGCCCCGCGAGGTCAATCCCATACGCCCCCAGATGAATCCCCGTGAGCACCACCTCGTGAAACCCCGCTGCTGCAAGCCGCGCCATCTCGCGCCGCACCGCCGGCAGCGCACGCGACTTCACAGGACCGCGCGCGTAGGGGATAATGCAGAACGTACAGAAATTCTGACACCCGTCCTCGATCTTTAGAAACGCACGCGTGCGGTGCGGCATCTCCTGCAGCGGGATATCCTCGAACACCCGCGCCTGCATGATATCCGCAATCTCCCCGATCACCCCGCCGGCGGAGGCGAGCGCCGCCTCCACATAGTCCACCACGCGGGCGCGCTCCTTCGTCCCGAGCACCACACGCACCCCCTCGAGCGCGCGGAGCTCCTCGGGCGCCACCTGCGCATAGCAGCCCGTCACCGCGATGCACGCCGCAGGATTCGTACGCGCCGCACGGCGGATCATCTGGCGCGACTTGCGATCGCTCAGATGCGTCACCGAGCAGGTATTGATCACATACACATCCGCCCGCTCCTCGAACGGCACCACATCATACCCCCGCGCACGGAACAGTCCCTCCATCGTCTCCGTCTCGAACTGATTCACCTTGCAGCCGAGCGTCATAAATGCAGCCTTCACTGTATAAGCTCCTTCTCCCCCCTGCCGACATACTGCGCAGGCAGAGGCGCTCCAAATATTTTCCTATTGTATCACAAATCAGACAGCGAGCAATAAATTTTTCTCACCAAACTGATGACATTTCTGCAAAAAACGATATAATAGTATGTAGGAAATTATTCCCAGCCATGACCATGGAAGGGGGGAACAACCATGGCAACCATCTCACAGATGACAGGCGCGGCGCGCACCATCTACTCCTCGCTCTACGCGGGCAGCTCGCGTACCGACGCGACCGCCGCACTCTTCGGCGGAGAGCAGACACAGCGGCGGCGGCGCAGCACCATGCAGTACAGAGGTGCAGAGTCCAGCGCACAGGAGCTCCGCTCCATCATGGACATCGCGAATCAGGCCCGCGGCCTGCAAAAGACCTACGCTGAGACCAGCAAGCGGTTCTACACCGAATACGATGCAAACATGAAGGATCTCAGGAAATCTGCCGGCAAGGTCAGCAGCATGAACTACCAGTTCTCGTCTGCGGACATCACCACGAACGCCGACGGCTCGCAGACATACAGCGACGGTCTCAAGGCGGCCATCGGCAGCGTCAAGGATCTCGTCAAGGAGTACAACGAGACCGCCGACTTCCTGCAGGACAACAAGAGTCTCGGCAAGGGCGTGCGTCAGCTCGCCGCCGAGTTCTCCGACACCACCTACAAGGCAGACTCCTATGCCAAGATGGGCATCACCGTCGATGCCAAGACGGGCAAGATGAAAGTGAACGAGCAGCGTCTGGCCAGAGCACTCACCGACTCGCCCGCACAGTCCGAGGCCATCCTCGGCAGCGGCGGACTCGCAGGGCGTGCCGACCGTCACGCACAGTATGCCCAGATGGCGCGCAGCCGCGTCATCCCCTCGATGGAGCAGGCCATCGGCAGCCAGCTCAGCTACGCATCGAATATGCTCAGCGGCAGATCGCTGCCCGCCATGTCGCGCTACTCCAACATGCTGAACCTCTTCAGCATCTACGTCTGAGGGACGCTGACAGCATCCCCATGGGGAAGGAGAAAATCATGGATCTCACAATGGACATCGCGCAGATGTCAGTCGGCATGCACCAGATGCAGGCACAGCAGAGCCTCGGCATCGCCGTCGCAAAGATGGCGATGGACAGCGGCACGGAGGCGCTCGACCTCATCGAGGAGAGCACCGCCGGCATCGACCCGCGTCTCGGAAACAGCATCGACGTATCTGCGTAAACAAGAACCGCAAAATCCCCCTTTCCGCTTGTTCGGAAAGGGGGATTTCTTCATGTATTGGCAGGAAGATGGAGAAATATCGCAATACATGTGCTATATTGTCAGAGCAAAAATCCCCCTCCGTATGGAGGGGGATTCGTTATGCGGCGATGCTGCCGCAGACTGTGCCGAGTGACTTAGAACAGGAACTCAACACGGCCGAAGAGCTTCTGACGCTTCTCATCGCTGGTTGCCGTGATATCCTTGCCCTTGAAGTACTTCGCGGAGAGGAGGACGTTCTGGAACAGCGTGTAGTTCGCGCCGACCTCAATGCCCTTCTCGTTGCTGCCAGCACCATCATCCGTCGGAGCGGTGTTCGGCAGGCCGAGGTAGCGGTAGGAGACGTATGCGCCCCACGAACCCTTATCCATCGCATCAGCACCCTTGTACTCGTAGGTGAACTGATAGGACTTCTTCAGCTTGCTCTTCTCAACATCGGAGCTCTTCGCATAGGCACCGCTGAGGAAGCTGTTCTTGTCGAAGCGGTAGCCCGCATTCACGCCCCAGATGTTCATCCGCTTCTTGTCCGCCTTCAGCTCATCGAGATCCGATGCGCCGAGACGGTAGTAGTCGAGACCAGCCGTGAAACGGCCGTTGTACTGGAGACCGACACGCTGATAGTTGACGCGATCCGTCGGTGCATGTCCATACTCATCCTTGTTGATGCGACCAGCCTGCAGGAGCACCTGCACATCCTTGCCGAAGGAGACCTCTGCGCCCGAGAACTCACGGTCGAGGATCGTCGCGCCCGGTGCAGCATAGGACTCAGCGGAGACGAGCTCCATCTTGCCGAGCTTCACCGTGAAGTTGTCATAGTCGCCCTGCGCCCATGCGCGCTTGAGCTTGACACCGGACTTATCTTCACCATCTGCAGTCGTCGAGTTGTCCGACTTCATGTTGTGGTACGCATCGAGACGTGCATTGACATGCCAGTGGCTGTTGACCTCTGCGCTCGGCTCAAGGCGGAAGAGAAGGTCATTCGCATTCTCGTGGCCTGCATTCTCCGCACGCTTGCTCGTGTAGGTGTACTCGAGCTTGCCGTTCCACTTCACCATGTCAGCGTTGCGCTCGAGGTTGGAGACGCGGACGCCGAGGTTGTTCAGCTCGTCAGCGAACTCTGCTGCGAGGCGGTCAACGAGCGCACGATCCGATGCGGACATATCGCCCTTTGCCATCGCCTTTGCGACCATCTGCGCCATCTCGTAGCGCGTGATGTTGCGGTCGCCGCGGTAGGTGCCGTCGCCGTAGCCCTCGACCACGCCGTCAGCGGCGAGCTGGGTCACAGCATCGTATGCCCAGTGGTCACGGGGCACATCGGAGAACGGGTTCGCAGCAGCGAACGTCGTGGAGGCTGCACCGACGACGAGCGCCGTTGCGAGTGCGGATACGAGAGTCTTCTTCATAAGAACTCCTCCTTCTGTAAAACAGAATTTCTTCGATTTCCAAAAGGCGAGTCCCCGCGGAAGTGTCCGTGTTTCCTTTTCGCGACAGATTCTCACCATTTCGGAACGTCATCATCATAGCATGGGCGCGGATAAATTGCAAGGCTTCTCCGTCATATTCTGCATACACGGCTGTCATTTTCATCTTATTTTCAGCCGTATCCCCTTGTCCTGCGCGCCTGTACGCGCTCAATAAAAAATGCATGAGAGCAATAGCTCTCATGCGTCTAAGTAATTCCCGCAGGTGTAATCTCCGCGGCAGGAGGCGTGCGAAAACACCGTCCCGCGCATCGCACGCGATGCGGTCCGCAGCATCAATACGCCCGCTCCGCCGCTCCGCCGCGCTGCCGCTATCTCTCCACGAGTGCCACGGGCGAGGGGACGCGGATGCCGCCCCGCGTGGTGAAGATCTCGACGGAGACGCCGAAGACCGCCGCGATGCGCTCCTCGGTGAGGACATCGGCGGGTGTTCCTGTCGCAGCGATGCGGCCGCTCTGCATGAGGATGATATCATCGGCATACTGCATGGCGTGCGCCATGTCGTGCAGAACCATGAGGATGGTCATGCCGTACTGCTCTTTGAGCGCGGTGATGATCTCCATGACGCGCAGCTGGTGGGCGACATCGAGGTAGGTGGTCGGCTCGTCGAGCAGCAGCAGGCGCGGCCGCTGGCTGAGCGCCATAGCGAGGAAGACCCGCTGACGCTCGCCGCCCGAGAGGGTATGCACGGTGCGTCCTGCGAATGCGGAGACGCGCGCGGTGTCCATCGCCCACGCGACCGCCTCCCTGTCCTCTGCGCCGTCTCTCGTCTGAAAGGGACGCGTGTGAGCGAACCGTCCGTAGGCAACGAGCTGCTCCACGGTGAGCCCCTGCACCGCCGCACGCTCCTGCGGCAGGATGGCGCGCACCCGTGCGAGCGCACGGTCGGAGTAGGTGTGCAGTTCCCTGCCGTCCACGAGGATCTCGCCCTCGTAGCGGCGGTTCAGCCCCGCGACGGCGCGCAGGAGGGTGGTCTTGCCCGCACCGTTCGGCCCTACGATCGCCGTGCGCCGCCCCGCCGCGACCGCGGTATCGATCCCGTGGAGGATCTCCCTGCCCGCAATCATGACACGCAGCCCGCGCGCCTCGACCCCCGCGCTCATAGCTGCCTCCGCAGGAGATAGAGGAAGAACGGCGCACCGAGCGCCGCCATAATGATGCCGACGGGCAGCTCGAGCGGGGAGAACATCAGCCGCGCCGCCGTATCGCTGAGCGTGACAACGGCGATGCCGAGCAGCGCCGCCCCCGGCAGGAGATAGCGGTAGTCCGCGCCGATCATGAGACGCGCGGCGTGCGGGACGATGAGCCCGACGAAGCCGAGCAGTCCCACGACCGAGACGGCGCTCGCGGCGAGCAGCGCTGCAACCGCCGTCAGCAGGATGCGGGTACGCTCGACAGCGAGACCGATGCCGCGCGCCATATCATCGCCGAGCTGCAGGATGTTGAGCCGCTGCGCGGCAGCGAGCGCGCAGAGTCCCGCCCCGACCGTGTACGGGAGCAGCATCTCGACGTGCGGCCAGCTCCGTGCCGACAGGCCGCCGACCATCCACATGAGCGCGCTGTGTACGCGGTCGCTGTATAGAATCATCATCGCCGAGATGCCCGCACCGAGAAATGCCGACACCGCTACGCCCGCGAGAATGATGCGCGTCGGACGAATGCCGTCCCGCCACGCGAGAAGATAGATGAGGAGCGCGGCGAGCATTGACCCGCCGAATGCGGCGGGGGTGATGAGCCACGCCATCCCGGGCAGGAGCAGCATGATAAAGATGCCCGCCAGCCCGGCGCCCGAGGAGATGCCGATGATGTGCGGGTCCGCGAGCGGGTTGCGCAGGATCGCCTGCAGGATCGCGCCCGAGAGCGAGAGATTGATGCCGACGAGCGCGGCGACGATCGTGCGCGGCAGACGGATGTTCCAGAGGATCTGGGCATGCGCCGTGCCGTGCGCCCCGCCGAACACGGCGAGGATCTCGCCGAGGGGGATGTCCACGGAGCCTTTTGCCGTCGAGAGCAGCATCGCTCCTGCTGCGAGCACCGCAAAGAGGGTGAGGAACGCCAGCTGTTTTCTCATGGATAGATCAGCCTCGCCATATAGCGCACCGCTGCAGGATACTCGATGCCGGGGCTGAAGAGGAACATCTCCTGCGGGAGGTAGTACACGCGCCCCTCACGGATGGCGGTGACGCTCTGCCATGCGGGACTCTCTCTGAACATCGCCTCCATGGAGGCGCGGATCTCCGCCTCCTCTCCCATACTCGTGACGAAGATAATGTCGGGGTTCTGCGCGACGAGCGTCTCCATACTGTATGGCGCAGCATCGGGATTCTTGTCAAGCGCGGGCATATCCGCCGCCGTATTCTCCCATCCGAGCATCTCGGCGATGTTGCCTGCGATGCTGCCCGATAGCTGGACGGAGAGCCCCTGCCCCGTGCTGTGGATGATGGCGATGCGCTTTTTCTCCTGCGGGATGGAGGCGCGCACGGCTGCGATGTCCGCATCCATCTGCGCGGTCAACTCCTCGCCCCGCGCCTGCTCGCCCGTGAGTGCGGCGAACGTGCCGATCTCGCGTTTCACATCCGCATAGCTCTTCATCTCGATGACGAGGGACTGAATGCCGTTCGCGGCGAGGGTCTCGATGAGTTTCTCATTCATGCCCTTGTTGATGATGACGAGGTCGGGCGTGAGCGCGATGATCTTCTCCGCGTCGATCTGGTAGACAGGACCGATGGTCGCTGCGCTCTCCGCCTCCGGGATAACCTTCGACTTCGTTACGGGACGGCCGACGACCTCGCCGCCGACCGCATAGAGCGGTGCGAGAAAGGATGCCGAGGTGACAACGATGCGCTGCGGTTTTTCCGCAAGGCTGACCGTACGGCCATTGTCATCGATGATCTCAGCGTAGCTGCCCGTCTGTGCCGCCTGCTGCGCAGGTGCACCGCATCCTGCGAGTGCGAGGGATGCTGCTGTGAGGAGCGCGACGGCGCTCTGGCGCACCATTGTCAGCTCCTCCGTGCGAGGATGGTCGAGAGATAGTTCAGCTTCTCATCGGCATGCGCCTCGAGGTCATGGATGACACGCTCACCATCCAGCCCTACGCGGCTGACGAGCACAGCATCCTTTGCCATGTGGTTGCGCTGCAGCAGATCGATGATCTCAGCAGAGTTGTGATACACCTTCATGACAACGGCGCTGCTCGCCACCGTCATGACCTCCTCGAGACGCTCCTGCGGCGCTGTACCGGGAATGATCGCGAGCACATCGTTGCCCTCGACGATGGGGCGGCCGACGTGGCTGCCGATCGCGATAAAGGCAGGAACACCGGGGATGGTCACAATATCCACATCCTCATGCTCGAGGAGGCGGAACACATAGATGTAGGTACTGAAGAACATGGGGTCGCCGAGCGTGAGGAACGCGACATTTTTGCCGGCGTTCAGCAGCGCAAGGATCTCCTCCTTGTTCGCCTCCCACGCCCCCGTGTCCTCGGCAAAGTCCTTGACCATCGGGAATACCTGATAGACGATCTCGATGTCCTTCTTGAGATAGGGGCGCGCAATCTCGAGTGCGACGCTTCCCTCCTTCTTCTCCGTTTTCGGTGCGATGAGGACATCCGCCGCCTCGATTGCCTTGATTGCCTTTACCGTGAGCAGCTCTGGGTCGCCGGGGCCGACGCCGATGCCATAGAATGTTCCGCGCATAGTATCTTCCTTCCGTTTATACAGCATTTTACCTCATTCTCCCGCTCCGGTGGAAGAACAGAGCGGAAATGAAAAATCCTCCTTCATAGTACATAGGAAGGAGGATTTTGTCAATTCTAGGAAACCGTGATATAGGCGGAGCAGGGAGCTATCCTGCCGCCGCAGAGATATTCTAGGAGAGACTGTGCATTACATGAGCATCGCAAGCATCGTACCTGCTGCAACAGCAGTACCGATAACACCTGCGACGTTCGGGCCCATGGCGTGCATGAGCAGGTAGTTGCCCGGCTTCGCCTTGATGCCGACGATCTGGCTGACGCGCGCTGCCATCGGGACAGCGGAAACGCCCGCGGAGCCGATGAGCGGGTTGATCTTCCAGCCCGTTGCACGGCACATGATCTTGCCGAGGAGAACGCCTGCAGCCGTACCGAAGATGAACGCCACGAGGCCGAGGCAGATGATGAGGATCGTCTCCTTGACGAGGAAGCTCTCTGCACTCATGGTCATGCCCGTACCGAGTGCGAGGAAGATCGTGACCATGTTGATGAGCGCGTTCTGCGCCGTATCGGAGAGACGATCCGTCACGCCGCTCTCACGGAACAGGTTGCCGAGCATGAGCATGCCGAGCAGCGCCGTGATGGACGGGAGGAGAAGGCTGATGAAGATGGTCGAGACGATCGGGAATGCGATGCGCTCGAACTTCGTAACGTCACGCGCCTGCTCCATGACAACCTCGCGCTCTTTCTTGGAGGTGAGGAGCTGCATGACAGGCGGCTGAATGAGCGGAACGAGAGCCATGTAGGTGTACGCAGCAACGGCAATCGCGCCGAGGAGGTGCGGTGCCATCTTGGTCGCGAGGTAGATCGAGGTCGGGCCGTCCGCACCGCCGATGATGCCGATGGAGCCTGCCTCCTGTGCGGTGAAGCCGAGCATCATCGCACCGAGCAGAGCAACGAACACGCCGAACTGTGCGGCAGCGCCCATGAGCAGGCTCGAGGGACGTGCAATCAGCGGACCGAAGTCGGTCATCGCGCCGACGCCGAGGAAGATCAGCGGGGGGAAGATTTCGTACTTGATACCGTAGCCGATCGCGGACATGACGCCCGGCTCCTCGAATCCGTTGAACGGGATGTTCGCGAGGATACAGCCGAATGCGATCGGACTGAGGAGCAGCGGCTCGAAGTCGCGTGCAAACGCGAGGTAGAGCAGAACGAGACCGACAACAATCATGATGAGGTTGCCGCCGGTCAGACCGACGAAACCGCTGCCATCAATGATCGCCTGAATGGATACAGCAAATGCATTAAAGAAATCCATACTCTGTCACTCCCTCCTCAGCGCGCCGTGCGCATGCCGGCCGCACGGCCGTAGCTGCGCCATGCAGGCTGCTCTGCCGGACGAATGGCATGAATCTGATCCGCGCTGTACCCGCAGGCGGTCACAGCAGCAGCGATCACAGCAACCGTCTCGCCGCTGAGCCCTGCCGGAGCGGAGCTGACCGGTGCCGAGGGCGCCGGTGCGGGAGCGGACGGAGCCGCTGCGGGCGGCTCTACCGTCTTCTTCGTCGGGTCGATCATGTGGGTCAGCTCGATGAGCCCCCAGATGGCGATCAGAACGGCGAAGACGATGACCATGTTGATGAACATGATCACAAATGGGTTGTCGGTTACGGGTTGATGCATAAACTCACCTCATCTTCATTCTTCCCCCCATGGCAGTCACAGCGTTACCCGTACACGACGACGTTCATGAGGTTCTTTATGTATTATTGTGAAAATAGCACAGTTTTTATTATGCTTTATTTCAGATAATTTTACAAGTTTTATTTTTATTTTTTCCTATGCATTTTTTTTATGGCTTCTATGCATAGTGCGTTCATCCTGCGACAGCGCTGTCGAAGGCGCGGCGCATCGCTGCGAGGATCGTCTCGTAGCTGTGCCCCGGCTGCGCCTCGTAGAGCTTTTCCCCGTCCGCGAAGATGCTCGGCACATAGTAATACTGCCCCGCGAACGGCTGCGTGCGCGCCGGCTCGCGGTTCTCATCGACGAACGAGACGGGGACATCGGCGTAGCTGCCGCCCTCGCCGCGCAGCGCCTCGATGGCGCGGTGGGCGTTGGCGCAGTACGGGCATCCCTGCATCTCGATCACGGTCAGTGTTTTCATAAAAAACCTCCCTGCTGGTTATACCTGTGTCGCACAATTCCCCTGCGGGATCATGAACAATTCCTATCATAGCATAAATCAGACGTGAATGGAATCACCCATCACATAAAAATGCAGCGAAGATCTCGTTGCCGATCTTCATGCCCGCAGGGGTGAGCGCGATGCGTCCGTCCGCACAGCGCAGCAGCCCCTGCCTCTCATAGCGTGCAATCACCGCGCCGTAGACCGCTGCGGCATCCATGCCGAACCTGCGGCGAAAGTCCGCCGCGTCGATGCCCGCCGCGGTGCGCAGGGCGAGGAAGGCGTACTCCTCCATCGCGCTGGTCTCCGTGCGGTCGGGATCCTCCGGCCTGCGGACAGGCTGTCCCATGCGGACGGCGCGGATGTAGCGCTGCGCATCGGGCTCGTTCCCCCAGCGCACGCCGTCGATGCAGCCGTGCGCCGCCGCGCCGACGCCGAGGTAGGGAACGCTCTGCCAGTAGCCGAGGTTGTGACGGCTCTCATGGCCCGCCCGCGCAAAGTTCGAGATCTCGTAGCGCGCGTAGCCGTGCGCGGGCAGCGTCTCCATGAGGTAGTCATACATCTCCTCCGCCGCGTCCTCATCGGGGAGCACGAGCCGCCCCGCCGCCGCCGCCGCCGCAAAGGGCGTCCCCTCCTCAACGATGAGGCCGTAGACGGAAATATGCTCAGGGGCAAGCGCAAGTGCTGCGCCGACGCTGTTCTTTAGGTCATCGAGGGTCTGTGTCGGCAGCCCGTACATGAGGTCGAGGCTGATGTTCGCAAAGCCCGCTGTACGCGCGGCGCGGACTGCCGCACGCGCCTCCTGCGCCGTGTGGATGCGGCCGATGCTGCGCAGGAGGCGGTCGTCAAAGCTCTGCACGCCGATGCTGAGGCGGGTCGCTCCCGCCGCGCGCAGCTGCCTAAGGTACGCAGCGTCCACTGTGCCCGGATTCGCCTCAACGCTACACTCCTGCGGCATTCCCGCCGCGTCGATGAGGGTTCGCAGGATCTCTGTGAGCAGCGGCGGCGGCAGCGCCGTCGGCGTGCCGCCGCCGAGGTAGAGGGTCGCCGCATCCCCCCAGCGCGTGCGCAGCGGCGGCGCTTCGCGCAGGATCTCTGCACGCAGCGCCGCCGCGTAGTCCGCCATCTCTCCCACCGCCGCTGCAGACGCAGCAGAGGAGACGAAGTCGCAGTATGCACATTTTCGCACGCAGTAGGGGATGTGGACGTAGATGCCCCACTGCTCCGCAGGCGTGTCACTCATCAATCTTCAGCACCGCCATGAACGCCTCCTGCGGGAGCTCGACGCTGCCGACCGCCTTCATGCGCTTTTTGCCCTCCTTCTGCTTCTCGAGCAGCTTGCGCTTGCGCGTGATGTCGCCGCCGTAGCATTTCGCCAGCACGTCCTTGCGCCGTGCGCGCACGTTCTCGCGCGCGATGATCTTGCTCCCGATCGCCGCCTGGATGGGGATCTCGAACATCTGCTGCGGGATGATCTCCTTGAGTTTGGTCGCGAGCTGACGGCCGCGTGCAGCGGCGCGATCGCGGTGGACGATGGTCGAGAGGGCATCGACGGGGTCGCCGTTGAGGAGGATGTCGAGCTTGACGAGGCTGCTCGTCTGGTAGTCGATAAGCTCATAGTCGAGCGAGGCATAGCCGCGCGTCGCAGACTTCAGCCGGTCGAAGTAATCGTAGAGGATTTCGTTCAGCGGGATGTGGTAGATGACGGTAACGCGCGCCGCGTCGAGGTAGTCCATGGTCTGGAATACGCCGCGTTTTTCCTGCGAGATCTCCATGACGGCACCGACGTAGTCCTTCGGCACGATGACGGTCGCCTTGACGCACGGCTCCTCGATATGCTCGATCTCGGTCGCCGGCGGGAGATCTGCGGGGTTGCTGACCTCGCGCATCGTGCCGTCCGTGCGGTAGACGTGGTAGACGACGGACGGGGCGGTCATGATGAGGCCGAGGTTGTACTCACGCTCGAGACGTTCCTGTATCACGTCCATGTGGAGGAGACCGAGGAATCCGCAGCGGAAGCCGAAGCCGAGTGCGATGGAGGTCTCGGGCTCAAAGACGAGCGCGGCATCGTTGAGCTGAAGCTTCTCAAGCGCCTCGCGGAGGTTGTCGTAGTCCTTGCTGTCCTCGGGGTAGAGGCCGCAGAACACCATCGGCGTGACCCCGCGGTAGCCGGGCAGCGCCTCGGCAGCGGGATTCTCCGCGCTCGTCACGGTGTCGCCGACGCGGACATCGCGGACGTCCTTGAGCGCGCCTGCGATAAAGCCAACCTCGCCCGTGCCGAGTACGCCTGTATCGACAGGCTGCGGGCGGAAGCAGCCGACATCGGTCACGTCGAAGGTCTTGCCCGTCGCCATGAGCTTCAGCTTCATGCCCTTTTTGATCGTGCCCTCCTTGACGCGGACGTTGGCGATGACGCCCTTGTACGGGTCAAAGTAGGAGTCGAAGATGAGCGCGCGCAGCGGCGCAGCGGCATCTCCCTCCGGCGGGGGGATGAATGCGACAACGGCATCGAGGATCTCCTTGATGCCGATGCCCGTCTTTGCCGAGGCGAGGACGGCAGCGCTGGTGTCGAGGCCGATGGTGTCCTCGATCTCCTCCTTGACGCGGTCGGGCTCGGCACTCGGCAGGTCGATCTTGTTGATGACGGGGACGATCTCGAGGTCGTGCTCGAGCGCGAGGTAGACATTCGCAAGGGTCTGCGCCTCGACGCCCTGCGCCGCATCGACGACGAGGAGTGCGCCCTCGCACGCGGCAAGGCTGCGCGAGACCTCATAGTTAAAGTCAACATGACCCGGTGTGTCGATGAGGTTCAGCTCATACATCTCCCCGTCCTCGCCGCGGTAGTCGAGACGGACAGTCTGCGCCTTGATCGTGATGCCGCGTTCGCGCTCAAGATCCATGCTGTCGAGCACCTGCGCCTCCATCTCACGCTCCGTCAGCGTTCCTGTGTACTCGATGAGGCGGTCGGCGATGGTGGATTTGCCGTGGTCGATGTGGGCGATGATGGAAAAATTGCGGATATGCTGCTGATCCATATTTTTGTTTCTCCTTCGCTTCCGTTTGTTTTATACAATCACATCGAACACGTCGCGCTGTGTATCGGTCACAAAAATCTCGACCTCTCCGTGCTCGGCGGCAAGCTCTGCGCGCAGCTGCTCGGCGAGGACGCTGAGTACGGGCGACTCCGTGCCGAAATGTCCCGCGTCGATGATATGCATGCCCTGCTCGATCGCCCGCTGCGCGTCGTGGTACTTCACATCGCCCGTGACGTAGACATCTGCGCCGAGGCGGACGGCAGTGTCGATGAACTCTGCCCCCGCGCCGCCGCAGACGGCGACGCGGCGTACGGGGCGCGGTGCGGCGGCAGCGAGACGGACGTGGCTGACAGCGAGGCGCTCCTTAACCGTGCGGGCGAACATCTCGACCTGTACAGGCGCGGGAAGTGCGCCGATGAGCCCGAGGCTCTCGGTGACGCCGCCCTCCTGGCTCGTGATGACGAAGGAGGAGAGTTTCTCCAGGCCGATGCGCGCGGCGAGCACGTCGTTCACGCCGCCGCGCACGATGTCGAGGTTGGTATGCGCCGCCGCGACGGCGATGCCGTGCGTGAGGAGCGCGGCGAGACGGCGGCCGAGCGGGAGATCGGTGCGCAGCTGCTTGATCCCGCGAAAGATCGCGGGGTGATGCGCGATGATCATGTCCGCGTGCCGCGCAATCGCCTCCTCTGTAACGGCATCATCCACGTCGAGAGCGATGAGGACGCGCTCCACTTTTTGCGCGCAGCTCCCGACGAGAAGCCCCGGGTTGTCCCAGTCCTCCGCAAGACGGCGCGGTGCGATGCGCTCCAGTGCGTTCATGATGCGCTGGCAGATAAGCATAGGAGACCTCCTTTGATCTGTCTATCGGCTTCCCCGTCACTGCCGGGGAGATTCGGCTTGCGGTGCGCGGCACAGCACCAACAATGTCCGCAGGGCTGTGAGCAGCGATACCGTCTCACAATACTCCTCACTCTGCCGTGCCGCGATGCTCGCGTGCATGCCCTCAGCAGCGCGCGCGAGTTTTGCCGCCTTCGCCTCGATATGTGCCTCGAGCAGGGGATCGCGCTTTTCGAAGAGGCACGCACCGATATGCAGGAAGACATCATCGGGCATCTCCGCCGTGCCGCGCTCCGCGCGGATGATCTCATAGAGGTGTCCGCCCGCGTACGCGAGGGTCTCGTCCGCGATGTTCCATCCGCTCGCGTAGAGCCAGCGCCGCAGCTTTGCCGCGCCGTTCATCGGCTGCAGGACGAGTGTCTGTACCCCCGCGAGGACGGCGGGCGCACCTGCGAGGATCTCGGTGATGAGCGCGCCGCCCATGCCCGCGATAACGATGGACTCCGCCTCCCCCGGCACGAGGACAGACAGCCCGTCGCCCTGCCGCACATCGATCTGACGTGTGAGACGCAGCGCCGCCGCAGTCCGCCGCGCCGCCGCGCACGCGCCCGCACTGAGATCGCCGACGACGGCACGCGGGGCGACGCCCTTCATGACGAGCGTCGCGGCGAGGTAGGCATGATCGCCGCCGATATCGGCAAGCGTCGTCCCGTGCGGAACGAATGCGGCGATCGCCGCAAGACGTGCATCGAGCTGCATCGCCGTCCTCCTTTCTGCGAATCAGATGCGCTTCCTCTCTATGTGCGCAGACATAAGAAAGGAGTGTAACCTCTGCGTTACACTCCTGCAGTTAACAAATGGCTCCTCGAACTGGACTCGAACCAGTGACATTCTGATTAACAGTCAGACGCTCTACCGACTGAGCTATCGAGGAATGTGTCAGACGTAGATATTATAAGGGCTGTACGGCCTGCTGTCAAGGAGAAATATTGCTTGCACGCACCGCATGTATACGCTGTCATCAAAGCAGACACTGCCGGACGGCAGGCGGTTGGTTCTGTGCCCCCCGGCGAGGGATGCTTATCAACGCTTACTCAAGGAAGTCGCGGAGCACCTTGCTGCGGCTCGGATGCCGCAGCTTCCTCAGCGCCTTCGCCTCGATCTGGCGGATGCGCTCGCGCGTCACGCCGAAGCTCTGTCCGACCTCCTCGAGGGTACGCGAGCGCCCATCCTCCAGGCCGAACCGCAGACGCAGGACATTCTTCTCACGGTCGGTGAGCGTCTCCAATACCTCCTCCAGCTGCTCGCGCAGGAGCATGAACGATGCCGCTTCTGCGGGCGCGGGGGCTGCCTCGTCCTCGATGAAGTCGCCGAGATGGGAGTCCTCCTCCTCGCCGATCGGCGTCTCGAGCGAGACGGGCTCCTGCGCGATCTTCATGATCTCGTGCACGCGTGCGACGCTGATGCCCATTTCTTTTGCGATTTCCTCGGGGCGCGGGTCGCGGCCGAGCTCCTGCAGGAGCTGGCGTGAGATGCGCACGAGCTTGTTGATGGTCTCGACCATGTGCACGGGGATGCGGATGGTGCGCGCCTGGTCGGCAATCGCACGCGTGATCGCCTGCCGTATCCACCACGTCGCGTAGGTGCTGAACTTATACCCCTTGCTGTAATCGAATTTCTCGACCGCCTTTAAGAGGCCGAGGTTCCCCTCCTGGATGAGGTCGAGAAAGAGCATCCCGCGCCCGACGTAGCGCTTGGCGATGCTCACGACGAGGCGCAGGTTCGCCTCCTCGAGCCGATGGCGCGCACTCTCGTCGCCCGCCTCCATGCGGCGCGCAAGCGCGACCTCCTCCTCTGCCGTCAGCAGGGGGACATGGCCGATCTCCTTGAGGTACATGCGGACGGGGTCGTCGAGCGAGATCCCCTCGGGCACGCTGAGGTCGATCTCGACCTCCTCCTCCTTTTCCGGCGCATCCTCCATCGCAGACTCGTCCGATGCGGTCACATCGTCAACGATCTCAACACCCTCGTCGCTGAACCGTTGGTACATATCGTCCATCTCGTCGGGGGACATCTCCTGCTTCTGCAGTGCATCGATGAGCTCGCCGTAGGTCAGTGTGCCGCCGTTCTTCTTGCCCTTGGCAAGCAGGCGTTCAATGATCTCGGCGCCCGGTGCTTTTTTCTGCTCCGTCCCCTCTGCCATAGCGCTGTCCCCCTGTCGTGTATTTGCAAGGCAGCCGTCTGCCTTATAAGTCAAAATTGCCCTGCAGCTTGCGCAGGCGCACGGGATGCCGCAGCTTCCTCAGCGCCTTCGCCTCGATCTGGCGGATGCGCTCGCGCGTCACGCCGAAGCTCTGTCCGACCTCCTCGAGGGTACGCGAGCGTCCGTCCTCCAGGCCGAACCGCAGTCGCAGCACCTCTGCCTCGCGCGGAGCGAGGGTCTTTAAGACCTCTGAGATCTGCTCCTTGAGCAACATCATGGATGCCGCGTCCGCAGGGTCGAGCGCCGCCTCGTCCTCGATGAAGTCGCCGAGGTGAGAGTCCTCCTCCTCGCCGATCGGCGTCTCGAGCGAGACGGGCTCCTGCGAGATCTTCATGATCTCACGCACGCGCGGCGTGCTCAGCCCCATGTGTTTTGCGACCTCCTCGGCGGTCGGGTCGCGGCCGAGCTCCTGCAGGAGCTGGCGCGAGATGCGGATGTACTTGTTGATGGTCTCGACCATGTGCACAGGGATGCGGATGGTGCGCGCCTGGTCGGCAATCGCACGCGTGATCGCCTGCCGTA
>CAUQID010000024.1:0-29252 GCA_963518105.1 uncultured Selenomonas sp.
GGCTGCGGCTGCGGTTTTACGGGTGGCTGCGGCTGCGGCTGCGGTTTTACGGGTGGCTGTGGCTGTGGCTGTGGCTGTGGTTTTACGGGTGGCTGCGGCTGCGGAGGTTTTGGCGTAGGCGGCTTTGGCGTAGGGGGCTGCTGCGGCGTGCCGGGGGTGCCTGCAGATGCGCCGCTCAGGCTGCCCTGACCGTTTGCTGCGCTGAATGCGACGCTTCCGACGCGCTTGCTGACGGATGAGGTGAGCAGCCCCTCGGCAATCTCCACCTTGCCCGTGAGGTTCTGTTCGCCGTTCGTGTACGCTGTATAGTAGAGCTTTTGTGCGAGGGCGTTCAGCGTGCTCTCGACGAGCGCCTTGTCCGCACCCGACGCTGCCTCTGTATTGAGCCCCTTGCTGTCGGTTGTGAGCGTGATGCCGCTGCCCGCCGCCGCCTGCTTGATGCGGAAGTCGCCGCCCGTGATCTCGGTCAGCTTTGCTGCATTGTGCTCGTAGAAGACACGCGTATGACCGCTGTACTTGTCGATGGTGATGTCGCGGCTGTCCTTCTGGTAGATCACACCTGCGTGCGCTGCATCGCTGCCGCCGACGAGTGAGGTGACGCGGCTGCCGGTGAAGTTGTAGTCGTAGGTTTTTCCGAGTCCTCTGTCTGTCTGGGGCAGAAAGCTATTCTTGGCATCGTTGTGCCACGCCGCACCGCTTTGCAGGTGGAAATTGATCGTGCCCTTGCCGTATGCGACTCCGTCCAGACCGGACTGCTCGTTTACCATGGCGACATCGATGCGGCTGTCCGCTGCCATCGCGGCGACGTTGCCGCTCAGATGGACTGTGTGGCTGCCCGCCATGCCGTCCTTTGCGTTGACGAAGATCTTCCCGCCCGTACCGGCAAAGAGTGCCAATGCGGGGTTGTTGCTGCGCGTGACGCTTGCTTTCAGGCCGTCGAGTGTCACAGTTCCGTTCTTGGATTCGACTGCTGTGCTTGATATTTGACTTTTGATGTTGATGTCGGTCGTACCTGTGACCGTCGTCGTGCCGCCGTCATTTTGGATGCCTGCTGCGCTCTCGCTTTCGGCAACAACATCCAGCTGGAGGGTACCTGCCTGTATGGTTAGGTTCTTTCCGTCGTTCTTAATCGCCGCAGCAGGAGCATATTCGACGACGCGTGCCTCGACTCTGAGCGTCTTGCCGGATGCGTCAATCCGGACATCTTTTTCCGGCTGGATTGCATAGGATGCATCATCATCCTCGTTCGTATAGGAGATCTTCGAGTCCTTCGTAAAGCGGTATGTGCCGTCTGCCTGCTTGACGCCCGCAGATTCGTAGTCCTCATCCGCACCGCCTGTAAGCTGACTATCGAACCATCCCTTTTTCTGCTCCGCCGATGCGGTATCCGGCACGAGCGTGACAGCGCTCGCGGTCGCGGCGCACAGCAGTCCGCTCACGACGAGAGTGCTCAGACGACGCTCGCTGCCAAGAAATCTTCTCCTCATGTGTTCGCTCCTTTGCTTTTGCCGCTGTATTTATGGCGGCGGCTTTCCATCATATAAATGCCTATCAGAGTCATTATCAATGACGGTGCTTATACTAATACAAATCATATTATTTTGTCAATAATGAAATATAAAATTATTTTGTTTATTTTCGCGAGATTTCTGCGGGACGTATGGCAGCAGTTGCGTGAGAGGAATCTTCAATGCTATAATAGTTCCGTTTACATTCGATGCGAAGGGAGGTGCGTGCGATGCCGATGGATGAGTTTGCGTGGCGGGTGCGTCTGGCACGGCGGCGCAAGGCGCACGAGCGGAAGTTTCGACTGGCGGCGGCGCTCATCATCATAACGATCGCATCGCTCGCATGGTATCTCGGCTACTATATCCAGCGTCCCGTCTACGCGCTCGAGCAGGCGGCGGAGGCGATCGCCGAGCAGGATGCGGACCTGTTCCTGCGGCGTGTGAATGTCGCGGCAGTTGCCGATGCGGGCTATGACGATCTCACCTATGTGCTCTTCTCGCGCGATACGAGCCTCAAGGAGGCAGAGCGCAGTGCCTCTGGAAAGTTCTACGAGCGCATCAAGAGCAGTGTCTCTGCGGGGCTGGCCCGTACCATCACGGATGCGGTGGAGAGCGGTGTGTGGCATGAGCCGGACGGCATAGATGCGCTGAAGGGACGGCAGCTCGGCATCGACTACGAGTATCTGATGGAGTGCAGCCATCTGCGCGATACAGAGCTGGTCGGCCTCGGCGAGATTGCGCGCGACGGGAGTGCGGCAGCTGCGACCATCCATGTGCGGGACGGCGGGACGGGCATCGAGTTTCCGCTGCAGCTGCGTATGGAGCAGGGGGCATCGGGCTGGCAGATCGTGCGCGTGACGAACTACCGTGCCTATCTCGAGACGGTGCAGACGGCGGCGGGGCGGGATGTCGCCCGCTACATCGAGGCGACGCGCCCCATCGTCGACCGCTACAACGGGGTGTTCCGCTCGGAGCAGCATGATTTCCGCAGTCTCGCAGAAACGGCGTGGGGGACATATACGACGGAGCACCGCAAGGCGATGATCCGCCTCCTGCAGGAGGATATGATTCCTGTCCTGAAAAAATACCAGCGTGAGCTGGATGCCGTGGAGATTCCGCGCGGTGCAGCCTATCTCGCCGCGCAGCGGAAAGCCGCGACGGAGGCATCCATCGCGGCCTATGAGAGCTTCGTGAAGGGGCTCGACAGCGGACTGTCCGAGGATTTCGCCCGTGCAGAGACGCTGCACAAACAGGCCCTCACCTACGATCTGCGCGTCGGCGACATGATCCGGCGCGGTGCGGTGAGTGCTGAGACGCCGGCGACGCCGTAACAGCAGCATAGACATGAGAAAAGGTCTTGCCGACGCAGCGATGCGCAGCAAGACCTTTTTCCTTTCTCTCGGCTATGCGCCTGTCTGTCGAAGGGCGCGTCTGCAGCCGTACCAGAGGAGGACGCCCATGACGAAGAAACTGACGCTGTATGCGCTGTATACGATGTGCATGGAGTGGATGCCGGCGATGTCCCAGCTCCAGCACCATGCGACACGGAAGATGCAATAGGCGGCGAGTGCGGTCAGCATGGGGTAGAGGGTGTCGCCGAGGCCGCGCATCGCGCCGATGTAGACCTGATTGACCCCGTACATCCAGTAGAAGGGGAAGGTGTCATAGACGGCGTCGAGCGCGTTCTGCGTGACGGCGGGGTCATCCGTAAAGAGGGCGATGAGCATGGGGGCAGAGCATCCTGCGAGGAGCGCCATGCCCGCTGCGCCGCTGCCTGCCAGACGCAGGCTCGCCCGTAGTCCCGCCCGTACGCGCGCCATATCGCCCGCGCCGATGTTCTGTCCGATGAAGCTGGTGAGGGCGATGCCGAAGGCAAAAAGAGGATAGTAGAGGAATCCCTCAACACGCGCGTAGACAGTCATACCCGCCATGGCGGCGTAACCGAACGAGTTGATGTAGCTCTGGATGATGAGCGAGGAGATGCTCATGAATACTGCCTGCATTCCCGCAGGGATGCTGGTGCTGAGGATGGGCAGGATGTGCTGCATCTGGAAGAGGGGACGTGCGATCGTGAGGCGCCATGCACCGTGGAGGCAGAGGAGTTTACGCACGGAGAGCGCCGCTGCGGCGTACTGCGCGGCGGCAGTGGCGGCGGCTGCGCCCTCGATGCCGCAGGGGAGGACGAAGAGGAGGAGTACGTCGAGTACGATGTTGAGTGCGACGGCGGCGGCGAGATAGCGCAGGGCGCTCGCTGTATTGCCGAGGGCGCGCAGGATAGCGGTTGCCGTGTTGTAGACGAGCTGGGCGAGGATGCCGAGCAGGGTGATGCGCAGATAGGAGGCGGTGGATGGGATGAGCTCTTCGGGCATATTCAGTGCGGCGAGCATGGCGGGCGCAGCAAGGATGCCGGCTGCAGTGAGGAGGAGGGCGAATACGAGCACGATGACGGCGATGCTGCGCACGAGGGCGCTGAGACGCGTATAGTCGTGCGCACCGTAGAGATGGGAGGCGAGCACGGAGAGTCCTGCCGAGAACCCGATGAAGAAGTTGACGATAACGGAGAGGATGAGACTGCCCGTACCGACTGCCGCGAGTGCATCCGCGCCGAGCGCACGTCCGACGAGTGCGGTGTCCGCGATGCCGTAGAACTGTTGGAGCAGCTGCGAGAGCAGGATGGGCAGCATAAAGATGAGCAGCTGGCGGATGATCGCTCCGCGTGTGAAGTCCTGCTGGTCGGCACTGTGAAAGAGCAGGACGTGCAGATGATGCAGGTTGTGATGGAGAAAGTCGTAGGTGAGCGGATTGTGTACGCCGTAGATGTATTCGCTCTCGCGGAGGAAGCGCAGGCGGGCGCAGAATGCTTTGATATCCATAATCATTTATTCTAGCATAAGTAAAACGGCGTGCAAAGAAAAAAGCGGAGGCATGCGGCCTCCGCTTCGGCGTTTTCTCCTGCAGTCCTTAGAATGCGGGGATGATTGCGCCCTTGTATTTCTCGTTGATGAAGTTCTTGACTGTGTCGGAGTGGAGCGCCTTCATGAGGGCCTTGATCTCCGGGCGATTTTCATCACCCTCGCGGACGACGATGATGTTGACATACGGCGAGGTCTTGTCCTCCATGAAGAGGGCATCGCGCGTCGGAACGAGGTCTGCCTGCATCGCCCAGTTCGTATTGATGACGGAGATGTCAACGTCGTCGAGCGTGCGCGGGAGCTGCGGTGCCTCGATCTCCTTGAAGCTGAGCTTCTTCGGGTTCTCGGTAATGTCCTGCACGGTCGCGGTCTCGCCGACGCCCGCCTTCAGCTTGATGAGGCCTGCGCGCTCAAGCAGGAGCAGGGAGCGGCCACCGTTCGTCGGGTCGCTCGGGATGGAGACCTGCGCGCCGTCCTTCAGCTCGTTGATGTTCTTGATCTTGTGCGAGTAGATGCCCATCGGCTCGACGTGGACGCCGAGGACGTTGGCGAGCTTCAGCTCGGGGTGCTCGGTGACGAAGTTCCGCAGGTAGGGCTCATGCTGGAAGAAGTTGGCATCGATCTCCTTGTCGTTGGTGGCGAGGTTCGGCTGGACGTAGTCGTTGAACTCGACGATCTCGAGCTTTACGCCGTCCTTTTCGAGCTCGGGGCGTACGGCCTCGAGGATCTCTGCATGGGGGACGGGAGAGGCGCCGACCTTGATGACCTTCTCCGTCTTTGCGGCATTGTCGCCGCCGCAGCCGGTGAGGGCGAGGGTGGTGACGGCCAGCGCGATGGTGAGCAGTTTTTTCATGAAAAAACCTCCTTAGTATGTTGTTATCTCTTATTCATCCGTGCGGCGAGGGCGTTGCCGGCAAGCTGCACGAGCTGGACGAGAACGATGAGGATGACGACGGTGGCGATCATGATGTCGGGGCGGAATCTCTGGTATCCGTAGCGGATGGCGAGGTCGCCGAGACCGCCGCCGCCGATCGCACCTGCCATCGCCGACTCGCCGACGAGGGCGATGATGACGGTGGTGAGCTGGCTGACGATGCCGGGCATGGACTCGGGCAGGAGAACACGCGTGATGATCTGCATGGGGGTCGCACCCATGGCGAGCGCTGCCTCTACGAGTCCGTGCGGCACCTCGCGCAGCGATGTCTCAACCTGCCGCCCGATGAAGGGGATGGAGGCGATGACGAGCGGCACCATCGCGGCGGTCGTACCGATGGCAGAGCCGACGATGAGACGCGTGAGCGGGATGATCGCGACCATGAGGATGATGAACGGGATGGAGCGCACTGCATTGACGAGTGCGCCGATTGTGCGGTTCAGCATGGGCGCATCGAGGATCTCCCCGCGTGCGGTGACGTGCAGGAGCACGCCGAGCGGGATGCCGATGGCGGTCGAGATCGCCATGCTGACGATGACCATGTAGATCGTTTCGCCCAGCGCCTTAGAGAGCAGGGGCATCATTTCGGCGGACATAGCCGATCACCTCCTGTTTCAAATGCTGTTCGGACAGATATGCGATGGCTGCGTCGATGTCTGCGGGTGCACCGCGCATGCCGATGATCATGCGGCCGAAGGGCTGCTCCTTGATCTGGTCGAGCGTGCCGAACAGCATTGTGACCTCCACCCGCGGAAATCGGCGGATCATCTCAGCGAGGACGGGATCGTCCGCACGTTCGCCGAGGAAGGTGAGGCGCAGCAGCATATAGCTGCCCGCGCTGGGACTCTGCTCGATCGGATTCCCGCGGAACGCGCTCGGCAGGTCGTTCGAGAGCAGCACGCTGATGAACTCCTGCGTGATGGGGGCACGCGGTGCGGTGAACACGTCTACGACATCGCCCTCCTCGGCGATGACACCGCCGTCGAGAACGGCGACGCGGTCGCAGATGTCCTTGATGACCTGCATCTCATGCGTGATGACGACAACAGTCAGCCCCAGACGGCGGTTGATGTCGCGGATGAGGGCGAGGATGGACTTCGTCGTCTGCGGGTCGAGCGCAGAGGTTGCCTCATCGCACAGCAGGACCTGCGGGTCGCCCGCGAGCGCGCGTGCGATGCCGACGCGCTGCTTCTGGCCGCCGGAGAGGTGGCTCGGGTAGGCATCCGCCTTGTCCGCGAGACCGACGAGAGCGAGCAGCTCCGTAACCTTTGGACGGATCTCGTCCGCAGACTTTCCCGCAAGGCGCAGCGGGAATGCGACGTTGTCGTAGACGGTCGCAGAGGACAGCAGGTTGAAGTGCTGAAAGATCATGCCGATGTGCCGCCGCTCCTCGCGCAGCTCCGCCTCGCTCATCTGCATGAGGTCGCGCCCGCCGACGAGCACCTCTCCGCTGGTCGGCCGCTCGAGCATATTGATGCAGCGGATGAGCGTGGACTTGCCCGCGCCCGACAGACCGATGATGCCGTAGATGCTGCCGGGGGCGATGTGCAGGTTGATGCCGCGCAGCGCGTGGATATCGTCTGCGTAGGTTTTGACGATGTTTTTCAAATGTATCATAATGTAGCCTTCTTTCGGCTGAGATTCCGATTAAACGTAGCACACGCGCGTGTGTTTGTCAATGTTTTGCCCCACAGGCGGCTTCCCCTGCGGGAAGGCTAACAAATTCTTTCTATTGATAAATAGAAAAGATTCTGTTGTCACTGCGGGCAAACTTCGCTATAATAGACGCAGACCCTATCGGAATCTCCTCTGCGAGGGAACGAATCACTTGATTGATGTTTCCGAAACCCTATTGCTAATGAAAATCGTTTGCGCTATAATGATATGACGAGACGAATTTCGGGGCGTACTGATGCGCCCTTACCACAGATAGGGGGAGATTGCGATGCGCTGCCCGGATTTTGAGCATTTGCTCGGCTATCACGCCGCGCCCCTGCTTGCGGGGCTGACGGCAGGCAGCCTGCTGTCGTTCCAGAAGAGCCGCTTTGCGGATTTCGAGGCGTTGATTGCGTCCTACGAGCCCTGCTTTACCTGCAAGGGCATCTCGATGTTCCGCGTGGCGGAGGGCGAGGCGTATGTCCTCATCCTGTTCTACCGCGCGGAGCTGGTCGCGCGTGCGCTCGCCGCGCCGAAGGCGCAGGAAATTCTGTGCGAGGCGGGCTACCGCATCTCGGACAGCATGGAGGAGCGGCTCGACTTCCTGCGGCTGCGGATGCGTGTGCGCAAAACGCTGCCGCCGGAGATCGGCCTGTTCCTCGGCTATCCGCCGGAGGATGTGCGTGCGTTCATCGCACGGCGCGGGCAGGACTTTGTTTACAGCGGATACTGGAAGGTCTACACGAATGAGGCTGAGGCACGGGCGCTCTTTGAGCAGTACTCGGCCTGTACGCAGGAGTTCTGCACGCGGCTGGAGGCGGGAAGACCTCTCGCCGAGCTGGTGCAGGCGGTTTAGGAGAGCATGGCTCTTCCAAAGGTTGATTGAGGAGGATTTCACATGGCAAAGGTAGCGGTTGTGTACTGGTCCGGCACGGGCAACACGGAGAAGATGGCGGGCGCTGTCGCCGAGGGCGCAAAGGCCGCCGGCGCAGAGGTCGACCTGTTCGAGGTGGACAGCTTCTCTGTGGATCAGATCGACGGCTTTGACGGGCTCGCGCTCGGCTGCCCCTCGATGGGCGCTGAGGAGCTCGAGGAGGGCTCGTACGAGCCGTTCTTCGCCGGCGCTGTTGACGCGGGCAAGCTTTCCGGCAAGCCGGTCGTGCTCTTCGGCTCGTGGGGCTGGGGCGCAGGCGCATGGATGGAGACGTGGTCCGAGCGCACGAAAGAGGCAGGTGCGAACCTCGTCGATACCTTCATCGTGGAGAATGAGCCGGATGAAGAGGGGCTCGAGGGCAGCAAGAAGCTCGGCGCAGCACTCGCCGGTGCGTGTTGATCTCTGCACGCGTATGATTTGAGAACAAGGAGTCGCTTCGCGCGGGGCGGCTCTTTTTCTATACGCAGATCAGAAGGATTTTTCAGTGTTCGCGGAGAATTTAGCATAGATATATATTTCGCAAAATGATGGTGCGCCGGGGCGGCGCAGGATGAATGGGGGAATATCTATGGAGACCGAGGCAGCGGCTGCTGCAGTGCAGACGGCGGGGTTCATCCACCCCGTGATGGCAGATGTGATGACGATCCTATCGTTCGTCCTTGTGGTGGCGAGCGTTGCGATTGCCGCTGTGGCGACGCACTATGCGTGGCGGCAGACAGGCGGGACGGTCGATGTCATTGAGGGACACGTCTCGTGGCTGCGCACCGAGGCGGAGCGTCTGGCGGCGGAGATACAGGCATCCGTCGCGAAGGACAGTACGACAGCAGCTGAGGTTGCTGCGCTCAAGGAGCAGGTGCAGGGATTCGATGCGCGGCTGCATGCGCTGGAGCAGCAGGCAGAACAGGCGGCAGCGGACATCGCGGCGCTGAAGGAGCGCCCCGCGGCTGCTCCTGCGCCGGAGCCGGAGCCCGCAGCTGAGCCTCCTGCCCCTTCGCCGGAGCCGGAGGAGGAGATCGATCTCGACGCACTGCTCGAGAGCAAACCGATCTGGCAGGATCTCCTCGACGACTACCATGCGCTGCGCGAGACATTCGCACCTGAGCGGGGCGCGGAGCTGTGCCGGCCTCTCATCGATAAGTATGGACTGCATCTGCTCATCTGCTCGGATCACGCCGCTGTCGAGAACGGCAAGACTATGCCGAAATTCGAGACCGTTACGGATGTGGGGGAAGCGACGTTCTGGGCATACGATATCCCGGGGCAGCCGAACGATTTCGCCGTGGTTCCGAGTCCCATGTTCCCCTACGACCAGAAGATGCACGAGGAGGCGGGCATGAAGGAGACATTCGCTGCACGCTATGAGGAGGGGAAGACCTATACCAACCTCACCGTCGATATGCCCGCGCTCTTCTCCCTGCGCAAGGATAAATGGAACATCGAGCAGCCGGGGCTTCTGCAGCTCGCGGAGTGAGCACTGAACAATGCGCCGTTCTGAGGAAATCGGAACGGCGCATTGTATTTAGAAATTTATCACAGAACAAAGGGCAGGGAACGAAGCAGTAAGCTTCGTTCCCTGCCCTTCGGCATTATTTCTTCTTGCGGCTTTTTGGATTCGCATCCTTGAGGCATGCCTGCAGGAGTATCTGATTCATGAGGATGTCGGCGCGCGCAGGGGCAAGTGCCGCTGCAGCGGCGAAGCTGTGCCAGCTCTCTGCGTAGTCTTTTCGCTGGAGTACCGCGATGCCGAGGGCACTGTACACGTCGGCGCTCTGCGGCGACAGACGCAGGGCATTCCTGAGGGCGGATTCTGCCTTGTCCGCCGCGTTCTCTGCGAGCAGTGAGAGACCGTAGTTATACCATGCAGCGCCGTCGTTCGGTGCGATCTTCAGATAGATCTCGTAGGCGCGGCGGGCTTCCTTGACGTTCCCTGCGCCCGCATGGGCGAGAGCGGCGCCGAGATAGGGCTCGGTGCGTTTTGTATCGCGCCTCTGCGCGGCGGTGAAGTCGGCAAGTGCCTCCGTGTAAGCATTGCGGTGCAGATAGACAAGCCCGCGGTAGATGTAGTTGTCTGCGTCGCCCGCCTGCATGATGCGGGCGTTTGCTGCATGCAGCGCGGCATCCGAGCCGTCCGGCGTGCGTGCATGGTCGCGGATCATGAGCAGCTCCTGCCCGTAGTTCCGACCGGGGACAGCCCAGACACCGTTCAGATCGACCCAGCGGGAGAGGCGGCCGAAGACGTCGGGGCGGCTCGTGCGCAGCAGATGATAGCGGGGATCAACGATGGGAACGGACGGCGCTTTTGTGCTTGCGTAGGCAAGGAGGTGCTGGATGTGTGCACGTACACCTGTACGCATATCGGGAAAGGAGAGCCCTTTTGCCCCGCCGCCTGTTGCACCGAGCCCGCAGAAGTTGTTCTGCCGCCAGCCAACGTCTCCGCCATAGGCGAAATAGCCTGTTTCCTTGAATGCCTGCGCAAGTGCTGCATCGGGGCGGATGCCCTCGCGCTCCGCCTCCTCATAGTAGGTATGGACGAGCGCCGCGGGCGTGTCGGTGAGCTTTGGCTGCGGGTTGCGGCGCAGGAGATAGGCGAGCATCTGCTCCTCGGTCGCTGCTGCCTCACCGAGGATGGTGACCTCTGCCGCGTCTTCCGCGGGCATGTGCAGGGCATCGAGCGGCGCGGGGACGTGGAAGCGGAGCGCATTGACCAGCTTGGCGTCCGCTGTCATGCCCTGCGGCATCTGCGCGGGGAACATCGGGCGCGGGACGGCGGGGGCGGTACTGTCTGCGGACGGCGCTGCGAGGGTGCAGGGACCGTACAGGCAGACTGCTGCGAGTGCGGCGGGGAGGATGCGGGAGGGCTTCATGACGGTATCCTTTCCTATTTCGTCCCGTAGAGGAGACCAGCGCCGCGCAGCATCATCCGCAGCGGGGGCGGCATCGGAATCTCCTGTTCGGTGTGCGGGATGTAGGAGACGTCGGCGATGCCCTCCTCACGCATCGCCGCAATGAACTCGTCCATGTCGCCGTACATATCCCTGTTGCCGTAGGTGTCATGCAGCGCGAACGTGCCGCCCTTCTTCAGCGTGCGCAGTGCCTCCATGACGAGCAGGTACTTGTCCTTTTGTGTGCGTACCTCATGAAAGACAAAGTTGCTGATGAGCGCGTCGAAGTGATTGTCCGGGAAGTCGAGCTTTGCCGCATCGCCCTGCTGGAAACAGCAGCGTGCGCCGACCCCCTCCGCCTCTGCATTGCGTTCACACTGCTCCTTTGCATAGTTCCACATCGCCCCCCAGTAGTCCATGCCCTGCACCTCGGCGAGGGGGAATTTCTTCGCGGCAGCGATGCTGAGCGCGCCCGATCCGCAGCCGACATCGAGTACCGTGCCGATGCCGTCCCACGCGAGGTGATCGAGCAGGTAGGTGTGGATGCGGCCCATGAGTCCGCCGCCCTCGAAGGAGAAGACGAAGCGGCAGTACGCCATATAGAGCGTGACGATTGTTGCAAAGAGGGCGAGGAGGAATGCGATATAGACAGCCGCCTGCTCCGTGCCGAAGATGACGTAGAAGGCGCCCGTCAGCGCGTAGAATCCGACCGCGATGAAGGCGAGTGTCTTCATCATCGGTGTCGAGATCCAGTTGCCGTAGTTGGTTTTCATGGAAACTCCTTTCCTGATCAGCGCGGAGCGCGTGTCAGCAGTCATGATGCGTGCGGGGGAGAGCGGCGATGACGGCATCCACCTCGTCGTTGACCGCTGCGCGCAGGTCGCGCAGGACGGGGGAGAATGCCGCATCCGCTGTGCCGTAGGTGTGCTGGAGCTCGTACTCGAGCGGCAGCCATGTGGCGGGGCCGCCCTCGTTGTGTGTGATGACCGCCTCCATGCGGTCGAGGGCTTTGACCAGCTGTGCCTCCGCCGTTGCGCCTGCGTCCATCTCATCAAAGAGTGCACGCACCTCGGCGGCAAACGGGGCGGGCAGCGATGCGATCCATACATCGCGCTGTGCGTGTTCGTGCGCGCGATCGGCATCCGTCTTTTCGAATGTTGGGATATCGCCCGTGAAGACCTCGCCCATATCGTGCAGCAGCGCCATGAGCAGGACGCGCAGGAGGTCGGCGTCAGGGAAGCGGTCGCGCAGGAAGTAGGCCATCAGTGCCAGGCGCCAGCTGTGCTCTGCCACGCTTTCCTGCCGTCCCGACTTCATCCATGCGTGCCGCGTGCGCTCCTTCAGCCCCGCGATACAGTGGATGATGCCGAGGTACTCCTGTGGAGACATGATACATCCTTCTCTCTCTGTTTTGTGACGGAACAATCATTTTTATATTATAGCACAGGCAGCACCCGAGGGAAATGAGGATGCAATGAAACTCCGCGTTTTCCTTGTCAATACGCGCTGCATATAGTATGATAGGAAAACGGCTGAGGAGGAATGTGTGTGAGACAGAAACTGGGCGTGTTGGGTCCTGCGGGAACGCACAGCGAGGCAGCGGCTTGCTATCTCGCGCATTGGCGCGAACGCAATGCTGAGATTGTCTGCTTCGGCGACATCGGTGCGTGTCTGCATGCGACGGAGACGGGCGCGGTGGACAGCGCGTTCGTCCCTGTCGAGAACTCGCTCGAGGGAGCGATTGCCGTGACGCTCGACACCCTCGCACGCTCGGATGTACTGCGCGTACGCCGCGAGGTCATCTGGCCGGTGCATAACTATCTCATGGCGCGGCGCGCGGATACCGACGTCCGCTGTGTCTACTCGCACGCGCAGCCGATCTCGCAGTGCAGGGACTTTCTCCAGCGGCACTGTCCGCAGGCGGAGATCATCAATACCACGAGTACGGCACGCGCGGCGGAGATCGTCGCTGCTGCACCCGCAGATGCAGGATGGGCTGCGATCTGTACGCAGCGTGCGGGCGCGCTGAACGGACTTGTCGAGATCGCGGGGAAGATCGAGGACCGCGGCTCGAACTGCACGCGGTTCTTTGAGATCATGCGGGACGGGACGCTCCCGCTGCCCGCCGAGCCGCCCGATACCGTGCTTCTCGTCTGCCAGATCGATGGCGCGCGCGCGGGGGCTCTCTATGAGGTGCTCGGTGAGTTCGCACAGCGCGGCGTGAGCCTCACGCGCATCGAGTCGCGTCCGGCGCGGACGGAGCTCGGCGCGTATCTGTTCTTTTTCGATCTGGATGCACACAGCGCGGGGGATGCCGTACGGGCGTCCATTGATGCGGTGGCGGGGCGGAGCGTCTGGCTCAAGGTGCTGGGCGTGTTTCCCGTCCATATCGCAAGGCAGTAGGGGAAAAGGAGAAATACCATGGTTGTCATCATGAATGCAGATGCCGCACAGGCGGATATTGAGGGGGTCATTCGCGCCATCGAGGAGAAGGGGCTCGCGGCGAAGGTCATGGAGGGTGCGCGGCAGAAGATCGTCGGTGTCATCGGCGATAAGACGAAGCTCGCGGCGACCCCGCTCGATGCGATGCCGGGAGTGGAGACCACCGTTGCGATCTCAAAGAGCTACAAGCTCGCCAGCCGCGAGTTCCATCCCGCGCCGACGGTCATCGATATCGGCGGGGTGAAGATCGGTGACGGCACGCCCGTCGTCATGGCGGGTCCGTGCGCCGTCGAGTCGCGTGCACAGCTCATGGAGACTGCTGAGATCATCAAGGCGGGCGGCGCGCAGTTTATCCGCGGCGGTGCATACAAGCCGCGCACCTCGCCCTACGCATTTCAGGGACTCGAGGAGGAGGGGCTGAAATACCTCGCCGAGGCGCGTGAGAAGACAGGTCTTCAGGTCGTCACCGAGGTCACTGTCGTCGAGGCGGTGGAGACCGTTGCTGCCTACGCAGACCTCCTCCAGATCGGTGCACGCAATATGCAGAACTTCGGCCTGCTGAAGGCAGTCGGGCGTGCGGGGAGACCTGTCATGCTCAAGCGTGGGCTCGCGGCAACCATCGACGAATGGCTGAACGCTGCCGAGTACATCATGAACGAGGGGAATCCGAACGTCATCCTCTGCGAGCGCGGCATCCGCACCTATGAGACCTACACGCGCAACACATTCGACATCAGCGCTGTCGCAGCGGTCAAGCATCTCTCGCACCTGCCCATCATCGCCGACCCGAGCCACGGCACGGGCAAGTGGCGCATGATCAAGCCCATGTCCCTCGCTGCCGTCGCGGCGGGCGCAGACGGACTCATCATCGAGGTGCACCCGAATCCGTCGCGTGCTCTCTCCGACGGCCCGCAGTCGCTCACGCCGGAGAACTACCGCGACCTCATGGTGAGCGTGCAGAAACTCAGCCGCTTTATGCGGGACGAGCATATTGAGCCGATGGTGATGGGATAATAAAGAGATAAAATAAAAGGGACGATTCAGGTGAATCGTCCCTTTTGCTATATAGAGGCGGATGAGGGGCTCACACCTCGGCGATGACCTCGATCTCGCAGAGTGCGCCCGCCGGCAGCGCCTTTGCCGCGACGCAGGAGCGTGCGGGCTTGCCTGTAAAGTGGCGTGCATAGACCTCGTTGAAGGCGGCGAAGTCGCCCATGTCTGCGAGGAAGCAGGTGGTCTTTACGACGCGCGTGAGGTCTGTGCCTGCGGCTGCGAGCACGGCGGCGAGGTTCTTGCAGACCTGCTCTGCCTGTCCCTCGATGGTATCTGACGTAATCTTGCCGGCGGCAGGGTCAATGCCGATCTGCCCCGAGGTATAGATGAGATCTCCTGCGCGCATCGCCTGACTGTACGGCCCGAGGGCGGCGGGGGCATTATCGCTGTGAATTATCTGCATCATAGGCTCCTTTTCATAAAAAGGAAGCCGCCTGCACAGGCGCGGCTTCCTTTCGTCATTTCTTTGCTGTGATCAGTGAATCGTCGTGACGCGGACGGCCACCGAGCCGCCCTCGTTGTAGGTCATGCCTGCGACCATGACGACCTTGTCGCCCTGCGCAACGTAGCCGTGCGCCAGTGCGCCGCGCGTGCAGGAGTCGATCATGTCCTCCACGTTCGTCCACTTGCGTCCGAGGATGGAATAGACACCCCAGCGCAGGTTGATGTGGCGTGCGACCATCGGGTTCGGCGCATAGGCGACGATGGTCGCCTTCGGGCGGTACTTCGACACGACGCGCGTCGTGTAGCCGGACTGCGTCGGCGTGAGAATCGCGGCGGCGCTCGTCTCGTAGGCGAGCTGTACCGTTGCGTGCGAGACCGCGTCCGTCACCGAGGCGCGCTCGCGGATGCTGCGTGCACGGATGATAGAGTCATACTCGAGCGACTCCTCCATGCGCAGCGCGATGGTGCTCATCGTCCGCACCGCCTCGATCGGATAGTCGCCGCTTGCTGTCTCGCCGGAGAGCATGATCGCGTCCGCGCCGTCAAAGATGGCGTTGCCGACATCCGATACCTCCGCGCGGGTCGGACGCGGGTTCGCCGTCATCGACTCGAGCATCTGCGTGGCAACGATGACGGGCTTGCCGACCGCGTTGCACTTGCGGATGATCTCCTTCTGGATGACGGGGACATCCTCTGCCGGCACCTCGACACCGAGGTCGCCGCGCGCGACCATGATGCCGTCCGAGACCGCGAGGATCTCGTCAAAGTTGTTGACGCCCGCGAGGTTCTCGATCTTCGGGATGATCTCCATATGGCCGCCGTGCTTCGCGATCAGATGGCGGATTTCCTCCACGTCCGAGGGGCGCTGGATGAACGATGCCGCAACGAAGTCCATGTCGTTCTGGATGCCGAAGATGATATCGCGTTCGTCCTGCTCAGAGATGGCGGGCAGACTCAGCTCGATGCCGGGGGCTGCGACGCGCTTGCGCGTCGACATCGGCCCTGAGTTCTGGATCGTCGTCACGATGTCCTTACCGCGGATCTCGTCCACAACGAGACCGACCAGCCCGTCGGAGAGGAGCAGTGTGTCGCCGGGCTTTACCTCCTGATAGAGGCTCTTGTGGTTGACGCTGACATGCGTCGCATCTCCCGGCGCATCATCGTGGGTCAGCGTGAACTGCTTTCCCTTCTCGAGCTGCACCTTACCGTCTGCGAACTCGCCGAGGCGCATCTCCGGCCCTTTCGTGTCGAGGATGAGCGAGATGACCTTGCCGGAGCGCTCCGCCGCCGCACGCACCTTATTGATGCGCGCGAGATGCTCCTCGTGCGAGCCGTGGGAGAAGTTGAAGCGCGCACAGTTCATCCCGTTCTCGATGAGTGCGTCGACAATCCCGTCCGGATCTGTCGACGGACCCTGTGTGCAGATGATTTTCGTCTTTTTCAGCATATCGTATCCCCGCCTTTTATCCCTGAAATTTACGACTGCTCATATTTTACACTCTTTTTAGATGAAATACAAGAAATAGAAATGAACCCTTGTATTTTCAAGGCTTTTCGCTTCTCTGAACGCCGTTTGTCTACAATTTGCCTACACCCCCTTTTTGTCTACAAAACGCTCGAAGATGCGGGCGGTCTCCTGCTGCATATCCTCTGTGTCATGCGCATAGAGATTCTGTGTGATGGTTGCGTCCGCATGACCGAGGCGGGCGGCAACGTCAACGGGCTTCGCGCCGGATTCGATCAGCCGCGTCGCGTGCGTATGGCGAAAACTGTGAGAGTTCAGACCTAATCTGTAAAGCGCGTAGCGCACATTCTCATGTGCATAGGGAATCCCCGTCGGATGAACGCAGAGCAGTGGACGACGTTCCGCAGCGACGGCAGGGGACAGGCGTTTTGGCAGGAGAATGAGCGCACGACCCGCACACTTGCTCTCGTAGGCGATTTGATACGCCTGTCCCAAACGCAGCTCGTCTTTCGCCTGTTCCGTTTTAAGTGCACGCAGATAGGAGAGAAAGAACACATCTACATAAAACGTCCGCATGCTTGTCGCCGTCTTGGGCGTATCAAAATACCCCGCTTGTATCCTCTGGCGCGAGATGGAGAACGCTCCTGTCTCAAGGTCAATATCGTCCCACGTAAGCCCGAGTGCTTCGCTGATGCGCAGCCCTGTGTGATAGAGCATTTTGAGCAGCGGATAGTATTTGTTGTTCACGTCGATGGCGGCAAACTGCGCGGGCGTGATAACAGTACGCTCGACTACTTTGCGCGGGGCACTGCGCGGAATGTTGATGCTTACCGTAGGGTTCGCGGTGATGAGCTCGGCAGGGTAGATGGCGTACTTCAACGCGGTGGAAAGCACCGTCTTTGTTTGCCGTATTGTCCCTTGCGAGAGACCTGCGCTTGCAAGTTTTTTGACCCACAGATCAATATCACGCGGGCGCAGTTCCTGTAAATAGGTTTCGCCGAGATGGGGAATAATGCGCGAGTTTACCGCATCGTGGTAGTTGTTGTACGTCGTCCGCTTCACGTTTTGACGCACAACGTTCTCAAGCCACGATGTGAGATAGTCCCGCAGCTTGATCTTCTCCGACGTGATGCCAATATTGCCGCTCTTCCAGTCGGCATAGGCCTTTACTCCTGCTTCATACGCTTCATCTTCGGTGGCAAAACCTCCTTTCTCTTTCATGCGGCGTGGATTCTTAGACGTATCGAAGCTATACGAGTACGTCTTTCCGCGCTTTCTGATTCTGATCTTGGACATAAATAAAACCTCCTTGAAATAGGAGGCGAATCATGGTAGAATTTAAGTGCATTGGGCATGATTCGCGTCATGTCTTCCGCTCGGTGTTGGTAGCACCGGGCGTTTTTTTATGTGCCACTTTACTTTTTTGAAAAAATACGTCTATATCGGAAAGGCTGGCGGACAAACGAGCCAGGTGATGAAAATATCCCGCAAGAGCGTCCGGAGCTCATCAAAGACGCAGTCACCGTCATGGTAGAAAACAACGTAAAAACAGGTGTTGAGATCCTTGATGATCTATCTATGCCCCCCCGAGGAGGCAGCTGCACTTTGCGGTGTGAGGGAGGCTTTCTTTCAGCCGGTGAAATCAGCATGTCCGAGCCTTCGTCTTGTCAAATAAATATTTTCCGCTCACCATGCTCTACACGGTGAGCTTTTTTTGTTGGGAAAAATCAGCGATGTTTTCCTAGTTGGTTGAGGCTCTGAACTATGGTATACTGGATGTGTTGCCTCCTCCATACCGGCACGGGAAGGAGGTGTGTCAAGTATGCTAATCTCGTTTTTGCTCTCCGTCCTGGCGGGGATAGTCTGCCACTATCTCTGCAAATGGCTTGACGGATGAGAAAAAGGCAACAAGCCTAGGCGTTAAGCCCTGCCTGCACAATGGGAACAGAAAAGCCCCCAAGCTGGAACCTTGGGGGCTTTTCGTGTGTCGTAATGCTAACCTCGTTTGCCAAGCACATTATAGCACAAGTCCCCGATGATATGCAAGTGATAGGTTCCTGCCGCCTACGATGGCGGCTTTTTATGCCCTTACTACAATCAGCAGGCTAGGAGGTTAGTTGTTTCCGAGCCAACGGATCGCACGTCGAAAACCTGCCTTTTCCGCTTCTTGTACGGTCGACGCATAGAACTCTCCTTCGGATGGTGTAATAACGCATTTGTCGTATTGTTGATCGAATGGCAAGTGATATATTCTTTCTCCTGTGCGTGCACTTATGTTACATTTTATCATGGGATAATCCCCGAGAGTCTTTTGGAGACATTCAATATTCAAGAGCTTTGCAAATGCCAACGCAGTAGGGGAGAATGGAACGGTTGAATAAAAAACAGGGGATATGCGATACAAATCCAATCGCCCTTGACTTATTCTCTTTACCTGAGCCTCTGAGATGTTGGAAAGTTCCTCTATCGTAATTCCCATTGACCTAGCTATTTTGTATGCAACGAAAGTTCCGTATAGTTGGTTTAGATGCTTTTCTCGAATGACTCTTTTCTTTAGGTTTGACCAACATTTACATTGGACGACGTGTACCTCGTTTCCTCTTGTACAAATAAGATCGCGCCCTAGATCGTCTAGCCCGCGTTCAATTCCATAGTACGTGACAGTGTATCCTTCTTTTTCGTACAGATATCCGATATACCGCTCATAGTCTCGACCAATTTCAGCGTTAGATTTGTGTCGCTTCTTGTAGCGGTCTAATGCACGCTGATTTCTCTCGATGGGGGGGAGTTGCTGATATTCTTCTGGAGTTAACCAATATCCTGCAGCGTCTTTCTTGTTATACTCTGTGTTAAAGACTTTGTTTTGCGCTTCAATAGGTTCTTCCTCAATCTCGGAAATCCAAGGAAGAAGTTGACGGATATATGCGAGTTCCCATGCATACGCTTTGTTTTTGGCAACCAAAGCACGCTTTTCTTCGCGAATATCTTTTACTATTTTAGCTGATGCATATGCAGATGGTCTCCTATATAGTAGAGAATCTATGATAGGATCACATCGAGAAGCTTCATAATCTGCAATTACTTGTGCAAGAACGGGAAAATCTTTTATTTTTGTAGCTAAAAACCGTTCAAAAAAAGTTTCTCTTTCCTGTATTTGTTCTTCAATCAAATGCTTCTTTTGTTGTGTTTCGTTTAATGTCCTTTCGGCTTGTTGCAACTTTCTTTCTGCGACGCGTACTTCTTCATCTTTTGCGTATAAAGCGGCAACAATTTTCTCACTGATCTGCTTACAATGCGCCTTGGCTGCGTCCTTTTTTTTTTCGTAGTAGGCATCGCCTTCTTGCCGTTTGGATTGAAAATACGTGTCTCCGTCGTACTTCTTTTTCTCGTAGTAGGCATCGCCTAGATCTATCTGGCTTTTCCGATAAGTTTCTGCCGCAATGCAGATTTTAGCATAATTACCGGAAGCATTTCCCACTGGCTCAGTGAGTTCAGGAAGCCACGAGAGTAGTTGGTGTAAGTATGCTAATTTCCACTCGGTAGCTTTAAGAGATTTTATCAACGTTGCATTTTCTTTTGAGATACGGCTACGTTCTTGTATCGCATTTAATGGAGGGCGTTTCTTTTTCGCTAGTAGTTCGGAGATGTAGTTTTCTCGAGCTACTTCATAATCCGCAATAACCGTTGCCACGAGGGGAAGTTCGTCTATTTTTGCTGATAAAAAGTCATTGATGAAAGATTCTTTTTCTGCTACAGATTTTTCCTTTGCATCTGCGGCGGTTACTTTATCGCTATAATATATGTTGGCAGCCATTTTGGTGCGATTCATATAGTCGTCGGCATCCGTTATATACCTTGTCGCTTTTCTGTAATGCCGTACAACCTGAGCCAATATAATGAATAACGCTACACATAGGATGAAGAAAATTTCTGCCATATAATGATCTCCCTACACTCATAACGGCTTATAGCGTTCTACGCAGCTCTATGACCTAAACCAAGGAACACACAGCTCCATCTACCAATCTACCTGTGTATCAATAAATCTTCCAAGTAAAAAATGGACTTCGCGTGGGTCGGGGTGGCGTTGATTGATGATACGTGTTACCTCGTCACTGTCAATATCGGTGGAGTAGGTGAGCAGATGCGCAGCGTATTCGTTTGCCTCCGCTTCCAGACGGCTACGAACGTAATAGGCGCGGTCAGGGTGAAGATAATAACCGTATCCTGCGTGTAGGCGCGCGTGTCCGAGTTCGTGGCAGACCGTCACCTTTTGCCTTACATAGCAGAGATCTTCATTCAGAACGATGTATTTGCGCCGCAGGACATGAACGAGAAAACCACGCATATCATCTGGGAGTGGGAGACGCACAATCGTTATGCCGAGATCGTCCGCAAGTTGGAACGGGTCGCCCGTGCGGTATTTGTTGACGAGATTCTTGACGCGGACTTTGATGTTGAACATGACGCATCAGTCCTTTTTCCGCTTATTTTGCCTTTTCGCATCCCAAAAAACGAACTCAAGAGCATTACGCAACTTTTGTTGATCTTCTTCACTGAGGTTGTATGTGTCACCATCAAACATAACCTCTGTTTTGTTGAGGAATTTTGCGAGATCGTTCATGTCACGTTTGGAGGGGGCGGTGGAATCGCGCTGCGTGAGTGTGAGCAGATCGCCCAAGGCGGGGGCGGGGGATTGCGTCCACCCCATAAGAGCCTCTGGCGTTGTTCTCAATGCCTTGGCGAAAGCAACTATCTTAGATTGTGGGATATCATTCTCGCCTTTTTCAATCTTGTTGATTGAAGAGCGAGATTTATACCCCATACGCTTTGCAAGCTCTTCTTGTGATATTCCGAGCTCTTCCCTGCGAGCTCGAATCCTTTTATATATTTCCAACATATGAGCACCGCCTAGCCATAAACTATAGTGTATGTTCAGTGTACTATATCGTTCCTTGAAAATCAACATTTATTTATTTTTGCAAATAAAAATGTTGACATAAAATCTACTCAGTGCTATTATACGAGTGTAGATTTATATTCAACAAAGGAGGAGTGGGGATGACAGATACTGTAGAGTTCGAAATTGCGCTGAAGCGCGCAGGACTTACAAAGAAAAAGGTTGCACAAAGCCTTGGTATTTCTGAGATGGGATTGTATCAGAAAGTCAACAACATCACGGAGTTCAAGGCAAGTGAAATCTCGAAACTGTACGAACTGTTGAATCTCAGCAACCTTGCTGAGCAACAGAAGATTTTTTTTGCCCATTAAGTTGATTATAAATCAACAACAGCCACGAGAGGAGGTGAGGGGATGGAGGTCGTTACTTGTCCACATTGTGGGGCAATGGTACGACGTGGGAATTTCTGCTCACGGTGTAGCGGTAAGTTGGTTGAGGTCTGTGATTGTTGGGTGAAGAAGAAAGCCTACAACTGCGGGAGAGATGAGTGCCCCGGCATTCGTCTGCATCGGTTGGAACTGGAGGAGCTACCACCCCAAGAATTTTAGGGCGTTTGCGACGATCTTGTCGCCAACACTGGCTTTCAAGGCGTCTTTCAACAAGGGAGATAGTTTTGTAAGAAGGCGGGCGGCGGTGATGGCGGATGAAACGGTGTGCGGTGTTTCTGTAAACAGGTTTGGAAACAACGTATGCAGTTGATTCTTTTCCTCGCTTGTGAGGTCGTCGGACATTGCGATCAGTGCTTCTATTTCATCAAGCTCAGCTTGCATCCACGGAAATGGTTTTCCGCATTGGTGACAGTGAAGTGGTTCACAAGGGCTCATTCTGGTAGAAATCTTGAGTTCGTCGACATAACAGCCTTTGATTGGTGCTCCACAAGACGGGCAAGTTGAGATCGTCGGTGCTCCGCATTGGGAACAAAAGGAGTCTTTATGCTCCAGTTCATCGACATCGTAGGCGAGAATGTGACCGTTTAGGCAGATTAGAGCCGTTGTGAAATAAAACATGGTATGCACTTCCTTTCCCGTTCAGTATAGCACGGCGGGGAGAAGAGCAACAACATAGCCGAAACGGGCGCAAGCCCGTCCGCAGGGAGTGACCGCCCTGCGCTGATGATGGCAGGTCACGTCCCGCCGATATGAGGCGAATCATGGTAGATAGCAAAGATGGCGGGACGTGGATGCATAGAGGAGGTGAGAAAAATGGATGTCAATGAATTGAATCGGGTCTGTATGCCGGCTCTTGAATTCATGAAAAAGAACTGTACGCCGCATGACACGCTAATCATAACAGACGCACAGTTCAAGATTGTTTCGGATACGGTGTGTATCCCGATCAACGGATACGGAACGTCGGGAAACGATCTTTCAAGCGCTGATGAACAAACTTCCCTTTTGACGAAGCGTTCAGGAATTCATTAAAAAGGGATTCGCTTGTTCCAGTGTATTGATATTCATATCCGTTATGGAAATGAACTTCAATTACACCGTTCTCGTAGCCTATTGAGGCGACATTGGAAGAAGAGACGGGGATCATATTCACCTTAAACACCTCCTTTCAATGAAAAATTATAGCATCGTTAAGAAGCAAAAGCAAAGAGGAGGTGAAGATATGCCAAGGAAAGCAGCGGATGCGGCGACGCTCGATATCGTGAAAGTGCTCACGGATGCGGTAGAGAGGATCGCTGCTGAGAAGGTCGCTGAACAGTCAGAGGCGGCGACGCAGCGTATCATTGAGTATCTGCCGGAGGTTGTCTATCTGCCGCCGAAGCCCGCGGAGGATCCGCTTGAACGGCTGCTCAGTGTCGGTGAGGTCGCCGATCTGCTCGGATGTTCACCGCGTACGGTACAGACACGGATGGATAATGGGGAGCTGGTCTATGTGCTCCTCGACCCGAGCAGCAATCAGCGGAAAGTCCCATATTCGTGGGTGGTGGAGTATATGCACAACCTCCCACGTTATGTGGGCAAAGTGAGGGAGAAGAAGGTGGTGGCAACATGAATAAACTGATCGCAGGATGTGTGATCGCGGGATTAGCGATCCTTTGCGCGGGCATGACGACACAGGATGACAAGAACGCTGTCCTCGTCGAGGAGACCTACATCGTCCGCCCAGGTGACACCATCTGGGGTATCGCAGAAGAGTATGTTGCGAAGAACACGGCGACGCGACGGTACATCTTGGAATATAAAGAGGGCATCTACGAGAACAATCCGTGGCTCGTAGATCGCAAAGGGCTGATTCGTCCGGGCGACGAGTTACAGATGACCTATTGGGTAAAGGAGGAGTAGAAATGACGCAATGGCAACCGCGACGCGATCTGGTGACAAAGAATCTGACGATGTGGCGGCTGTTCCGCATCGTGGACGGCGTGGAGGAGCTGTATGCGGATCACTATGCGACGTGGGGCGAGGCTCTTGCGGCAGCGCAAAAACTGAATGCAAGGGAGGAGGCGGAAAAGTGACGGAGTGGAATATCTGCCGTCAAATGATTCATCCTGTGCAGCCACTTTTCTATGTATGCTGCAAGGAGGATGGGCGGGGCGTTACGGATAACCGTCTCTATGCCTCATGAGATGAGGCGTGGAAACGACTAAAGAAACTGAGGGCGATGGGAGAGGCTGCTCGGACGGACTGGCGGATCGGATATCGATTTATACGGCTCACAATCCCGCTTTATCAGCTCTATGTGATAGAAGAAGGCATTCGTCTGACGGTGGATGATGTTTACCCGACGTATGAGGAAGCGCATAAACATGCGAACCGACTGAACGCAAAAGAAGAAGGGTGTATAACAATGGAAAATGAGAAGTCAACGGAGAATCAAATTCTCTCTGGGAAGTGTCAAAACTACAAATCCGAATGGACGGATAATTTTATCTGTCCGGGAGAACTCACGGTGCAGATCACGCTGAGCGAATACCGGGATCTCGTGCAAGAATCTGCAACAACGCGTCAGAAGATCAGCGAGGCAAATGATAAGAGGATGGAATACTATCACGAGGTGGAGCGACTCAAGAAAGAGAACGCCGAGCTGAAAGAAAAGATCGTCCAGCTTGCAGGAGGCAAAACAACGCAGGATGCATCCGAAGAAGATGAAGATGAGTAAAGAAAAAGCGCCCGAGGCGGCGGCAACCGCTCAAGGCGCATAGAAATAAGATTTTCACCGTGAGTATATCACGGAAACGGAGGAAACGCAAATGAAGAAGCGTTACAAGATGATGTTTAACCTTGAGGGGGCAATCGAGGTGGTTGCTTCCTGCGAGGATGAGGCAGATCGGATCGTCGCAGACATGGATCGCAGTGATCTGCTCAAGGACTATGATGAGTACGGTTTTACCGTCACGTCCTGTGAGATGGATGAGGGGGAGTAGAGATGAGGATTCCGAAGCGGCTTCCCGAGGGACTGAAAGCCCTTGTGGAGCTTGAAGAAGCGTTCGGGCGGCTCACGCTGCTCTCGGCGGAGATGCGTCGCTATCAGGGGGCGGCACACATCGAGCTGACCTACATCGATAAGGATAGTTTTTCCGGCGATGCGCTTGTGACGATTGATTCTGCCCTCAGTTACAACAAGTATGAGCGCAAGGTAAAAGAGCACGCACAGGCACACCGACGCAATATCAACGTATTCAGAAAGGCGGTGCTAGCATCATGAGCGAGCAGATTGCAGCATACGGGGCGGAGAAGGAACGCTTCGCGGTGACGGATGAGGCGAGCGCGGAGTGGTGTCTCGAAAAAATCGAGGAGAACGCAAAGGCACGGGCACTCATCGACGAGCAGTACAAGCAGATGACCGCACGCTATGAGAAGTGGCGGGCGGATGCGCTTGCAGAGATCGAGAGCAGAGATATCTACCTAAAGGGACTGCTGCAGCCGTGGGCGGCGCAGAAGATTGCGGACAGCAAGAAGAAGTCGGTCAAATTACCCTCTGGTGTGATCGGATTCCGCAAGGGTGCGGAAGATTGGAAGATGGGCAAAGAGAAGGCAGAGGCAGCAAACGCCGCGCTCCTCGCGTTCGTCAAGGAAAATGACGTCTCCTTTGTCAAGGTACAGGAATCCGTACGCTGGGGCGACTACAAGAAGACGCTGACCGTCATGGAGGACGGGCGCGTCGCCACGTCGGACGGTCAGCTCATCGAGGGAATGACCGTCACGCAAGGCGCACCGAGTTTTTATGTGGAGGTGGCGAAATGAGCAGAGCAATTCTGGTCATGGGGGAGAGCGGGAGCGGCAAGACGACCGCCCTCCGCACACTCGACCCTACGACTACATTCATTATTGACGCTGACCGCAAAGGATTGTCGTGGCGCGGCTGGCGCAAGTCCTACAACAGTGCAAACAAGAACTACTTCCAGACATCGAGCGTTCCGAAGATCACCGAGGTGCTGAACCGTATTGACAAAGGCGACCTGCGGCACATCAAGACGGTCGTCATTGACACGCTAAATATGTGTATGACAGATGATGAGATGAATCGAATGCGGGAGAAGGGCTATGACAAGTGGTCTGACATGTGTTGGAGTATCTGGGGGATTCTCACAAATATCCATCTCTACCGTGATGATCTGACGGTCGTATGTATGGCGCATTCGCAAACCGACCGTGATGATAACGGCTATATGTTCACACGGATGAAAACCTCTGGGCGCAAGCTAGACAAGCTCGTCCCCGAGGCGAAATTCACAACAGTTCTGCTCTCGAAGGGGAGCGACGGACAATACACGTTCATCACACAGGCAGATCACTCCACAGCGAAAAGCCCGATGGGGTGCTTCCCGAAGGAGATTCCAAACGATATGGCTGCGGTCATCGCGGCACTCAAGAAGTATGAGGAGGATGATGATGGCGAAACGGAAGTCAAAGCGTCCTAAGCGCATCATTTATCGTATTTGGAACTCTGCTCAGCGGGCGTGGCAGTTTCCAAGCATTATTGCTGCGAATGAGGTAGAGGCGCAAAAACGGTTGTTCAAGAAAATTGGATATGATGCCCTGAAATGGCGCTTTCGTATTCGACCGTGGGTGCGTCTAAATCCGCAGACGAAAACGTTTCAACCTGCATTTCCGAAATATGTATGCGGGTTTGAGGAGAATGCAGACGGCTTTGAAATTATGGCACCCCGTCACAAGGACAAGGTGTTTAAGCTGATGCAGACACTTGTTGAGAAAGATGCTGAATGGGAACATCGGCAAGGATGAAACAGGAGGAAGATTGACATGATGCAGAAGCCAAGTAACTGGGATATGACCCCCGCAATTACGGGAGAATACACACCTCTGCCGCCCGGCGGCTATGAGTGTCGCATCGTGAAGGTGCAGCTGGGCGAATCAAAGAGCGGCGCAGAGATGCTGACGATCGCCTTTGACATCGAGAGCGGCATCCATGCCGGCTACTACCGCAAGCAGTACGAGGGGCGCAAGGCAGGCAATGCTGATACGAAATGGGGCGGTATGTATTATCAGCTCACGGCTGGTGATCATCAAGGGCGCTTCAAGGGCATACTCCAGAACATCGAGAAGTCCAATCCCGGCTACACATGGGACTGGAACGAGCAGAGTCTTGTCGGCAAACTCTTCGGCGGCAAGTTCCGCGAAGAGGAGTACGTCTACAACGGCAAGATCTACACATCGACAAAGTGCATTGGCATCCTGCCGATTGAGGGGATCGAGGCAATCACGCCGCCGGAGAAGAAATGCATCGAGATGGAGATGCGCAGCGCGTATACCACTGACGATGACGATATTCCGTTCTGAGAATGGTGCTCCTAGGCGAAGTTGTGGAGAAACGGGATGACGGCATTACAGTCTTCGTCCCGTTCCATCACGGCAAAAAGAGACCAGAGGGGTATCAACCGACTGTTGGTGTGGAGCTCGTGGATGAACGTCACATATCTGCAGATCAACGTAAGAAAGCATATGTCCTCATCTCCTACATCGCTGCATGGTGGGGCTACACACCGACCGAGGCGATGAAGGAAATGCTAAAGCTCATGTTTGTGGGCGAAGCAGAGACGTTGCGAAGGACATTCTCTCTCGAACTGTGACATGACGACCGCGCGGCTCTTTATCTCGTATCTCATTGACTTCTGCCTGCTTCACGGCGTGGACGTAGGAGAGCCGTTGTATCAGTTATCAGAGGACATCCCGCGCTATGTGTGGGCATGCCTCATGAATAAGCGGTGCGCGGTGTGTGGGAGGAAAGCGGAGCTGCATCACGTCGATGCGGTCGGAATGGGGCGCAACCGCAAAGAGATATGTCACATTGGGATGCGTGCGCTTCCTCTTTGCAGGGAGCACCACACGGAGATACACGCGGTAGGGCAGGAAGATTTTCTACGGCGATACATCATTGAGCCTGTGAGGATTGATGAGCGGATTGCGAAGGTATATCGGCTGAAAGCGAGGTGAGTATTGTGAATAGCATTGAAACCATGTTCTATAACGCATGGATTGAACGCAGTGAAGAAGAAAAAAGGCGTGGGATTCGTCCTACGCGAATACGCCCGCAAGTTCCATGCGGTGGATACATCATCGACTTTGTTGTCGACTACCGTTTCCAGATAGAAACGATCAAGGTCGCCATAGAAATCGACGGACACGAATCGCATAAGACGAAGGCACAACGCCTTAATGACTACGCTAGAGAACGCTTCCTTATGGCGAAAAGAATGCTGGTGATTCGCTTTGCAGCGAGTGAGGTGTTCGTTGATGCAGCGGCTTGCGTTAATGAAGTGTGGCAGATTCTCTACGGATTGGATTATTCGTTCTATGCCTATGGCGGCAAAAAGTTCGATGAAGGCATTCAATTCGAGCAGGACTGGTCATCTGGGCGTATCAGACGCAGCCCGTATGACCATCTGCTGTAGAGCTGACGGAGTAGCACCTCCATTCATATAAAAATTAAGGAGGTGAATGTATGCGGCAGTATATGACACTTCTAAAATCTTACTATGATTCTAGCATGGGATTAGTCCCGCCCGTAGCCCAAGCACTTTATTTCAGGTTGTTTCTCATAAACAATCGTGCCGGCTGGACGGAATGGTTCGGAGCGACAAATCAGAGACTAATGTTAGAAGTCGGACTAAATAGTGCACATACACTCATCGAGAACAGGAACCTCCTGAAAAGGCTCGGGTTCATAGAGTTCAAGCAGGGGAAAAAAGGTCAACCAACGCTCTATCGTCTGAATGATATGAGTGAAGAAAAGGGTGCATTTAATGCACTAAATACTGCACCACAAACTGCACTAAAAACTGCATCAAATAGTGCACTAAATACTGCACCACAAACTGCACACATATATAGACAAGAGACAATGACTAAGACTAAAAAAGAAAAATGCAAAAAAGAAAAAGCACTGCTCGCGCTTTTGGACGCCTACACGGATAACCCTTCTCTCAGGGAAGCTCTTGCCGGGTATGTTGAGATGCGCAAGACGAAGTGGGGAGCACCGACGGAAAGGTCGATGAGGCTCAATCTTTCTCTGCTTGACAGTCTGGCAAGTACCGACGAGGCGAAGATCACCATTGTCAACGAGGCCGTGATTGGAGAGTGGAAAAAGTTTTATCCGCTGAAAAGGCAGGAGGTGAAACAGCATGGAGCAGGCAAAGTCGATAGCCGCGAGGCTATTGAAGAACGGTATCAAGATTACCTCGAAGCCGACCGCGACCACGTCTATCCGTGGGAAATACAACCTGACAGCGGAGGAGATCGGGCGGCATCGGGAGGAGATCGTCGAGATTGAGCGGGCGCAAGACCTCTGTAGGGGATGCACGGGGGAAGCCTGCAAGCAGCCGGCGCGGGGCATGATACCTGTGGTGCACGCGTCGGACGGCAGGTTTTACGCCGCCTATAGTGTCTGCCGCCACGAGCGGAACCGCAGGGAGCGCGAGAAGATTGCGCGGCTCTTTGCCTCTGCGCGTATCCCAAGGGCGTATGCAGGAGACACGTTCGCGGATTACACCGTCACGGACGGCAATCGAAAGGCGGTAGAGGCAGCGCGTTGGATGCTTGATATTGTCAAGAACAGTTGACAAATTTCTCACAAGGGAATGAACGCTTAAGTA
>CAUQID010000025.1:0-28214 GCA_963518105.1 uncultured Selenomonas sp.
ATGCGCCCGTCGGAGCGACGAGTTCGGGATCGTTGACCGTGACGCGCAGACGCGTCGCGCAGTTCGTCACATCCTTGATGTTCGCCGCGCCGCCGAGACCGTCAAGGAAGGCACGCGCCTTCACATCGCGCTCGTCAAGCGTCATGTCGGGAGCGGCAGCCGCAGTACCTGCCGCTCCCGCCTGTTTTGCCTTGTAGTCCGCCTTGGTAAAGAGTTTGTCCTCTGTGCCGTCATCCGTGCGGCCGGGGGTCTTATAGTCCTTCATCTGAATGACGAAGCGGAACACGAAGAAGTAAATCGCGGTGAAACAGAGTCCGACGGCAATCTGCATGAGGTACGTCGGATAGTGATACGAGAACAGGGGAATCCAGTTCTGTACAAAGCAGTCAATCAGTCCTCCGCCGAAGTTGCCCGACAGGCCGATCGCGTACAGCGTCGCCGAGAGCGTCGCCGAGAGAACAGCGTGCAGGAGGTAGAGCAGGGGGGCGACGAAGAGGAACGTGAACTCGATGGGCTCTGTAATGCCGCAGAGTACCGCGGTAATCGTTGCGGGGATGAGGAGGGCTGCCGTCTTTTTGCGCTTTTCGGGCTTCGCACACATATAGATGGCAAGCGCCGCACCCGGCAGACCGAACACCTTGCCGCTGCCGTGGAGGGCGAACCCGCCCTCTGGGAAGAGCTCGGCAAGGGACTTGCCGCTGACCATAAAGTCGTTGATATGTCCGAGCCAGTATGCCTGGATGCCGCCGTCGACAACCGCAGGACCGAAGATGAACGGGAGGTAGATGAAGTGGTGCAGACCCGCTGGCAGGAGCATCTTCTCCGAGAAGGTATACGCCCAGACACCGACGATGCCGCTGGTCTTGAGGAAGAACTGGAACTGCTCGATGGCGTGCTGCACCGCAGGCCAGACAAGGCAGAAGAGGAGAGCCATCGGGATCATGACGGCGAAGCCGATTGCCACGACGAACGCAGGACCTTTGAAGATGCCGAGCCAGTCGGGGATATTCGTGTCATAGAAGCGGTTGTGCAGGAACGCTGTGCAGCAGGCGATGAAAATCGCGCCGAGCATACCCATGTCGAGCGTCTTGACATTCGCGATCATCGCAAGCCCCGTGCCCGGCCCTGCCGGCTGGGTGTAGTCCACGCCGAACGCACTGCCGTGGAGCGTGAGGAACGCTGCGATGAAGTAGTTGAACAGCATGTAGATGACGAACGACTCCATTGCACACCGTGCGGGTTCTTTTTTCGCAAAGCCGATGGGAACGGCAATCGCAAAGAGAATGGGCATCTGCGCGAACACTGTCCACGCACCCTGCTCGACGACGAACCAGAAATCGTACCAGAGCGTCCCCTTGGCCGCGAGCGTGCCGAGCAGTCCCTCATTCTTGCAGACGATGGACACCGCCACCGTCAGACCGAAGAATGCAAACAGGATGACGGGTGTATACATCGCCCCGCCGAACCGCTGCATATTCTGCATGATGACATCCTTGCTGAGTGCCATAAGCCTTCCTCCTTATATCCCAATTTCCATAGATGCTGCTGTCTGATGTTTCTACCATAATGCAAAAATGCTGCGAACGCAATCGGTTCGCGGCATTCGGGTGGGATGTACCGAGACTGTATCACGGTACATGGAATGAAATTTGTTTCATGCTTCCCGCTCCTCAACGTACAGGCGGTAATGCACATAGAAAATCTCGAGCAGGAGAAAGTAGGCGAGCATGGATTTGAACTGCATACGCTCCTCGTTCTCCGGGAGGTCGAATGCGGCGGGCGTGACGTAGAGATTCTCCGTCGAGCGGCAGGCAAGGGCATTGTGCCGCATCTCCGTGATGGAGAGGATGGGCACCCCCTTGAGTGCGAGGCGATCGGCGAACTCCACGACGCGCTCGGATTCGCCCGAGAGCGAGATGAAGAGGAAGAGGTCATCCGGTCCGGCCGTCTGATAGACAGAGTAGAATTCCTCGCGGCCTGCCACCTCGTAGATGAAGATGTTGTCGTAGACGAAGAGGCGCTTCATCTCCTGCATGACATTCGTCTGCACATAGCCGGAGGCATAGGCGAAGATGCGGTGCGCCTCGCGGATGAGACGGCTCGCGCGCGTGTAGTCGCGCCGCATCAGCTCGCGCCATGTCTGGTCGTAGAACGTGCTGAGCGCGGCGGCGATGTCGCGCTGCGGGTGCATCTCGGCTGCGCGCTCCATGCGCATGACGGTCTTCATCTCGCCGAACCCGTCGAAGCCGAGCTTCTGCGCAAAGCGCACGATGGACGCGCTCGAGACGGCACACGCACGCGCCAGTTCGTGAATGGAGGCGCGGCGCACCTCCTCCCGATGGCTCTCGATATAGCGCCAGATGCATTTATCCGTGTCGCTCAGGTCCTGCAAGTGTGCGTTGATTCTCTGCATGAGCTGCATGGCCTACCCCTTTCGCCGAATGCAATCGATCTATATATTATACCACAGATTCTGCGCAGCGCTACCGGGCAGTCTGCACGCATTCCTTTTCGTTGCAGGAAGAATGATTCTTTGTTATAATGAACCTATTGTATACAGAAAAGAGGTGACGGAATGATTCGGCTGATCTTTTCGGATATGGATGGGACACTGCTGGATGAGCAGGGGCGGCTGCCTGCGGAATTTGGGGATGTCTATCGGCGGCTGCGGGCGCGCGGCATTCGGTTCGCACCCGCCTCGGGGCGGCAGTACGCATCTCTCCGTACGACGTTCGCACCATGGCAGGACGAGCTGATCTTTGTGGCGGAGAACGGTACGATGGTGATGGAGCGCGGTGCGGAGATTTTCTCCCATGCGGTGGATGCGCCGCTCGCGCTCGATGTTCTGCGGACCGGCGCATCGCTCGCGGGCGTGCAGTCGGTCTACTGCGGAAAGAAGTGCGGCTATCTCCATGCAGATGACGATATGCCGGCATTCCGTGCCGAGCTATCGAAGTATGTCACGCATGCGGCGGTGGTGGAGGACTTTGCTGCGGTGGATGATGTGCCGATCAAGATGTCGTTCTGCGACTTCTCCGGCAATGCAGAGCGCAGCATTCTCCCCGTCATGCAGCAGTATGCCGACCGCCTGCAGGTGACGCTCTCGAGCACGGAGTGGGTCGACCTGTACGGGCAGGGGATCAATAAGGGTGTGGCGGCTGCCAAAGTCCAGGAGCGGCTCGGCATCGCACCCGAGGAGTGCGCTGCGTTCGGCGACTACGGGAACGATCTCGAGCTGATGGATGCCGTGGGATATAGCTTTGCGATGGAGAATGCTCTGCCCGAGGTCAAGGCCCGCGCGCGTTACCGTGCGCCGAGCAACCGTGCGCACGGCGTGATGGCAGTCTGCGAGCGGATTCTCGCAGGCGAATTCGACTGAGGTGTATCATGCGCTTTGACTATCACATGCATCTGGAGTACGGCTCGTATGACGAGGACTATGCCGCAGGCTTCTTCGGTGCGGCGGCGGCGCGCGGTGTGCATGAGATCGGCTTCTCCGAGCACTCCCATACCTTTCCGGAGTTCGAGCAGCTCTATTACGACGATCTCATCCTCGATGACAGCTTCGTCGGCACATTCCAGCGCAAATGGCTGAAAACGAACAAGTTCAAGTACACGATCGACGAATATTTTGCCTTTATAGAGAAGCTGCGCAAAAAGCACAAGGTGCTTGCCGGCATCGAGGTCTGCAACTTCCAGGATCAGGATGCCGTCGCAGAGATCCTCCGCGCGTATCCGTTCGACTACGTCATCGGCTCGGTGCACTTCCTGCACGGCTGGGCGTACGACACGGCTGCGATTCAGGCGGAGTGGGACAATCATCCACTTGAGGAGATTTACGAATGGTACACCGAGGAGGTAGAAAAGCTCGCGGCCTCCGGCCTCTATGATGCGCTCGGACATCCGTTCAACATCCGCCTCTATCGGCACTTTCCCGACTTCGACGTGACGCCGTATCTTACGCGTGTGGCGATCGCGATGAAAAAGGCGGAGATGATTGTTGACCTCAACACGGGAACCTACTACCGCTATCCGGTCGAGGAGTTCTCGCCCTATCCTGCCTTCATGCAGACGGCAAAGGAATATGATCTGCCGATCATCACCACCTCGGACGCCCATAAGCCTGAGGACTGCGCACGCTACAACGAGGAGGCAGTGCAGTATGCGCGTTCGTTCGGCTACCGGGAGCAGATCCGCTTTCTCGGCAGCCGCGGACGGGAGCGCATACCGCTGGTCTAAGGATGCACTGCGTATGGCAGTTTCCCTCAGAAAGGAGAGCGAAGATGAGCACAACGATACGATACGGGACGAGACTCCTGCTGATGCTGCTGTGTCTGATCGTGTCCTGTCCCGCGGCATCTGCTGCGGAGGGGCAGACATGGACGTGGCTGAGTTCCAATGATAAGTACTCAAAGTTCTATGCACCCGCCTCCGTCCGCGTGACGCAGAGCACGGGTACGGCAGACAGAACGGCGACGGAGATCACGGCGCAGATCAAGACGGCATTCAGCTACGAGGGAGCGGCCGAGACCATCCGCAACTACAAGATCGAGCACGTCATTCCCAATCCTGCCCAGCTCTCCTATGCCGTTGCAGAGGTGCGCATCGTGCCGCAGAGCCGCACGCTGCAGTATATCAGCGAGACGTTCTACGACGCGGCAGGTACGGTGCTCTGGTCGAAGGGCAAGGGCGCGGAGAAGGAGATGAACTCCCAGCAGTTCGATGAGGAGTTCTATGCCGCTGTTGTGGATGCTGTCTTTCATATGGGCGAGCTAAAGCGCCTGCGTGCCGACGACCGTTGGATTCTCCTGTGGTCGGATGAGACTGCGGCAGGGCTTAAAACACAGGTGACCGTCGATACCTCGACCATGCGCCGCGTCCGGGACAACCTGATTTTCTGGGCGTGGACGGAGGTCCGCGATGCGCAGGGCAAGGCGGTCGAGATCAAGTTCGACAAGCGCGCCGTGAACCTGCCGCAGGGAACCGAGCGTATCATCACGGGAAAATACTGGTCGCGCGAGGATGGCTGGCAGCCGCTTGACGACGGGTATGAGGGCGCATACCGCATGATCGTGCGCGATGCGCCCGAGGAGCGCGGACTCATCCGTCTGCGTGCCTTTGCCGAGGGCTATACGATGTGGGTGACGCGCTACCAGATCCAATAACATTGGGAAGAAGGAAACAGATACAAGATGCCGATTAAGATACCGAACAACCTGCCTGCGACGAATGTCCTTGAGGGTGAGAATATCTTCGTCATGAATGCGGCGCGCGCATACAGTCAGGACATCCGTCCACTGCACATTCTCATTCTGAACCTCATGCCGATCAAGGATGTGACGGAGACGCAGCTGCTGCGCCTCCTCGGTAACACCCCCGTGCAGGTAGAGGCGGACTTCATCTACACGGAGTCCTATGTTCCGTCGCACACCTCGCGCGACTACCTATCGGAGTTCTACGGTACATTTGCTGAGGTGCGGCATAAGAAATACGACGGGTTCATCATCACGGGCGCACCGATCGAGCAGCTCCCGTTCGAGCAGGTTGCCTACTGGGATGAGGTTGCGGAGATCATGCAGTGGAGCACAAGTCATGTCTACTCGACCTTTCATATCTGCTGGGGCGCGCAGGCGGGACTTTACTACCACTACGGCGTGCCGAAGCACTGGATGGACAAGAAGGTGTTCGGCGTTTATGAGCACCGACTCTGCGTGCAGCACGAGAGTCTCCTGCGCGGCTTTGACGACACGTTCTATGTGCCGCACTCGCGCCACACTGAGACCCGCCGTGAGGACATCGCGCGCGTGCCGGCGCTGACCGTCCTCTCCGAGGGAGATGCGGGGCCCTACATCATCGCGAATCTGAAGCGCCGTCAGTTCTTCATCACGGGACACGCCGAGTACGACCCCCTGACGCTCAAGGCGGAGTACGACCGTGACCTTGCGGCGGGGATGCATCCCGACGTGCCGCTGAACTATTACCCCGGCAATGATCCGCAGCGCCCGCCCATCGTGCGCTGGCGCAGCGTCGCGCATCTCCTCTTTGCGAATTGGCTGAACTACTATGTCTATCAGGGCACGCCGTACGAATTGGACAGCCTCGACAACGCAGACGACTGAGCGAGTCGTTCGGGACTTTGAGACTCCGTATATTCATCAAAAATTCAGTTTTTTGGCATACCATGGGTGATATAGATCACACGGATTTGATGGGAGCGATTTGCGTGCAGAAACGATGGAGCGCGGTGCTCATGACCTGCGCCGTTCTGCTGCTGGGCATGCGTCCGGCAGCAGCCGAGGAGATACCGAAGCATATCTACGAGTGGGTGCAGTCCACCGCACGGCAGGGATACTACTTCAACAAGGAGCAGATTCAGTACGCCGTCGATGCGCACGGCTACATCGACCTCACGAAGATTGTCGTGCCGACGCTGCGCGTCTACGACAACATCCAGATCCAGGATGTTGTCTCTAAGCGCCGCTGGCGTATGCTGCCGCTCGACGGATACAGCGACCTCTCGGGCGCAGCCGAGTATCTGCTCATCGACCTGCGGGCGGGCATCGTCCGCGTCACGGCGCACGAGGATCTCGACAGCGCGTGGGGGACGCTCTCGCGCGATGAGAACGCCAAGGAGATCACCCTTGCGGCACTCTCGGAGAAGGATGTTGAGAAAAAATTTTTTGATGCCATCATCGGCTATGCAGCGGCGCATCAGGAGGATCTGATCCATCGTTCGCGCGGTATACTTAGCGATGCTGATCGTGCCGTCATCACCGCCGAAAACGAAAAAAGGGCGATGGAGGCGGATAAGACACATGAAAAGCCCGCGAAAAAACAGAAAAAAGATAAAAAGAAGCCAAAGGAATAACATACAGACCGCTGATTCCATTCCACGGACAGCGGTTCTTTTTTATAGCTTTTTCTGTAAAAACAAGGTATAATAAGGCTAGGGACTACCAGTAAAGGAAGGGACACCGCATGACAGACAAGGAATGGATGCAGCTTGAACTAAACCGTATGGTAAAGGCCGAGGGAGGAAAGGTCAGCGTGGAGCGCATGACCGAGATCGTCTCCGAGCTCAGCCGGAGACTGCGCGAGAATCCGAATCTGCCCCGCGAGGTGAACACGCTCACGGCAGATGAGCTGATTGCCCGTGCACGGACGAAGACCGGCGAGGAGCGCTACCGCATCATCCAGCGGGTGCTGCGCATCGAGCCGGAGAACATCACGGCAGCGTGCATGCAGGTTGAGTATCTCGCGAAGAACGCGGACGACCGCGTGCATCACTATGAGGATCTGACGCGGCAGGCAACCGCCCGCCTTGAGGCGGAGGGCGTGTTCTGTCCCGAGAATATCGGCAGGTTCTGGGCGATGCCGTCGACGAAACCCTATATGTTCCTGCGCCTCTCGTACCTCGAGTCGCTGCTCGCAGCGCGTAAGCTGCGGCTGGCGGCGAAGGAATGCGCGGAGATGCTGCGCCTCTCCTCACACGATGCGCTCGGCCGCCGCTATCAGCTCATGTTCATCTATGCTTCCATCGAGGAGGGCGATGCTGCCATCGAGCTGTACCAGCGTTATGAGGAGGGCGTGGCGCTGATGTACCTGCCGCTGGCAATGCTGTTCTACCGCCTCGGCAAGATGAAGATGGCGCGCAACTTCCTGCAGGAGCTCGCTGCCGTCAACACCGAAACGGAGGCGTTCTTCGCCCGCGGCGTGGCGGGGGATCTGCCGCGCCGTGCGCCGGGACGGCACGCAGGATCATTCGCCATCGGGACGATGGAGGAGTTCGGCGAGGCTGTGTCGGACAACGAGTTCGCCTTTATCGGGATGGATGCATTCTTTGCATGGGGGCTGAGCGAACTGCGCGGCGCAGAGGTCACGGTCTAGGATACCCCGCGGGTTGGTGCTGACTCCTCCTGATGTGCGGGATGCTGGGGGGCATTCCGCAGGAGCGCCGGTGCATTCGTTCACTGCCGTGCAGCTGATGTGGGGGCATTGGCTGCCGGCAGGACGCATCCCGCACTGATAGGATCTATATCTGGTTGCAAAACATCGGCGGCGCTGCGGCGACCGGGACGTCTGACGTGCTCGGCTTTGTCGCTCCGGCGCTACAACATAATGGGGACGTTGCCCTCGCAGCAGGGCAGATTTGGAGGGGAAAATGGGTCTGTTTGATGGATTCCAAGGCGGTGAGAAAATAGCCGTGATGAGCATACATGATGCCATCAAGGCGGAGCTGGATCGGCACGAGTTCAACTACGAGGAAACCGATGAGAGCGGAGAAAGCCGCCGAGAACGATATATATACATGCGCAACGAGCTCGAGAATGACGAGCCCGTGACTGTGGTTATCGCCATTCGCGAGTACGACCACGCCGATGGCTTTATCAAGATCAAGATCTATGATATCGCCTATCTGGAGGAGGCAGAGAACCGTGCAGGGCTGCTCGCAAAGCTCAACGAGTGGAATGCGGAGTATCGCTATACGAAGTTCTGTCTCGACCGCGATCAGGATGTGGTCGTTGATATCGACCTGCCGCTCGATCTGCACAAGGGCGTGTTCCAGCCGGAGAGCGTCATGGCGATGATGGCGCTCGGCATGAACATCGTGGAGAAGGTCTATGATGATCTGACGGCGCTGTGCGTGCGCGGTCACCGCCCGCGTCCGCAGGAATAAGGACGCACGTTGAATGGAGGGACGCTATGGGACTCTTTGACGGCTTCAGCGGGAGCGAGGAAGGACTCAAGAACAACGCCTTTGAGGCAATCAAGGCAGAGCTTGATAAACAGGATATGAAGTACGGTGAGGACGCGACCGAGGACGGCGCGGAGCGCATTATCCGCATGCGCCAGCAGCTGGATAACGGAAGTGTTGTGAGCATCGCCGTCGTCGTCACAGAGAACGGCGACACGAATGATTTTATCAAGATCAAGTACTTCGGTCTCGTACGTCTGGAGGAGGATACCGACCCGCAGGCATTTCACGAGAAGCTCAACGAGTGGAACAGTGAGTACCGCTATGTGAAGTTTGTCGTTGACGATGAGCGCGACGTGGTGGTGGACATCGACCTGCCGCTCGATCTGCATAGGGGGGTGTTCCAGGCGGACAGCTTCATGGCAATGGTCGGCGTCGGGCTGCAGGTGCTCGAGGAGGTCTATCCGGAGCTGATGAAACTGCGCTGGGCATGAGTTTTTGGACATAGAGAAGGGGCTGCCCGCAGGGGGCAGCCCTTTTTGTGTGCTCAGCTGCGCTTCGTATGGTCGATCTGCGGCACTTTCAGCCCCCTGCGCAGGTAGCTCTGCTGGAGCTGGTAGATGCTCTGGACGAGGCGCTCGCGTTCGCGCGTGGTGAGTACGTCGCCGAAGGAAACACCGATATGGTATGTCATGCCGAGATTCGTCTCAATGGGGGTTGCACGGCGGATTGTACCCTCCGTCTCGAGCGTCCCGATGTGCGGCAGATCCGGCACGCGCACGGCGAGCCGCGCGTCGATGATGAGCGGTTCGTGATGGACGAAGCAGAGTCCGCCGCCGCTGATGTCGATGAGATCAACCTCGGCGTAGTTCTTGAGACTCCCGTGGTCACCGGGCAGCTTCACCTCGATGGACATGGGAATGGGGACGCGGACGAAGTCGCGCAGCTGGATGCGCTCGGCGCGCGTGGGCAGGTCGAGATACCAGATGGTATCCGGCAGCTGCGAGGCGGAGCGGTAGGCGGCAGCGAAATGATAGACGCACCCGGGGCCTGTGAGATGGCACTGGAACACCCGGCCTGCGTCCGGTGTGTTGACGAACTTGCCGACGGAGATGTCGAGCCGTACGGCGAGTGCACCCGCAGGATGTCCCGCCGCCTGCTCCTCCTCGCTCAGCTCCAGCGTGCCGTAGTAGTCGATGTCCAGGGCTGTCTCGATGATGTGGATCGAGGCGTTATGCTTCAGCAGGGCGGCGAGCTTGTCTCCCTCAAGCGTCATGGTGTCAAATCCTTTCCGTAAATTCCTGTGCATCAAAGGATAGCAAAGTCTCGCGACAAAGTCAATTTTACGCCGCGCACGGCGCGCATTCCTTTGACTTTGGCGGAGGTTCGGGCTATAATAACAATCGGTGAATTATACCATATTATTTAGCAATACGGAAAAGGGATCGGGTGGACGCGATGGCGATGAAGATTGACAGCAGCATGGCGCGCAGTGCCTCTCTTACCATGCCGCGTGCAGAGAGCGATGCGGGCGTGCGCGGTGCGGCGGCGGATTTTAGCATGGAGCTGGCAGATCAGGAGTCTGCGATGTCGCGTGAGGCGATGGATCGTCTGCTCGAGCAGATTGACAAGCAGGGGGCGCGTCTGTCGAAGTCGCCGACCTATGAGGAGCTGCGTTCCTACCGTTCGCTCATCCAGAGCTTCATCGGCGAGGCGGTCGGCTCGATGTACGAACTGCACACGCAGGCGGGCTGGGATCGCCTCGGGCGGCAAAAGGTCTATACCTCGGTACGCAAAATCGACAAGAAGCTCGAGGAGATGGCGGAGAAAATCCGTCTCGGACAGGCAGACCAGCTCGATATCATCGCGAGCCATGATGCCATCCGCGGGATGCTCGTCGATCTCTATATGTGATGGCGCGGCCGAAAAAGACGGATCTGCCCGCTGCAGCGGAGCAGAGAGAGCAGTTTCCCAGCAGCTGGTCCGACATTCGCGGTCATGCGGAGGTCATTCGCCGTCTGCGCACCCTCGCTGCGGCGGCGCGGCTGCCGCATGCGCTCATCTTTACGGGGGCGGAGGGGATCGGCAAGCGGCGTACGGCGCGCGTACTCGCTCGGACGCTGCTCTGCGCGGCGGGCGGAGATGCCCCCTGCGGGCACTGTGATGCCTGCCGCACGATGGCGGCGGGCGTGCATCCCGACTATTTCGAGACTGCGCCCGAGGTGCGGGGCAAGAGCACTGCGATGATCCGCACGGATGCCGTGCGTGAGATCCTTATCGCAGCATCGGGCGCACCTGTCAGGGCTGCGCGGCGGATCATTCTTATCGACGGCGCTGACTGCATGAACGAGACGGCGGCGAACCGTCTGCTCAAGACTCTTGAGGAGCCGGCGGGCGAGGTGATCTTCCTCCTCGTGACGAGCGCCTATGATGCCGTCCTTCCGACCATCCGCTCGCGTGCAGTGCGGGTCGCCTTCGGCACGCTTCCGCACGCAGAGATCGCGCAGGTAATCGCTGCGCGCGGTGTGCCCGAGGCTGCCGTTATCGCGGCGCTCGCAGACGGCAGTCTCGGGCGTGCTGAGATGCTCGCTGCCGAAGGGCTCGCCCTGCGGGATGATGCGCTCGCATTCCTCAGTGCATACGAGCGGCTCACGCCGGAGGAGATCTGGCAGCGGGCAGAGGAGCTGGGCGCGCGTTCCCACACAGCGCGCACGGATTGGATCGTCTACCTGCAGATGGCGCTGCGCGATCTGCTCCTCCTCTCAGCGGACGGCGGTGCAGCGCCGCTCTTTCATATCGACCGCCGTGCAGAGCTTGCGGCACTGCGTGCGCGCATGACGCACCCGCAGATCCTCGCGCTTCTCGATGAGAGCCGAACGCTCCTGCATCGTCTCGCGGCGAACGTGAACCCCGCCCTGCAGGCGGAGGCGTTCCTGCTGCGCGTACAGGGGACATAAGAACGCTTCCCGGTGGCGCGCAGGTGCGTCATGTAAGGAGACTGCCCGCGGCCGGCGGGGTACATATATCATCTAGGAGGATGTTTTGCAAACGATTGTTGGTGTCCGCTTCAAGCCGGCGGGCAAGATATACTCATTCGGTCAGGGGATGCTGGAGATCGCCGAGGGCGACCACGTCATCGTTGAGACGGCGCGCGGGATGGAGTGCGGCAGGGTCGTCACCGCGCCGCACACTGTGCCGGATGAAGCCGTGCCGCCGAACCTGCGCGTCATCCACCGTGTTGCGGATGCTTCCGATCTCGCGCGCATCGACGAGAACCATGCACGCGAGCGCGAGGCGCGCACCGTCTGCGAGGAGAAAATCAGAGAACTGGGCCTCCAGATGAAACTCGTCGACGTAGAGCTGACCTTTGACCTCTCCAAGATGCTCTTTTACTTTACTGCGGACGGACGCGTGGACTTCCGTCAGCTCGTACGGGAACTCGCGGGCGTGTTCCGTACGCGCATCGAGCTGCGCCAGATCGGCGTGCGCGATGAGGCGAAGATGATGGGCGGCATGGGATGCTGCGGGAGACCGCTGTGCTGTGCGACCTTCCTCGGGGATTTCGTTCCTGTCTCCATCCGCATGGCGAAGGAGCAGAATCTCTCGCTCAACCCGACCAAGATCTCGGGAATCTGCGGGCGGCTCATGTGCTGTCTTAAATACGAGAGCGAGGGCTATGGCTGCGGCGGATGCATGAAGACGAAAAAAGAGGACTACACGCCCGCGCAGAATGACCGCGTGACCGCTGAGGACGGCACGGGACGCATCGTCTCCGTCAGCGAGCAGCGGCGCACGGCGACGATCCTCATGGATGACGGCAAGACCGTTGTCGCGGGATGGGACGACATCGCACTGATAGACGGGGCAGAGGCAGGCGGGTGTGCATGTCCGCACCGCACGCAGGAACGTCGTCCGCCGCGTGAGCGTGCCCTGCGTGAGGGGCGTGACCGCCGTGACCGCAGCAACGCAAAGAATCGCCGCGACCGCAGCGAGCGTACTGAGCGCGAGGGGCGCAGCGAGCACGTTGAGCACGAGCGCCCGCCGAAGCATACGGGCGAGGGAAGACGCCGCCCGCCGCGCCGCGCACAGCGGCCGCAGCAAAGCGAGCCGCATGAGTGAGACGTGGCTGCGCCATCCTGCCGAGCGGATGGATGATCTTGCCTTGGGCGGGCGGCGCATCATCCAGCGCACCGATGCATTCTGTTTCTCCATGGATGCCGTGCTGCTCGCGCATTTTCCGCAGATGTCGGGACGTGAGCGCGTGCTCGATCTCGGTACGGGGACGGGCGTTATCCCGCTCCTCGTGGCGGATCATGCGGCATCTGTCGAGGCAGTAGAGCTGAGCCCCGTGCAGGCAGAACTCGCCGCACGGAACGTGCGGATGAATGGTCTCACGGAGAAGATCACGGTGCGGGAGGGCGACTATCGCGATCCTCCCGCTCTTTTTGCATGCGGGGCATTCGACCTCGTCTTTGCCAACCCGCCCTACCGCCCCGTATCGCGCGGGGCAGTGAGTGCGGGCACACGTGCGGCGGCGCGCCACGAGCTTACCGCGACCCTCGCGGATACCGTGCGTGCAGCAGCATACGCTCTGCGCCGCGGAGGGCGGCTCGCTATGGTGCACCTGCCCGAACGTCTCGCCGAGATCATCCTCACACTAAGTGATGCAGATCTCGCCGTCAAACGTCTGCGCATGGTACAGCCATGCGCAGACCGTGCGCCGAACCTCGTGCTCATTGAGGCGGTGCGGGGCGGCGCACGCGCAGGACTGCGCAACGAGCCTGTCCTCATCGTGCGGGACGGCAGCGGCCGCTATACCGAGGAGATCCGCGCGATCTACGGGGGACATATCTAGGAACAGCTTCATCATGCTCCCTCTGGAGACAAAGAACGACGGCAGTGCATTGTGCACTGCCGTCGTTTTCGTCTGCGGCGTTATTTCTTTCCCTCTGCCTTTGCCGTGAACTTCTCGCACACGACGGCAAAGCGCTCGTGCGTACCGCTGCCGATCTCCTCGCGTGCATCGTATGCTGTCACGCGGAGCGAGACAGCCCGACCATCGACCGCCGTTACCTCGGCGACGGCGCGGACAGCGAGTCCGACGGGAGTCGCCGCGCGGTGCTGGATCGAGAGCGACGTGCCGACCGTCGTCCATCCTGCGGGGCATTCCCTTTGACAAAGCTCTGCTGCCGCGCGTTCCATCAGCGCCGCCATCGCAGGGGTCGCGTACACCGCGAGCGAGCCGCTGCCGACTGCCGCCGCCGTATTCTCCTCCGTCACCGTTCCGTGTACCTCGTGCGTCATACCGACCGTGATATTGCTGCTAAACTCCATTGAGCCTGCTCCTTTCACATCTATATGCTTCCTTTATACTCTCCACAGTATAACACACGAGAAAACAAAATAGTGCGGACATTCCAGTGAAAGAACTGTGATCTGAAAATTTATTGACTGTATCAAGTGAAATGTTGCGACAGGACTGCTGTGGATAGATGCCGTCCGCAGTGTGATGCGGTACTGCGCAGCCCATACTGTGCGCTTTCTCTGGATAGAGTACGCGAGCGCGGCAGACTGCACAGCCAGCTCTGAGGTGCACTGAGACCAGAGCCCTGCATGAGGCACTATCTTGTGCGGTGTTCTTTTTGCATTCTTTACAGCTATGTTTTATGGAGCTTGAATGATTTTGTAATTCAAGCAGAGAAATGTTGTTATGCGCACAAATTCATATCTTGTAAAATCCATGAATGGAGAGAAAAAATACTTGGGTTCATGTTTCTGAAAATAAATAGAGAAAATCGGGGCAAAAGATAAGAGGAATCATTGACAATGACAATAGCCCTCATGTAAGATGATGAAATATATAATGAATCTCAATGATTTTCTCGTGTACACGGACAGGGAGTATCGTCATAGAGAACCGTGTGATAGCGAGGGATGAACAGGAGGGAACTATGTTCAGTGGACGAAAGGCGCAGCGCCGCTTGGCTTTGTATGTAGCACTGGGATTGTCGGCCGGGGGCGGGCTGCTTCCCGCGCAGGATGCGTATGCGGCGCAGACGCATGACTACACGGAGACGAAAACCAGCATCAATGGTCTTGAGGGGTCGGACAAGACCCATTTCAATAGCGATAATAACATCACTCTCGGCATAGATGGCGGTCCGACGGACAAGCCGTTCAGCACGTGGGGAACAATCTCTGGCGGCGGCAAGAAGAATGCCACAGAGGATGTCAGCAACAATACACTGACCATTCATGGACTCGAGGTCAGCAACGGCGGCGGTCAGAGCATGATCTACGGCGGCATCAGCGGCACGGGCGCGGTCACGAACAACCGCGTGTTCTTCAACAATGGATTATCGAAAGATCCCATCTATGGCGGCTTCAACGGTGCAACTGCAACGAAGGCTGTTACGGGCAACTCTGTCACCGTCGCAGGCGGCACTGTGGAGGGCGATGTCTTCGGCGGCTATACGACAGGCAAGGGCGCTGTTACGGGCAACTCTGTCACGATCAAGGGCGGTAGCCTCGGGGATGAGGCTGCGGGCGGCGTTATTAGCAACTCCGCGAGTAGCGCAAATGCCGCCGACAATACGCTGACGATTTCGGGCGGTGCGTTCACAAAGAGCGGCGGAACGAATGTTTTTGGTGCTTATAATGCAGGCAGCGGCAAAACCATCAACAATATTGTCAACCTCGGCGACGGTGAGAATGCCATGGCGTCGGGGTTCAATCTCACGCGCGTAAGAATCTACGGCGGCAACAAGACGAACGATGTCACGGGCAATACGCTCAACGTCAATGCCTCAGGCATCGTAGTCAGGACGGCGCAGAACTTCGAGAAGTACAACTTCAATCTCACGAAGGGCGTTGCGGCAGGTTCGACTATGCTTAAAGTGACGGACAGCGGCGGCTTCGGCTCTACGCCCAATGTCCAGTGGAGCAAGATCACGATGAACGCCGAGGGCTGGAATGCCGATACGACGAAGTATGGCCGCCTCGGCACGATGGAACTGCTGCGCACGGGGAGCGGTGGCGATCTGAAGATATTCAACACCGAGGCGCTCGACCGCAAGGCAACGAGCGGCGACTTCGAGTACCACATGTATACAGATGTGACAACGCCTCCGATGTCGTTCTTCGGATATAATATGGTGAACTATGTGCGTGCCGACATCGACCGCTTTAAGAACGCTGACGCAACGGCAGATAACGTCACAGGCACAGCTGTCTATGGCGGTTATTCGAGTCTCGGTAATACGACGACGAACAACAAGATCAAGATTACGAATACGAACAATACGAATCTGAGCGTCTACGGCGGCTATACGGCGGGCGCAGGCGATTCGACGAATAACCATGTCACGATCACAGCGACGGGTAAGGTCGGAGGTGTCTATGCAGGACGTGCGCAGTCAGCGGCGGGAAAGGCGGAGCGAAATACTATCACCATCGAGCCGGGCGGCTGGGCAGAGAATAATGTCTTTGGCGGCTACGCAAAGGGCGGTGTAAAAGGTAATATTGTCAATATCAAGGGGACAGTCAATATCAAGGGGACAGTCAATGCGACCGTCTACGGCGGACGTCTTATGGGCAGCGGTACGGCAGAAGCGAATGAGGTTCATCTTGACGGTGCTGTGGTGAAGAATCAAGTCATCGGCGCTGAGGGAGATAATGGGGCACTGGTCAAGGAGAATCGCGCCTCTGTTACCAATAGTCTCGTGAAAGATGATGTTATCGGAGGCTTCTCCCGAGGGACAACCGGCAAGTCAGAGGGAAATACCGTTTCGGTCACGGGAGACAGCGCAAGGGTCAAGGGGAGCGTTACAGGCGGTCATGCGGCAGGGGACTCGGCGGCCGTTAGGAATACGATTAGCCTCGCGGGAGGGACGTTTGAAAGAAACGTCTATGGAGGCCACGGCCTGCAAAACGGTACGGTTACGGATAATATAGTAAGTGTTTCGGGCGGTGTATTAGAGGGGAATATATTTGGCGGATACTCTGAGCAAAACGGTACAGTATCGGGCAATCGGGTTCTTATCTCTGGGGGAACAATCAACCAGTTTGTTTATGGTGGGGGAACTCGAGGCACTAATACAGTTGAGTACAATGTAGTTACCATTGCGGGTGGGACATTCGCACAAAGTATTTATGGCGGTATTTCGTGGCATGCGAATGGTAAGACGGAGAACAACACCGTCAACCTCGGCGATGGCACACATACGGATCTCTCTGGAACAACACTCACAAACAGCTACATCTACGGCGGCAATAAGGCGGCGACGGGCAATACGCTGAACGTCAATGCGAGGAATGTCGCAGTATATTCCGTCAACAACTTCGAGAACTACAAGTTCAAGCTGAATAGTGCGACCGCGTTCGGTGACACGATGCTGACCGTGTCGAACGCGGGTGACTTCGCGGGTACGGGGGTTGACTTCGGCAAGCTCACCGTCGATCGGATGGCCCTTTCGGATGTCTCGCATCTGCATGGTATTCATCGCATTACCCTCCTCAAGCGTAGCAGCGCCGCCGATACGCTGAAATTCCAGAACTATGCGGCGCAGGAAATTGGCACGGCGACCGATACGCATGAATTCGGCCTCGTAACGGATACGGATACGGATGAAGCGAACGCCGCCTTGTTCGAGGTCAGCCGCTTCAAGGACAGCGAGGTCGTATACAGCGGTACTACACAGACGTATCAGGGTGCATCCGGCTCTGAAATCTACGGCGGACTTTCGCGCTACGGTCATACGACGACGGGCAACAAGCTGACGGTCACGGGGCTGAAAGGTGCGAACGATCCGAAGTATGCTTTCGGCGGCATCAACAAGGGGGCGACGGGTGACGTCACGAACAGCCACGCGACCATCAATCTGCAAAATGCAGCGGATGAGATTGCTGAAGTCTATGGCGGTATGATCTCGAATGAGGATAACGCAGGTGAGGTCTCGGGCAACAGTGTTACGATGCAGAAGGGAACCGTGCAGAAAGTTTTCGGCGGATATACTGTCGGAACGGGCACAGTCAAGAACAATACCGTCAATTTCAGCGGCAGCGAATCGGCGGATCACATTGCGGGTGCTTATGTTGAAAATGTTGCGAACGCCAGCGAAGTTACAGGAAACAAGGTTGTCTTTACGGGCGGTACAGCGGATAATATCAACGGCGCGGTGAGTGAGGGCACGGGTGCGCTGAAGACCAATACGATTGCGTTCAGCGGCACAGGCAGCATGGCGAATGCGCTGCGCGGCGCGTTCTCCAAGACGCAGGGGCTCGTTGAGGCGAACGGCGTCACCATCTCGGGCGGTACGGTCGATAGCGCTTTCGGTGCGGTTACGGACGGTACAGGCATTGCGACGAAGAACTATGTCACGGTTTCGGGCGGCACGGTGAACACCGAGGTCGCGGGCGGTGTTGGCTATACGGTGACGGCGAATACGGTCACGATCTCGGGCGGCACAGTCAGTGGGCATGTCTACGGCGGCAAGTCCGCAGGTCCCGGCAGCAGTACGTCGGGGAATATCGTCAACCTCGGCGCAGAGAACGGCGTATATACGGCGAACCTCACGAATGCAGCGCTCCACGGCGACAATAATTCGGGCACGGGCGCGACACTCAATGTCCGTGCGAAGAACATCACGGCAAAGTCCGCCGACAAATTCGAGAACTACAAGTTCCATCTCAATGACGACATCGCGCGAAATGGCGGCTCGATGCTGACGCTGACCGAGAACAACGGCTTCAACGGCGGCAATCTGTTCGACTGGACGAAGCTCGATGTCGATACGTCGAAGCTCTCGGGCAGTACGGTCATCGGCAAGGCGACGCTTCTCACAGGCACGACAAACGGGCTGAAGTTCTCGAACTACGCGGGACGCAACAAGACAACCGCCGCAACGTACGGCGACTACGAGACGGCGCTGCGCACGGATACGAACGCGGCGACGGCATCGAAGGTCATCCTCGATTACAACCGCTTCCAAAACAATATCAATGCGGCGTATGACGGTTCCAATTCAGCCACACAGCTGGCTGACGGTACGACCGAAGTCTACGGCGGTATTTCCTATGCGGGCAACACCACCAAGAACAACCATCTGACGATATTGAACCTGCAGGCTGACTTGAATTTTGCCTACGGCGGCAAGACGGCAGCATCGGCGGGCAATACCGTGAATAACAGTGTGACGGTCACAGGAACAGGCACGAAGAAGATTGATAATATCAACGGCGGCTATGCTGGTGCAGTGAACGCCATAGCTGAGAAGAACCGCGTCACCATTACGGACGGTACAGTGACGAATGTCATGGGCGGTGCAGTCTCCGGCACGCATGCCAGTGCGACGGACAACCACGTCTTTATCAAGGGTGGAAGGATTGTGAATGCTGTCGGCGGCGGTACGGCGACAGCAGCGGGCAGTATGTCGCGCAACAGTGTCACCGTCACGGGCGGCACGCTTACGGGGCAGATTGTAGGCGGGCATACAAGCCAACTGACAAGTGCATCCAATAATAATGTTATCAACCTCGGCGATGATACGGGCACATATACGGCGAATCTTTCGGGTGCGCAGATCTGGGGCACAAGCTACGGCGGCAATGTTCTTGCCAATAGCGACACACGCATCGCGGGCAATACGCTCAACGTCAAGGCAAAGAACGGTGCAGAGGTCGCAAAGGTACGCAACGTGCAGAAGTTCAGCTTCCAGCTGCATGACGATACCGCAAAGACTGCGCCGCTGCTGAAGATGATGGATGCAGACGGCTTCGGCGCGAATACTGCGGTGAAGTGGGAGAATGTTACGGTCGATCTCTCGCAGGTCACGACGGCGGCGGATGCGGCAAAGATCCAGGGGAAGAATACCTATACTCTGATGCGCGGCGCAAATAACAAGCTGAAGTTCAGCGACTATGCCGCACGCTATGCTGTGCACGGCGGCGTCTACGAGACGGGGCTGCGTACGGACGCGACGGCGAATTCCGGCACGGTCACGGCGACGAATGTCCTCTACGATATCAACCGCTTCAAGGACGGCCGCGTCACCTACACGGCGACCTCGACGGGCGAGGCTCTCGGCGGCTACTCCGCGTTCGGCAATACGACGACGGGAAATCAGCTGACGGTGTCGGGCGTGACGGGTACGCTCGCTGCGGCGTATGGCGCACAGACCGCAGGAACTGTGGGCGGCTCCGTGAACAACACGGTGACGCTCGCGGGGACGGGTACAGGCTCTGTCACAAATGTCTACGGCGGCGCGATTACGAACGCGGCGAACGGCGGCAGCGTGACGGGCAATACGGTGACGCTCACGGGCGGCAAGGTTACGGGCAAGATCTATGGCGGCTACACAAGCGGCTCGGGCAGGACTACGGGCAACACAGTGAACATCGGCGCGGATCCGACGACACTGCGTCAGGGCGATGCCTCGACGCTCGCGGCGGGGACGAATTTCACTGCTGCTGAAATCTACGGCGGCAGCAAGTCTGATAATGCGGCGGGCAATACGCTGAACGTCACGGTGAAGGATGCTGCGGCGAAGAAGGCGCAGAACTTCGATAAGTATACGTTCTATCTGACGAACTCCGCTGCGGCGGACAAGCCGTCGAGCGGAGCGGTTGACGATACCTATACCACGAGCCGCGGCACGATGCTGACGCTCGCAAATGGATTCGACGGGCAGACGGCGGACTGGGACAAGGTTACGGTCGATACGTCGAAGCTCTCCGCCGATAAGACGCTCGGCGCGATCACGCTGATGAAGAGTACGGCGGCAAACAAGCTGAAGTTCTCGAACTATGCGGCGAAAAATCATGCCGTCAGCGGCGACTACGAAGTCGTCCAGCGCACGGATACGAACACGGGCGAGGCAAGCAGCGTTCTGATCGACGTGAACCGCTTCCGTAACGGTGCGGTCGTTTATGACGGGGTCAACCCGCATGCCAAGACCTACGCCGGCGTTTCCTACGGCGGCAATACGGCGGAGCACAATGCGATGACACTCACGAGTATCGCCGCGGGCAATACGGTCAAGTGGCTCTCGGGCGGACGCTCGGAGGGCCTGTCGGGCGGCGCGGCAAGCAACACTGTGAACATCGTCGGCACGGGTGCGGGTACGCTCGAGAAGGTATACGGCGGCTACATCGGTAATGCGGCGAACGCTGCGGATGCGGCAGGAAACACGGTCAACATCGCGGGCGGTACGGTGCAGACGGTCTACGGCGGCTATACGAACGGCACGGGCAGGACCACGGGCAACATCGTGAATATCGGCTATACCGACAAGAACGGTGCATTCCATGCGGTCGCGGACGGCACGAAGGTTACGGGCACAATCTACGGCGGCAACAAGTCCGATGTAACGGGCAATACACTGAACGTGCGCGGGGCGCTTACGGCGGGACAGATTGCAAACTTTGAGAAGCTGAACTTCGCCGTGAACAGGGATACGGCGGGCAAGACGCTTCTTTCGCTGAATGGTGGAGCACAGACCACGGGGCTTGACTGGCAGAAGCTGACGGCAGATATTGCGGCGACAGACCTGCCGACGAAGAGCTACGCTGCGACGCGCGTCACGCTGATGGCGAATGACAAGGGCATCGACTTCGGCACAACCTATGACAAGGCAAAGGACGTTGTCGCGGGCGATGTCTATGAGTTCTCCGTCGATACGGATACCCATGCGAAAAACGGCACGTCCGTCTATGCAGACGGCTATCGGTTCAAGGGCAATACTGCGGCATTTGCGGCAACAGACGGCACGCATGCTGAGGCATGGGGCGGCAAATCCGTCCTCGGTCACACGGCAGAGGGCAACACGCTCACCATCACGGGCGGTACGATTACTGATACCGCGTACGGCGGCACGTCGCGCAAGGGCAAGGCGCAGAACAACAGGATTGTCATGCGCGGCGGCGACGTGCAGACGCTGAGGGGCGGCTTTGGCGAATCGGCATCGGGCAATACGGTCGATGTGTTCGGCGGAACGGTGCGCGGCGATGTCTACGGCGGCCATGCGACGGCGGGCGCAGCGACGGACAATGCAGTGCACCTGCGCGGCGCTGCTGCGATCGGCGGCGTAATCCGCGGCGGTGTCGGGACGGCAGGCAGCACGGGCAACACGCTTGCGGTGCATGCATTCGGTGCGGCGGCAAAGGATTTTGAGGGGGTGCAGAATCTGCATTTCTACCTGCCGTCGGGTACGACAGCGGCAGAGACGCGGACGATGCTGACGCTCACGCATGCGCCTGCGGTCAAGGATATCAGCACGCTGAATCTCGGTGTGGGCGCAGTCGCGGCAGATGCGCGTGCGCTCCGTCCCGGCGATGCGGTGAGCCTGCTCAAGGTGAACGGCACGCTGATGACGGCGGGACAGCCCATGAATACGGGCTCTGCGCACACGATGACGGCGTCGCAGGGCGGGACGCTCGACTATACGCTTGCCCTTGCGAAGCGCGGCGAGAATGAACTGGTCGCGACGGTGCAGACCGTCACGGTGAATGAGAAGAGCAAGTCGCTCGTTGAGACGCGTGCGGCGGCGAGTGCGATGCTGAATGCGGGCGCAGACCTCCTCACGAATGTCGGATTCACGGCTGCGGCGTCGGCTGCAGCGGAGACCGTACCCGCCGCAGCCGATGCTGAGGGGGCGAGGAATACGGGCGGCAGCCGTACGGCGATGCCCGCGCCGGAATCTCCGGCGGCAGACGGCGGCTTCCAGCCGTGGGCGGCGCAGGGCGGTGCTGCTGTGCGTCTGCACTCCGGCTCGTATGTGGATGCGAAGGGCTGGCATCTGGATGTGGGCTTTGCCCGCCGGCAGAGGGCAGGGCAGAGCGCACTGACCTACGGACCCTTCGTCGAGCACGGGCGCAGCACCTACAACTCCTATCTGGACGACGGCACGCACGGCAGCGGAAAGATGAGCTACACGGGCGGCGGCATGATGGCGCGCGCGGAGAATGCGGGCGGCGGCTACATCGAGGGCAGCCTGCGCGCGGGGCGCGTATCGAGCGACTACACGGGCGGCTACGGCGGCACGGATATGAGCTACGACCACGCGAGCACCTACTATGCCGCACATCTCGGCATCGGGCAGGAGCGGCGGCTTGCGGGCGGAGACCGCATCGAGGGTTATGCGAAGTATTTCTACTCCCACCAGGGCGGGAATACAACGAAGCTCCGCTCGGGCGCAGTGTATGACTTCGGCAGTGTGGACTCGCACCGTCTGCGCGTCGGCGCACGCTATACGCACGCGGACAGTGCACGCAGCGAGATCTACGCGGGGCTTGCCTACGAGTACGAGTTCGGCGGCGAGGCGACGGCATCCTATCAGGGATACAGTACGCCCAGCCCGTCGCTCGGCGGCGGTACGGGGATCCTCGAACTGGGCTATCGGTTTGCGCCGCGTGCGGGCCGCATCAGCTGCGGCGTCAACATCATGGGGATGCAGGGCAAGCGCGAGGGACTCTCGGGCGGTGTTCAGCTCAACTGGGCGTTTTGATCACAGCGGAAAGGGGCAGCCTGCGGGCTGCCCCTTTCTGTATACAGAATTATTTTCACCGGAGTGTTGCGCCTCCTGCGGAATCGTTCTATAATAAGGAACGCCCCTCGGGGCAGGAATAAAAGAGGTGATACGAGTGAGCGATATGTATAGTGTCGCCATCAGTTATGGCGACGTTCTCGGCTGGATTGACTACGATGCGGCCGCCCGTGCTGCGACGGTGAATCTCGCAGACGAGAAGGGGCGCGCGGCAGTGGAGGACTTTCTCGCAGCAGCGCATGAGGTCGAGGTGCCGCATGAGACGCTGATGGACTTCACAAAAGAGCCTGTTACGCCGCTTGCGGACAAGGAGAGCTTTACACTGGCGCTCACGCGTCTGTGGAATGAGACAGGCGTGCAGGTGGACTGGTCGCGTCCGGTCGACTATGTGAAGGAGCACCCGCATTACTAAGTGTCAACGCCGTCTAAGGGGAGACGGCGGGAGGAGTTTTTATGATTCGCATTGGGATTTTAGGGTATGGCAACCTGGGCCGCGGCGTGGAGTACGCCGTCGAGGCAAATGATGATATGGAGCTGGTCGTCGTCTTCACGCGGCGCGACCCCGCATCGGTGCAGCCGCGCACAAATGTGCCGGTGGTCGCGGCGGACAGGGCGGCGGAGTGGAAGGATAAGGTAGATGTGCTGATCCTCTGCGGCGGCTCGGCGACCGATCTGCCGAAGCAGACACCGGAGTTTGCAAAGCTGTTCAATGTCGTGGACAGCTTTGACACGCACGCGAACATCCCTGCGCACTTCGCAGCGGTGGATGCGGCGGCACAGGCTGCGGGCCACGTCGGCGTGATCTCAGTCGGCTGGGACCCGGGGATGTTCTCGCTTGCCCGCGTATACAGCAACGCTGTGCTCACAAACGGTGCGGACTACACGTTCTGGGGGCGCGGTGTCAGCCAGGGACACTCGGATGCGATCCGCCGTGTCCCGGGTGTCAAGGATGCCAAGCAGTATACCGTCCCCGTGCCCGCCGCGCTCGAGGCGGTGCGCAGCGGGGCGAATCCCGCGCTCACCACGCGTGAGAAGCACACGCGCGAGTGCTATGTCGTCCTCGAGGAGGGCGCAGATGCAGCTGCGGTGGAAAAGGCAATCGTGACGATGCCGAACTACTTCTCAGACTATGACACGACGGTGCACTTCATCAGCGAGGAGGAGCTGCAGCGCGATCATGCGGGCCTCCCGCACGCGGGGTTCGTTGTCCGCTCCGGTGCGACGGGGGCGAATGGCGCGCACAAGCACGTCATCGAGTTCAACCTGAAGCTCGACTCGAATCCTGAGTTCACGGCATGCGTCCTCGCTGCCTATGCGCGCGCAGCGCATCGGCTCGCATCCGAGGGAGCAGCCGGCTGCAAGACCGTGCTCGATATCGCGCCCGCCTACCTTTCGGCAAAGAGCGGTGCGGAGCTGCGCAAAGCGCTGCTCTGATTTCATAGGGAGATTCAGTAAGTACCTTGCACAGGTGTGCAAGGTACTTTTTAGAACATATATAATCTGTATTTTCAGAAAGGAAAATAAAATGGGCCTGCTTCGAAAATTTTTCAGCAATACAGGAAAACCCGAGGGCACGATGGGAAAGGTCGTTGTCGCGATGATGAACTGCGGCCATGCGGGCATCGCCGACTGGGGCTTCTCGCACCTTACGCTGCGCGGGGACGAGGAGGTGCTCGACTGCGGCTGCGGAGGTGGTGCGAATATCGCCGTCTTTCTGAAGAAACTCTCAGCGGGACGCGTGACGGGGCTCGACTACTCTCCCGTCTCCGTGGAGAAGGCACGCGCGGTGAATGCCGATGCGATTGCAGCGGGGCGCTGCAGCGTGGTACAGGGGGATGTGCAGGCGCTGCCGTTCGAGGACGGGCAGTTCGATGTGGTTACGGCGTTCGAGACGGTGTACTTTTGGCCGAATCCCGCACACTGCTTTGCGCAGGTGCATCGCGTACTGCGGCGCGGCGGTGTGTTCATGATTACGAATGAGGCGAGCGGCAGAACGCACAGCCATGAGAAATGGGTGAAGATCGTGGACAATATGTCCGTCTATACGGGCGAGGAGTTGGCGGCGTTCCTCATGCAGGCAGGCTTTGCCCGCACCGAGATCGATGAGGACATTGCGCACGACCGCGTCAATGTGCGGGCGTACAAGGCGTAGGAGCGATTTCCCGGCAGGAGAGCGTCCCGCGGCAGCGGGACGCTTTTGCTATTTCACTGGACGGGATTTTCTGATATAGTAAAGACAATGATGATGAGAAAGGAGCGCCGTCATGGCCATTACACCGCCGACACCGCCCACGCCCCCGACGCCGCCGAAGATCACGATCGGGGATGCGGCGCGGGATGCACAGACGAATCAGACGCACACGACGGGCGACGCACAGGCGGAGCAGCAGGCACGCGACTCCGTGGCGCAGGGAAACGGTGCGCTCTCTAAGACGACGAGCGGCGCGCCGAAAGAAAAGAGCGGCGCGGAGCGTCCGAACGCCGCTGCGCGTACGGATGCGGCAAAGGGCGATGCGGTGAGCACGTCGGCGGCGAAGGTCGATCGCGGGACGCAGGTCGAGGGGCAGACGGGCGCGGATGTCGCGCGCGGCCTCGACACAGCGCAGGAGAATGCACTCCTGCGCCAGCAGCTTGGCATCACGGAGCAGCAGGCAAAGGATGCTGCTCCTCCGCCGCCCTCCTATACGCCGGCGGGCGGGCTGTACTGGGCGGGGCTGCTCGTGCTTGCACTGGCGGCGGGCGTGTTCCTCTTTCGCCGCTTTGCACAGAAAAAACAGGATGACACGCCGTCTGCGCCGTCTCTCGGCGAGCGCATCCTCGCACAGACAGAACGCGCTGCGAAGAGGCCACAGACAGCGGCAGTGCCGCTTGCCGGTGCGCATGATGCGCTCCTCGCAGCGGCAGAGCGCACGCGCCGTGCGCGCGATACGCGCGGCGAGATTCTGCCCGAGTACACGGGACTGACGGCGGGCGAAGCACTGGCGCGGCTGCAGGAGCCGCAGCAGGAATCCTCCGCGCAGTCCACGCGGCGTACACCGCCCCGCGGGGAAGCGCGGGTCCGCTCGTCCGTCCCGCCCGCCATGCCGGCCCCCGCACCTGCACAGCGGTCTGCGCCCGCCGAGGACGAGGGACAGGAAAAGCCGCGCTTTGAGGTGCGCGTCTAGGGGCGGTATCCCTGCTGCGTATACACGTGCACGTGCGACAAAACATATTGACAAACGCTCATATGTGGGCGATAATGAAAGAGTTTTCTCGAGGGTCAGCGACGCGGCGGAGAGGAGTTTGTTCGGATGAAACATGTGCTGTCCGTCTTTGTAGAGAATCAGACGGGGGTTCTGGTGCGCGTCGTGAGTATGTTTTCCCGGCGGGAATTCAACATCGACAGCCTGTCTGTCGGGGTGACGGAGTCGCCGGACTTCTCGCGCATCACGGTCGTGATGCAGGGGGATGGGAATCTCGTCGAGCAGATGATCAAGCAGCTGGAGAAGATGCCTGTTGTGCGGGCGGTGCAGCGTCTCGATGAAAAGAGCGCAGCATGCCGCGGCATGACGCTCATCAAGGTGCGTGCGGACGATGACAACCGTCTCGACGTGCTGAAGATGGGCGAGCTGTTCCGCGCACACGTCGTCGACGTGGAGGCGTCCTCGATCATCTTCGAGATCACGGGCAGCGACGATAAGGTCACGGCGTTCCTGAAGGTCATTCAGCCCTACGGGATCGTCGAGGTTATCCGCACGGGGCTGATTGCCCTCGAGCGGGGGGAACACACGATTTATGAGCATTGTGAGGAGCGGGAGTACTATGGCAAAAACTTACTATGATCAGGATGTCAACTGGAGCGTTCTGGAGGGCAAGACGGTTGCGGTCATCGGCTACGGCAGCCAGGGACACGCACACGCGCTGAACCTCAAGGACAGCGGGATCAATGTCGTCATCGGGCTCTATGCGGGCTCGAAGTCGGCAAAGCTTGCCGTCGAGGACGGGCTGCAGGTGCTCTCTGTGGCGGATGCTGTTAAGCAGGCAGATGTCACGATGATCCTCATCCCGGATGAGAAGCAGGCGGCGATTTACAAGAGTGAGATCGCACCGAATCTGAAACCCGGCAGCGCTCTTGCGTTTGCGCACGGCTTTAATATCCATTTCAATCAGATTGTTCCCGCAGATGATATTGATGTATTCATGGTTGCGCCGAAGGGACCCGGGCATCTCGTCCGCCGTACGTTCCGCGAGGGCGGCGGTGTGCCGGATGTGTTCGCGGTCGGGCAGGATGCGACGGGTAAATGCTTTGATCTTGCGCTCGCCTATGCGCGCGGCATCGGCGGTACGCGCTCGGGCGTCATCCAGACAACGTTCCAGGAGGAGACGGAGACGGATCTCTTCGGTGAGCAGGTTGTCCTCTGCGGCGGCGTGACGCATCTCATCCAGAAAGGATTCGAGACGCTGATCGAGGCGGGCTATCAGCCGGAGATCGCGTACTTTGAGTGCTTCCATGAGATGAAGCTGATCGTCGACCTCATGTATGAGGGCGGCATGGCGAAGATGCGCAAGTCCATCTCCGATACGGCGGAGTACGGCGACTACAAGATCGGCCCGCGCATCATCACCGAGGAGACGAAGGCGGAGATGAAGAAGGTGCTCGGTGAGATCCAGGACGGCACGTTCGCGCGCCGCTGGCTCACGGAGAACAATGCGGCAGGCCGCGCGAACTTCCTCGCAGAGCGCCGCATCCACGCAGAGCACCCGATCGAGGAGGTCGGAGCGGAGCTGCGCGGCATGATGTCGTGGCTCAAGGACGGCGCGGATCTCCGCAAGGACTAAAGGAAGCACTGGTAAATTCAGCACCTCCATCTTGACGCATCTTTTTTCCTGCACTTCGGCGGAAAATCCTCCGCAGAGCACCACTCTGCATCCGGTTTTCCGCCTCGTTCGGACGAAAAAATCTACGCCAATCGGAAGGACTTCATTTTATCAGCGATTCC
>CAUQID010000026.1:0-24655 GCA_963518105.1 uncultured Selenomonas sp.
TGCTTTGTGTTGAAACAGATCGGATGGATATCATGAACGACGTTGTGGCGATTCGTGTGGACTCATCCGAGCAGATCGGAAGCGGTCATCTGATGCGCTGTCTGACACTGGCGGAGCGACTGCGGAAGGATGGCGCTGACGTTCATTTTATCTCGCGTGATCTCTCTGGAAGCCTGCACCGACTGGTCGAGGAGCACGGATTTCTCCTGCATCTCCTGCCGCAGCATGAGGAGGATCCAAATCTCACAGACTATGCGGCATGGCTGACCGTGCCGCAGGTGGTGGATGCAGAGGAGACTGGGGAGATTCTATCGCGCATACAGCCTGTCAGCCGTCTCATCGTGGACAGCTATGCGCTCGATGCAGTGTGGGAGCAAAAACTGCGCTCCCTTGTGCGTGAGATCTTCGTCATTGACGATCTTGCGAATCGCCGACATGACTGCGATATGCTCCTCGACCAGAATTTCTATCGGGAGATGCGGCATCGTTATGATGGACTGGTACCTCCTGCCTGTAAACTCCTGCTCGGACCGAGTCACGCGCTTCTGCGCGAGGAGTTCTATGAAGCACGAGAACATTTGAGAGAGCGGGATGGTATCCTGCGCCGCATTCTTGTATTCTATGGAGGTAGCGACACGACGGGGGAGACGGAGAAGGCAATCCGTGCGCTCCTGCAGCTGCAGCTTCCCTCTGTTGCTGTGGATGTTGTCGTTGGCGGGAGCAATCCGCGCCGCGCATCTATCGAGAAGCTTTGCGCCGCGCATGACTTCCTTCACTATCACTGTCAAGTTTCCAATATGGCAGAACTAATGGCACATGCTGATCTTTGTCTCGGCGCAGGCGGTACAACCACATGGGAGCGCTGTTTTCTGGGACTTCCTGCTATCGTGACTGCTGTTGCCGAAAACCAGATTCAGATCTGCGAGGACTGTGCGGCAGCAGGGTATATCCGCTATCTTGGACGATGGGATGAGGTAACGGTGGGGGATATTGTAAAGAGTGTACATAAATTCATGAAGTCTCTTGATTTGAAATCATTTCAGCAGAGTTGTCAGATACGAGAAATTCCTTTGTGATGGAAATCAAGCGGGATATAGGGGGCACTTGGTTGTGAATAAATATCAAATTGCCATTATCACAGATGAAACATCGTGGAGCGAATCTTATCTTGATGAGCTTATCATGGATTTTCGTAATATGGGGCATGAGGTCGTTTGCCGCTATAAGTTTGATAAGGAACACGCATATGATTTTGTTTTCTTGTTGAGTTGTCAAGAAATCATAAAACCAGAATACCTTGCATTAAATCGCCACAATCTCGTTGTTCATGCAAGCGCATTGCCTCAAGGGAAAGGCTGGTCGCCGCTCACATGGCAGATTCTTGAGGGAAAATCGACGATTCCTGTTACCCTGTTTGAAGCGGCAGAGCATGTGGATGCAGGTTGTATTTATTTACAGGAAGACATTCATTTTGATGGTACAGAGCTGATCGATGAGTTAAGAAGCGCTGTGGGAAAAGCAACGTGTGCACTTTGTAAGACGTTCGTACATGACTATCCTGCGGTTTTACATCATAGTCGGGAGCAACAGGGAGAAGAAAGTTTTTATCCTCGTCGTCGTCCGGAGGATAGCAAACTTGACTTGGATAAATCAATTCGCGATCAGATCAATCTCCTTCGCGTGGTTGATAACGAACGGTATCCTGCTTTCTTTGAGTGGATGGGGCAGCGCTATCGTATTCTGATTCAAAAAGACGAATAGTGTGAGTTGTGGAGAAATGGATATGTGGCTAAAAACAGAAAGCCCCTTTATCATTGCGGAGATGTCGGGCAATCATAACCAGTCGCTTGAGCGTGCTCTTGCCATTGTCGATGCGGCTGCTGCTGCAGGTGTCGATGCGATCAAGATTCAGACCTATACCGCGGATACCATGACGCTCGATATTGATACGGGCGAGTTTTTTATTGCGGATCAAAACAGTCTTTGGAAAGGCGAGACGCTTTATCGGCTTTACGAGAAGGCTCATACCCCGTGGGAATGGCATAAACCGATTTTTGACCGATGTAAAGAACATGGGATTATGGGCTTCAGCACGCCGTTCGATGATACATCGGTCGATTTTCTTGAGGAGCTCGGCGTACCGTGCTATAAGATTGCATCCTTTGAAAATATAGACCTTCCGCTGATTCGGAAGGCTGCGCGCACGGGCAAGCCCATCATCGCATCGACGGGGATGACGACAGTCTCAGAACTTTCCGACCTTGTTCAGACGGCAAGGGACAACGGTTGTACAGATCTGACCCTGCTCAAATGTACGAGCAGCTACCCGTCCTCCCCAGAGGGGACGAATCTCCGCACGATTCCGCATATGCGAGAGCTGTTCGGATGCGATGTGGGGCTGTCCGATCATACGCTCGGCATTGGGGTTGCCGTCGCGAGTGTCGCGCTCGGTGCGACCGTGATTGAAAAGCACTTTACCCTATCTCGTGACGATGGCGGTGTCGATGCTGCTTTTTCGCTCGAGCCGGATGAGATGGCGCAGCTCGTGCGCGAATGCCGTGCAGCTGCACTTGCTATGGGCGAGGTGCGCTATGAGATGGCAGAGCAGGAAAAGAAATCTCTGCAATTCCGGCGCAGCCTATATATTGCAGAGGATATGAGAGCGGGAGATGTTCTGACGGAGAAGAATCTACGTCGCATTCGCCCCGGATATGGGCTGTCACCAAAGCATTATGATGCATTGCTCGGGAAAAAAGTAAGGTGCGATGTAAAGTGCGGGACACCGATGTCTTGGGAATTGGTGGAGTAATTCCGCAGAAGATATACGGAAAGCCCGACCATACCAGCAAGGCTTTATGGTCGGGCTTTTGTATGCGCTAATTATTTTTTTCTGCGTCAGAAGAGGTCTGCTGCATATCCTCCACCCTCAACCCCGGCGTAATCCCCCTCGTATACCGGCGTTCCATACGGTCGTGGACGTGCGCGTATTTCGCGGTGACCTTCGGGCTGCGCTGGCGCAGGGTTTCCTGTACGACGCGCAGGTCTTTGGTCTCCTGATAGAGGTTGGTGCCGCAGCTGTGGCGGAAGAGGTGGCAGGCGTAGCCGGGCTGTTTCAGTCCTGCCTCGGTCAGCGCGCGGTTGATGACGTAGCGGATGCCGACGCGCGTGATACGCCCGCTGCGATTGTTCGGCGAGCATGAGATGACGGTTGGGGTGAGGCGGTTCTCGGGCGGGACGGGCCCGCGCTCCTCGATGTACGCCTTGAGGAGCTGAAAGGTCTCCTCACAGGGGTAGATGATGCCGGCATGCCCCTTGCCTCGGATCTCGATGCGGCCGCGCTGCCAGTCGATGTCCTCATCCGAGAGGCGCATGACCTCGACGACGCGCAGCCCCTCGACCCCCATGAGGTAGACGATGAGGAGGTTGCGCAGGCGGCGCAGGGCGTTCTTGTCCGCGGCGAGCCCCTCACAGATCTCCTTGATCTGGTCGACGGTGAGGTACTTGTAGTCCTCGTCGAGGTGCTGCGGGTTGCGCAGCTGCAGGTCGGCGCAGGGGTTCTCGGCGATGAAGGAGAGGCGCTGTGCGACCTTGTAAAAGGCACGGATCGCGGCACCCTTGATCATGAGGGTCGCTGCGCTGTATCCGCGTGTGCGCATCTCCTCCATGTAGATGCGGATCTGGTAGTCGTGCACGTCCGTCAGCGGGTGGAGGTTCTGCTCCATGCACCAGTGGAGGAACAGGCGAATCGCCAGCTCGTAGGTGTCGCGTGTGTCCGCTGTGGGCGCGCCGCCCGCGATGTAGCGCGGGAGATACTCGTAAAAGTGGGCGATGAAGTACTCCGGCGTGATGGCATCCTGCCGCACGTTCATCGATACCGCGCCGTCCATGCGCCGTACGGCGGCGGGCGCAGTGTCAGCGCGCCGTGCGGGTACGCCCGCCTGTGCCGCGCCGCCGCTGCGGTAGGTTTCGTTTGCTGCCAACAGATCACCCGCTTTCTTCGTGTTTGATGAGGTGATTATAGCATGGCGGGAGATGTTTAGCAACAGGTATCAAACTATGCATAAAAATAAGGGCTGCAGTACGGAGGGAAATGCTCCGTGCTGCAGCCCTTGTCATGCATGCGGTGATATTTTAGTGCTGCGCCGCAATCTCCTGCACGATGGCGAGCGTCAGCTCTGCTGCCTCGTAGAGGTCGCGCTCATGGATGTACTCATCCTTTGTGTGGCAGTTCTCCATGCCGACGCCGAGGACGGTGGTGGGGATCCCGTAGGCGTTGAAGTGGTTGGCATCCGAGCCGCCGCCCTCCTCCTCGAGGACGAGGGGATATCCGAGCCGCTCTGCTGCGCGGCGCAGGTACTGGATGGGCAGGGCATCGGGCGGGAGTTCGTAGGGATCGTAGTCCTTTTTGAGGGCGATCTCTGCGGTGCAGCCGCTGCCCTCAAGAGCGGTATGGACGGCGGTGATGAGACGCTCTGTGACGGCATCGAGTTTTGCCTTGTCGCGGCTGCGCGTCTCGAAGTTCAGCGTGCAGAACTCAGCGACGACGTTGGTCATCGTGCCCCCCGCGATCGTTCCGACGTTGCAGGTGGTCTCTGCGTCGATGCGCCCCTGCGGGACGGCAGTGAGCACTCTGCCCGCTGCCGTGATGGCGTTGCGTCCCGCATCGGGATCGATGCCGGCGTGTGCCGCTTTGCCGCAGATGCGCACAGCGATCTGGTTCTTGCCCGGCGCCTTGAAAGCTGCCGTACCTGCGTGACCGTGGGTGTCGAGGGTGTAGCCGAGGTCGGCGTGCAGGAGCGACTGATCTATGCAGCGCGAGCCGTTGACGCCGCCCTCCTCCGCGACGGTGAAGACGATCTGCAGGTCGCCGTGGGGGATGTGATGTTCCCGCAGACACTGCAGGGTCTCGAGGATGGCGGCGACGCCCGCCTTGTCATCTGCGCCGAGGATGGTTGTGCCGTCGGAGCGGATGATGCCGTCCGAGAGAACGGGCTTGATATTTGCGCACGGCTCGACGCAGTCCATGTGCGCCGTGAGCATGACGGTCGGTACCCCTGCGACTGTACCTTTGAAAGTCGCGACGATATTGCCCGTGCTGCCGCCGAGTGCCCTGCCCGCTTCGTCCTCGTGAATCTCTGCCGCACCGAGCGCGCGCAGACGTGCTGTCAGCAGATCGGCGATCTCACGCTCGTCGAGCGTGGAGCAGCGGATGGAGATGAGTCCGAGGAAATTGTCCAGGATGCGTTTCTGGTCAATCATGATGTGCCTCCCTCAAAGGAAGAGGATGATCATAAAGGTGATGGTGGCGAGGAGCATCGGCAGCGCGTTGCGTTTCGACAGCTCCATCGGGCTGACCTTGGCCAGTCCTGCGCAGACGAGCGCCGCACCCGCGACGGGGGACATGGAGCGTCCGATCGAGCCCGCCATCTGTGCGAGTGATCCGAGGTCGATGATGGACATGCCGAACGATGCCGCCTGCGGTGTGATCGCACCGTTAAAGGCGAGTGCCGCCGCGTCGCCCGAGCCGGAGATGACGGCGATGAGGAAGGGGCCGAATGCGCCTGCGATCTTGGCGACGGACTCCGAGCCCTTCATCGCCTCGATGAGGGCGTCGGTGAGGCCCATCGCCGCCATGCCCGTGGTAAAGACCGCTGCGGAGACGATGAGTCCGATGACGCCGCCGTACGCCTCCCCCATGCCGTCGAAGAACTTCTTCGTGATCTCCTGGGGATTCTGTCGTGTGACGATGAGTGCGAGCACCGTGCCGACGATCATCGCCGTCGGGACATCCGTGAGCGGGAGGACAGCGATCTGTTTGCTGCCGAGCACGAGCAGGATGAGTGGGACGAGCGGGACGAGGGCATAGAGCGGATTTACGCTAAAATTCTTGCCGCCCTCTTCTTTCTCAAGCTGGGCGTGGTATGCCGCGCGACGCGTCTCATCGGGCCCCTCGCCGCGTATTGCCGCAAGGATTGTCAGCGCGGCGACAGCGACAATGGAGGCCGCGATTGCAGCGGGAACCTGCGCCATGATGACGGTCATGAGATCGGTCTGCGCGAGGTCCGCGACGAAGATGTTGTGCGCCTGTCCCGGGCTGACGGCGCTGCCCCATGTCCCTGCGAGCACCGCTGCGCCCGCCATGGCGGGGTGTACGCCCGCCGCCATGAGCGTCGGGATGAGGATGCTGCCGACCGCCGCCGAGCAGCCCGCCGCGCTCGGGATGGCGATGTTGATCCACCACGTCAGCAGCGTGGCGAGCGGGATGAGGATGAACTTGCTCCGCGTGATCACGCCTGAGATGGACTCGACGAGATGACGGTCGCACGCCGTGATGCGCATGACGAACGAGAAGCCCATGACTGTGCAGATGACAGGTACGAGCGAGCCGTGTACCATCGTCTTGCTGAACGCGGCGACGGCATTCCCTGCCACGCCGCCGATGAAGCACATGAGAAAGCCCGCTGCGAGCAGTACCATGCGCGTCTCGTATTTCCGAATGATGGCGGCGAAGGCGAGGATAACGATAATTCCTCCGGCAATGGCCAATGAAAAGACCTCCTTACAACATAAAACCCTATGCGCATCTCCATGATGGAGACTGCGTATAGGGTTTCGACATAGAAAGAGAAAATCCTTTCTAAATGTGTGAAAATAATTACTCTGCGATGCCGGGGCGCGTCATCTGGCGCGGCGAGAGGATGTGATCCAGCTCCTTTTTCGTGAGGATGCCCTGATCGAGGATGATGTCGCGGATGGGTTTGCCCGTCGTGTACGCCTCGCGTGCGAGCTCGGCGGACTTCTCGTAGCCGATGTGCGGCAGGAGGGCGGTAACGATGCCGACACTGTTGTCGAGCCATTTCTGGCACTGCTCGACGTTGGGCTTTAGATCGACGAGCAGCTTTTCGACGAAGGTGTCAACGGCACGCGTGAGGTAGTTCAGCGAGTTGAACATGTTGAACGCCATGACAGGCTCCATGACGTTCAGCTCGAACTGGCCGTTCTCCACGGCGAGCGTTACGGCGAGGTCGCCTGCGATGACCTGATAGCATGCCTGGTCGAGCACCTCCGCGATGACGGGGTTGACCTTGCCCGGCATAATCGACGAGCCCGGCTGACGCATCGGCAGGTGCAGCTCATTGAGACCGCAGCGCGGGCCGGATGCCATGAGGCGGAAATCATTCGAGAGCTTGATAAGAACGAGCGCGGCGTTCTTGAGCGCCGAGGAGAAATCGGCGAATGCATCTGTGTTGTTCGTCGCGTCGATGATGTTCTGCGAGGTACGGTAGGTCTCTCCCGTGATCTCGGAGAGGCGTTTTGCGACGGCTTTGATGTAGGCGGGCTCGGCGTTCAGCCCCGTGCCGACGGCGGTGCCGCCCATGTTGATCGTGTGGATATGGCGCAGGACGTAGCGGATGCGGCGCATCGAGCGGCGCACGGCAGATGCGTACGAGCCCATCTCCTGCCCGAGCGTGATGGGGACGGCATCCTGCAGATGCGTGCGCCCCATCTTGAGGATGCCGCGGTATGCAGTCGCCTTTTTCTCCAGCTCTGCGGCGAGCCGCTCGAGGGCGGCGAGAAAGACTGTGCCCTTGGCCGAGAGGCAGACCTTGATCCCCGTGGGGAATGCGTCGTTCGTGGACTGCGCCATATTCGCGTGGTTGTTCGGCGAGATGATGTCGTAGCGTCCCTTTGGCTCGCCGCGCAGCTCGAGCGCGCGGTTGCACAGCACCTCGTTCATGTTCATGTTGACCGATGTGCCGGCACCGCCCTGAATGGGGTCAACGGGGAACTGATCGATGAGTCCGCCTGCGATGATCTCGTCTGCTGCCTGTACGAGGACATCGCCGATCTCGCGCGTGAGCCGTCCCGTATCCATGTTCGCGAGAGCTGCTGCCTTTTTCACCTGCGCGAGTGCGATGATGAAGTCGGGGTCGAGCCGCTGCCCTGTGATGCAGAAATTCTCGATGGCGCGCATCGTCTGTACGCCGTAGTAGACATCGTCGGGGACTTGCAGATCGCCGAGGAAATCATGCTCTATTCTCATTTCGTTCTCTCCTTTGCGTTTCTGTCAAATGACGCCCTCGAAAGAAACGGATACGCGGCGGCTGCTGCGTATCCGTCTGGCGGGGGTATCTGGAGGTCAGTCCAGCGCCTCGATCATAGCGGTAAAGCCCTGGACGAGCGTGTGCACGGACATGGTGGGGTACTGGCTCTCGAGGCCTGCGCGCACGGACATCTGCGCGGGCAGGTAGGGGATGTGGACGAATCCTGCGGGAATATGCGCCTTGCCCTCCTTTGCGAGCAGGTGGAGCACGCCGTAGAGGAGGTGGTTGCAGACATACGTCCCCGCTGAGTTGGAGACGCTCGCGGGGATGCCCGCGTCCTTCATATTCCGGACCATCTTCTTGATCGGCAGCGTCGCCCAGTAGGCGATCGGGCCGTCTGCAGCGACCGGCTCGTCGATGGGCTGGTTGCCCTTGTTGTCGGGGATGCGGAAGTCATCGACATTGATGCCGATGCGCTCGACCGTGATGTCGGGACGGCCGCCCGCCTGTCCGACGATGATGACGGCATCCGGCTGTACCTCGCTGAGCGCCGCGCGCACCACATCGAGTGCTTCGTAGCGTACGACGGGGATCTCGCGGGCGATCACCTCGTAGCCGTTGATCGTCTTTCCGGCGAGTTTTTTTACCAGTTCGAGCGCAGGATTGACCGTCTCGCCCCCGAAGGGCTGAAAGCCTGTAATCAGAAGTTTTTTCATAGAGAATTGCGCGGCGGCGCAGCCGCCGCTGCCCCCTTTCATAGCATCACGGATGGAATCCGAGGAAGTACATCAGCAGGATATTCGCCGCGAGCAGAGCGACTGCGAGCGGGATCTGCGCGCGGATGACGCCGTACTTGCTCTGCATCTCGAGCAGTGCCGCCGGAACGATGTTGAAGTTCGCCGCCATCGGCGTCATGAGCGTGCCGCAGTAGCCCGCGAGCATCGCAATCGGCGCGACGATGAGGGGATCAGCACCGTGCCCCACGATGACGAGGGGGATGCCGATGCCGCTTGTGATGACGGCGAATGCAGCGAAGGCGTTGCCCATGATGATGGTGAAGAACGCCATGCCGAGACAGTAGGCGATGACGACTGCGAGTGCGCTGTCCGTCGGGATGGCGCTCGCCACGATGTCAGAGACGATCTTGCCGATGCCCGCCTTGGCAAAGAGTGAGCCGAGCGCTGCGAGGAGCTGCGAGAGAATCGCCGCCCAGCCGATCGCGTCGATGAGGCGGCGTCCCTCGTGAAATGTCTGGAGCGGTGCGCCGCGCGTGATGGCGAGGGCGATCACGATGGAGACCGCCGAGGCGATGCCGAAGGAGATGAGCGCGCCGAGCTTCGTTGCCGCTGCGAGCACCAGCGTGATGACGCCGACGGCGAGGACGGGGATGAGCAGACGGTTGCCGAGCTGCTGGGCAGAGGCGGTCTTTTCCTCCTTCGTCGTCTCGTGGTAGTCTCCGTGCCCCATCTGTTTCGCCGCAACGATGACCGCCATCAGAATGACCATCCAGCCCGCGTTCTCGTTGCCGAGCGCCGCGCCGCCGAGGAAGGTGATACCGTAGACGAGCCAGAAGAGTCCGGTGCCGAACCGCTTCAGATTCCTGCTGTCGGTGAATGAGAGTACGCCGAAGAGTACGAGGTAGATCCCGCAGAGGAGATAGACGTGATCGAGTGTCAGCATGATGTCCCCTCCTTAGCCTTTCTTTGCTGCATTGTAGGCGGCAATCTCCTGCTCGATGCGCCGGTCAAAGAGGTAGAACCGAATCGCGGCGAACAGGAATGCGACCACGGCGGTTGGGATGCAGTAGAGCGCCATCGTGACGAGGTCTGCCTCATAGCCGTGCTCCTCGAGCACGCCTTTGATGAGGAGCAGACCGCCCGCAGCGATGAAGACGTTCTGCGCGAAGAAGTTGCCCGCGTTCTCCGCTGTCGCGGCATAGCCGCGGATCTTGTCGAGGATCTCGGGCGATGCCTTGCGTCCCTTGAGCGCTGCCGCCTCGCCCATCGGGGCGATCAGCGGACGGATGAACGTCGGATGGCCGCTGACCTTGACCCCGAGCGACTCCGTGAGCTGGCGCACGAGCATATAGAGCAGGAAGATGCGGCCTGCCGTTGCCGCAGAGATCTTCGAGATGAGGAACTCGGCGCGCTCACGCAGTCCGAACCGCTCTGAGAGCCCGATGACGGGCAGCACGAGGATGAACAGCGACATATAGCGGTTCTTGATGAATGCCTCGCCGATGACCGTGACGATCTCCTGCATGGACATGCCTGCGGCGAATCCCGTGACGAATCCGGCGGCGATGACAACGAGCAGCGCGTTGAACCGCAGCGCAAGCCCCGCTACCATGACGAGGATACCTGATAGTACAAGCATATAATACCTCCTAAGATATGATACAGCAGCGTCTCCCGCGGGAGACCGTTATCCCTGCGGGGGCGCGAGAAGCCGCTCGTCAAAGCCGAAATCCCGAAACCCCGCGCGGCAGACATCCACATAGGCGGCATCAGGTGTGCCGGGGGGCATCCCGTCCACCATGCGGTAGAGGAACACCGCGGCATCCCGCTCCGCACCCGTCCCGCGCTCCGTCAGACGGACGAGCACCGTCTCCTTGCGGTAGAGCGCAGGATAGTCCTCGTAGCGGTCGAGCGCATCCTCGTCGCGTGCCGTTACCGACCAGATGCCGATGGGGACAGACGCGCCCGCCTGCGGCAGGAGTGTGAGGAATACCTGCGGCGGTCTGCCGCGGTATGCCAGCGCCGTATCTGCCAGCACCGCTGTACCGATGATCTGCGCCTCGGGACAGCGCGTGCGCATCGCCGCGATGCTCAGATTGCTCCCGTATGCGGCATAGAGTCGTCTCATCCCATTCACCTGCTCTGCTCTAAGATTGTATACAGTATACCACAAATGCTTATGCTGGGCAGCATTGTTTTTATCAATATCAAATATATACTTTTAATGTATATCTTCGTGTGCGATGCGTTTCTTTTTGGGGTGATGCCGTTGAAAATTTCGGGTGAGAGGCTATAATGAGGACAGCAAAACTTTCCTATAAGGAGGAATCAGATATGGGTTCAGAGATTCTATTTGTCGGCTACCCGAAGTGCTCGACCTGCCAGAAGGCGGAGAAGTTCCTGCGCGCACACGGCTGCACCGCGCCGATGCGCGATATCAAGGCGGCGCGTCCGACGGCGGAGGAGCTGCGTGCGTGGCATCAGCGGAGCGGGCTGCCGCTGCGCCGGTTCTTCAACACGAGCGGCATGGTATACCGCGATCTCGGGCTGAAGGACAAGCTGCCCCATATGACGGAGGAGGAGCAGTACGCCGTGCTCGCGGCGGACGGGATGCTCGTCAAGCGGCCGCTCCTCATCACTGCGGACCGCGTGCTCACGGGATTCCGCGAGAAGGAGTGGGCGGAGGTCTTTGCGTGAGGCGCGCTGCGGAAAGGGGCACGCGATGAGACGGGCGTACATGGACGGCATCCTCTATGCGATGCTGTTCGCTGTGCCGGCGTATATTCTGGGGCTGTATTTTCCCATCGTCGGCGGGCCTGTGTTCGGCATCCTGCTCGGCATGCTCTTTGCGAAGAAGCGCCGTCCGCAGGCGGTGGAGGCGGGCATTCAGTTCACGGGAAAGAAGATTCTCCAGTACGCGATTGTCCTGCTCGGCTTTGAGATGAATCTGTTCCGTGTCGCCGAGGTGGGAGAGCAGTCACTCTATGTCATGGTCTTTACCCTGCTCGCCGCATTCGGTGCGGCGTTTCTGATGGGGCGTGTGCTCGGTCTCACGCGCGATATGACTGCACTCGTCGGTGCGGGGACGGCGATCTGCGGCGGCTCTGCGATTGCCGCGGTCGCGCCCGTCATCGGTGCGCGGGAGCGGGATGTCGCCGTTTCGATTGCAACGATCTTTTTCTTTAACGTGCTCGCAGTCTTTCTCTTTCCTGCGCTCGGGCATCAGATGGGCATGACGGATGCGGGGTTCGGCATGTGGGCGGGGACAGCGATCAACGATACCTCGTCCGTTGTCGCGGCGGGCTACGCGTACAGTGCGGAGGCGGGTGCGTATGCGACCATTGTGAAGCTGACGCGCACGCTCATGATCGTGCCTGTGTGCCTCTGCTTCGCCCTGCTGACGATGCGCAGCGCGGCAAAGAGCGGCGCGGGATTCTCGCTGCGGCGCATCTTCCCGATGTTCGTGCTCTACTTCGTCCTCGCCTCCGTCGTGAATACGGCGGGCGTGCTGCCGGCAGAGGCGGCACGCGCGCTCGGCATGGGCGGGAAATTCGCCATCGTGCTCGCGATGAGCGCCATCGGGCTGAACACCGACCTCGCGTCGCTGCTGCGCAGCGGACTGCGCCCGCTCGCGCTCGGCATGGTCTGCTGGATTGCCGTTGCGGGGACGTCGCTCATCGTGCAGCACGCATTGGGACTGTTATAGGGGGAATGATCTATGGAAGCACATGAAGTAGAACTGCGGCCGTTCCCGCCTTTCCTGCCGCCGAAGGCGACGGTGATGATGATGGGGACGTTCCCGCCGAAGCCTGAGAAGCGGACGATGGAATTTCACTATCCGAACTTCCAGAACGATATGTGGCGCGTCTACGGGCTGGTATTCTTCGGCGACGCGATGCATTTTCAGCGCGGAGAAGAAAAGGCATTCGATGCGGAGAAGATCAAGGCGTTCCTCACCGCGCGCGGCATCGCCTCCTGCCCGACCGTGCGCCGCGCCGTCCGCGCACACGACAATGCCTCGGATGCATTCCTCGAGGTCGTGGAGACCGTCGATCTGCCCGCCGTTCTCGCCGAGATCCCTGACTGCCGCCGCATCTGTACGACGGGCGGCAAGGCGACGGAGATCCTGCTGACGCTCGTTCAGACCGAGGTCAAGGCAAAGGACTTCAAGACGGGGATGACCATACCCGCCTGCTGCGGCGCGCGGGAACTCCTCATCACACGCCTGCCGTCTACCTCGCGCGCCTATCCGATGAAGCTCGAGAAGAAGGCAGAAGCGTATCGGGCGTTCTTTACCGAGGCGGGATTTACCGTGGCAAAATAAAATGTGACGACAAAAACGGCACGATATGAGACTGTACTCATACCGTGCCGTTTGTTTTACTCTTTTAGAAGAGATCGTTCACGAGGACAATGGTCTGCTCGCGCGAGGGACCGACGGAGACGATGCCGAGGGCGATGCCTGTGATCTCTGCCATGCGCTCGAGGTATGTCCGTGCTCTCTCGGGAAGCGCATCGTAGCTGCGGATACCGGAGATGTCCGTCTGCCAGCCCGGGAAGGTCTCATAGACCGGCTCGACCTCTGCGAGGACATTGAGGCTCGCGGGGACGCCCCGCAGCAGCTCGCCTCTGTACCGGTAGCCCGTGCAGATCTTGATCTCGTCGAAGCCGTCGAGGATGTCGAGGCGCGTGACTGCCATGTAGTCGATGCCGGAGAGCAGCCCCGCGTGGCGGACAACGACGGCATCGAGCCAGCCCGTGCGGCGCGGCCGCCCTGTGACGGTGCCGAACTCATGACCTGCCTCACGCAGGCGCTCGCCGATGGGGTTGCACTGCTCCGTGGGGAACGGTCCCTCGCCGACGCGCGTGCAGTATGCCTTCACCACGCCGATGACGGTATCGACCTTCTTCGGCGCGACGCCCGCGCCGATGGTCACGCCGCCCGAGATGGGGTGCGATGCGGTGACATAGGGGTAGGTGCCGTAGTCGATATCGAGCATGGTCGCCTGTGCGCCCTCGAAGAGGATCTTGCGCCCTGCGTCGATCTCCTCGTTGATGAGCGGGATCGTGTCGGTGACGAGCGGGCGCAGGCGCTCGGCATAGCCCAGATACTCCTGCAGTACGTCCTCGTAGACGAGCGGGGCGTGGTCGTAGGCGGCGGCAAGATGCGCGTTCTTGCGCGTGAGGTTCTTTTGGAGCTTTTTGGCAAATTCGTCCTTGTCCATGAGGTCGCAGACGCGGATGCCGATGCGGTCGTCGCGGTCCATGTAGCAGGGGCCGATGCCGCGCCCTGTCGTGCCGATCTTATCCGCGCCGCGCTGTGCGTCGCCGATGCCGTCCATGAGACGGTGGTAGGGCATGACGACATGCGCGCGGTCGGAGATGCGGATGTTGGACACGTCGATGCCGCGCGCTGCCATCGCATCCATCTCCTGCAGGCAGACCTCGGGGTCGAAGGCGACGCCGTTCGCGATGATGTTATGCGTGCCCTTGTAGAGGATGCCGGATGGGAGCAGGCGCAGCTTGTACTCCTCGCCCGCTGCGACAACGGTATGTCCTGCGTTGCATCCGCCCTGATAGCGGACGACCGTGTCCGCCTGACTCGCGAGGTAGTCGACGATCTTCCCTTTTCCCTCGTCTCCCCACTGTGTTCCTGTAATAACGACGGTTGACATGATGAGTCCCCCTTATCTCTCGAATCCCTCAGAGTTCAAAGCGCGCAAAGATGTCGTCTACATGGCGCAGGAAATACTGGTAGTCAAAGCACGCGTCGATCTCTTCCTTCGTCAGATGTGCGGAGATGTCTGCGTCCTTCTCGACGTTCGTACGGAAGTCTTCCTTCTCGAGCCAGCGTTTCATCGCATTGCGCTGTACCCAGACGTATGCCGTCTGGCGCATGACGCCCTTGTTCACCAGTGCCGTGAGGATGCGTTGGCTGTATATGAGGCCGCCTGTGCGGTTCATGTTGTGCAGCATGGCGTCGGGGTAGACGAGGAGTTTGTCTATGATGCCCGTCAGCTTGTGCAGGCAGTAGTCCACGTTGATCGTGCTGTCCGGCAGGATGACGCGCTCGACCGAGGAGTGCGAGATGTCGCGCTCGTGCCAGAGAGACATGTCCTCCATTGCCGCAAGAGCGTTCCCGCGCACGAGGCGCGCCATGCCCGAGACGCGCTCGCAGTTGATCGGGTTGCGCTTGTGCGGCATCGCGGACGAGCCCTTTTGCCCCGCTTTGAAGAACTCCTCTGCCTCGCGGATGTCCGTGCGCTGGAGACTTCTGATCTCGGTTGCGATCTTCTCCATCGTGCCGGCGATCAGGGCGAGTGTCGTGACGAACTCCGCGTGGCGGTCGCGCTGGATGACCTGCGTGGCGAGGCGCACCGGGGTGAGGCCGAGCTTCTTGCACGTCAGCTCCTCAATGCGCGGGTCGATGTTCGAGTAGGTGCCGACCGCGCCCGAGAGTTTGCCGACGGAGACCGTCTCGCGTGCCCGCGTGAGACGCTCGATGTCGCGCTCGATCTCAGCGCTCCAGAGCAGCAGCTTCAGCCCGAACGTCATCGGCTCTGCGTGGATGCCGTGTGTGCGCCCGATGCACGGCGTATGACGGAACTCGTCTGCACGGCGGCGCAGCACGAGACGGAATGCGTGGAGGTCGGCGATGATGATGTCTGCTGCATCACGCATCATGACGCAGTATGCCGTGTCCTTCACATCGCTCGAGGTCAGGCCCTTGTGTATGTACTTCGAGTCCTCGCCGACGCTTTCCTCGAGGTTCGTGAGGAAAGCGATGATGTCGTGATCGGTGGTCTTTTCGATCTCGTTGATGCGTGCCACGTCGAATTTCGCGTTTTTCTTGATGTTCTCCACCGCTGCTGCGGGGATTTCTCCGAGCTCCGCCATCGCCTCGCATGCGGCGATCTCGACGTTCAGAATGGTCTGCCATTCATTCTGAATCGACCAGAGATGCCCCATCTCCGGCCGCGTATAGCGTTCTATCATATACTTCCTCCTGCCTTGGTGTCGCAAAGACATAACCCAACTCCTCTATCATATATCGGCAGGCTGGGAATGTCAATGCGCGCGGACAGCGGTGATGTGGTGCGCGGGAGAAAATCGGGAGAGGATGTGCGCATCAGTCTCCGTCATGCGATGGCAGCGGTGCGGCGTTGAATCGGTAGCCCGCCCCCCAGACGGTCTGCAGCCAGTGCGGCTGTGCAGGATTCGGCTCGATCTTCTCGCGCAGACGGTTCATGTGGACGGAAACGGTGGAGGTGTTGCCCATGGCATCGAGCCCCCAGACACGGTCATAGAGCATCTCTTTGCTGCATACGATCTGCGGGTGCTGCGCGAGAAAAAGCAGAAGATCGAACTCGCGTGCGGCGAGCTGCACCTCATGCGTTCCAACATAGACGCGGCGCGTCTGCGGCTGGATCTCGAGCGTGCCGAACTGCAGTGCGGGGGCTGCCTCCGGCACACCCCCGGTGAGACGCGCATAGCGTGCAATATGGGCTTTGACACGGGCGGCGAGCTCGCTCGGACTGAACGGCTTGATGATATAGTCGTCCGCGCCGAGTCCGAGCGCGCGGATCTTGTCCACGTCCTCGATCCGTGCCGACACCATGAGGATGGGGATGTCCAGTGTGCTGCGCAGGGTGCGGCAGAGGGCAAAGCCGTCCATGCCGGGCAGCATGACATCGAGCAGGATCAGACTGTACCCGCCCGCGAGCGCACGGACTTTGCCCGCATCCCCGTCGGATGCAATATCAACGGAAAAGCCGTCTGCCTCGAGATAGTCGCGCTCGAGCTCTGCGATGTCGCGGTCGTCCTCGACGATCAGTATCCTCTTCATTCCGCATCTCCTCCTGTGACAAGGGGCAGAGAAAGTACAATCCGCAGCCCGCCCAGCGGCGACTGCTCTGCATGGACGCTGCCGCCCAGCGCCGCCATGATGCGGCGCACAATGGCCAGTCCAAGCCCGCTGCCGTCTGCGACATTCGAGCGGGCAGCATCGGTACGGTAAAAGCTGTCAAAGAGCTTCGGGAGTTCCTCGTCTCGTACGCCTGCGCCGTCGTCGTCGCAGCGGATGACGAGATGCTCCCCCTCGATGGCAAGCGATATCTGGATGCGCACCGCAGCGGCGCGGCGGTACTTGCTGCTGTTCTCCCACAGATTCTCGAGCACGCGGGTGAACTCGCCGCTGTCGATGCGGACGGCAGCATCAGCCCCGCCCGCGTCGAGAGAGAGAAGAATCCCCTGCTCGCTCAGCAGCGGTGCGTGCTCTGCGACAGATGCGGAGAGGAAGTCCCGCGCACGCACCGTCTCCCATGCGAGCGGCAGATCATCTGCCGCCAGCCGCAGGAACTCGCGCAGGCGCAGCGTCAGCCGCTCCATCGTGGCAGCGGCGCGGGTGATCCGCACGGCATAGGTGCGCTGCATCTCGGGGGTACGGGCGATGCCGTCGAGGAGTCCGCTGGCATAGCCCTTGATCGCCGTCAGCGGCGTTGCGATATCGTGGAGCACGCCGATGAAAAGTTCTCTGCGCCGCGTCTCCTCCTCCTGCTCGCGTGTGCGTGCCTGTGCAAGGGCGCTGCGCATCTCGTCAAAGGCACGGCAGGTCGCGCCCACCTCGTCGCTGCCCATCGGCGGCAGCGTATGGCTCAGATCGCCGCGGCGGATGGCGGCGGCAGCGGTGCGCATCTGCGCCAGCGGGGTGAGAATCTGCGCGGAGAGGAGGCGTGCAAGATAGCGTCCGAGCAGCAGGATTCCTGTCGAAGCGGTGAGAATGAGGAGGAGAAGTACGAGTGTGAGGATGTGCTCTCTCATCTCCCGCGAGACAGAGGGCTCTGCACCGCTGCCCATGAGGGGAACTGCGCCCGCCCCCATGATGACGGACTTGTTGCGCATCCCCTCATAGCGGAAGAAGAGTCCCTCCGTGTCCCATACGAGCACAGAGCCGAGCGCGCCGCACTTGCGCTGCACCATGCGCTCGATCTCTGCTGCACTTGCGCCCGGCGTGAGATAGCGTTCCTCTTTCTGCACGGCGTACAGCTGGACACCGGCGTCCTCGAGGATATGGATATCGCTCTCGATATGCTGCAGACCGGGCTTCTTTTTCTCAGCGGCTGCGCGCAGCGAACTGAGGGCGAACTGTACGGAGAGGGATGCACCGCGCTCCGGCCAGAGGAGGGCGAGCGCCTGCTGCTGCAGCGTGCCTGTGTGGCGCAGACCGCCGAGGAGTGCTGCACCGATGGAAAGAAGCACGCAGATCGGGATGAGCACCATGAGTGTGTTGGTGACAAGGAGTTTTGTCTTTAGTGAGATATCGTGCAGGCGCATGGCGTGACCTCGCTTCTGATGCTGATGTGCGGATCTGTGAATGATTCCATTATAACTGCTCGCGTGGGAAAAATCTCTGCTGCAGAAGGAATTTCAAAAAAGTTGTTTTGGTGTTTACACTTTGTTTAAGATTGCTCGGTATGATGTGTCCATCCGCAGAAATCAAATATATGCCGGGAGGCAAGGAGGAAATCATCATGAATATACAGAAGGTACAGGAGAGCGTCGGCAGCATATTCACCGCCGCACGCCTTAGGAAAGCGGCGGTATGCGCCGTACTCGCGGGATTCGTCGCCGCGGGCGGGGCGTACTGGCAGCACCAGCGGGCAGAGGCACGCTCGTATGCAGAGCGGCAGGCGCGTACGGACATGATTGCGGCGCAGGCAGAGCAGCGCGGCGTCGTGCTGCTGGATGAGGCGCAGGTACGCGCGATCGCAGCGCAGACAGCAGGAAAGAGCGAGGCGGAGCTGACCTTCCGCGCGGTCTATCTGACAACGAAGGATCATGACGACCGTGATGGGCGGGACGGCGGCAAGCACCGCGACGGGAAGGAAAAGCACGGACGACGGGATCATCGGGGCACGCATCCTGATGATGCGCATGCGCGTGATGTGCGCCCCCTGACGCCGCCCGCCGCAGCGGCACAGCCCGCAGACGGGGCTGCAGCACCGCCCGCGCAGATGCAGACGGCGGCAGAGGGGGCGCCGATGCCGATGCAGCACAGATTCCGTCCGCTCTACAAGGTGAAGTGCAGCGCAGGGGATGTGTCGTACAAATTTTACATTGACGCCGTGACGGGGGCGGTGCTTTCGAGCAAGGCGGAAGTGGACGACGATCTTTTCTGATTATATTATTGGATGAGAGCAGCGGATGGAATCCTCCGCTGCTTTTTTGTGCATGAGGCAGGCATAATTTTCGCATTTCCATTTCCATGCATCTGAGGTATAATACAAAGAAGGAAATAGGGGAATTGCAAACAATCTGATAAAAACGATTGACAAGGAGTGAATATAAAAGAGTATAATAGAAAGAGAGAAGACGGAAAGGGGATACGATGGGAGAACGGGGGAAAATCAGCCGGCGCACATTCATCCGTACAGCTGTTGCGGCGGGGGCGGCCGCAGCAGGGGGAGCAGTGCTCTGGCAGGCGGGGGCGCTGCGCGCCCTGCGGGAGACGGCGTATCGGCAGTTCCCGGGGCAGGTCTATGTCGAGCGGCTGCGGCAGATGGTGGCGGCAGATACGAGCCGCGCGCGCGTCCTGATGTGGGAACTCGCCGCGCCTGCGGAACATCAGACGCTCGAACTGCGCGTGATGGGCGCACCTGAGGACGAGGTGCGCCGCTTCGCCGTGACGGACGACAGCTTTACCGATGACGGCATCGAGGTGCGCCAGTACACGGCAGCGCTGGACCGTCTGCAGCCGGGGACTGCGTACCAGTACCGCATTATGGCGGAGGATGCGGCGACGGCGTGGCAGTCGCTCTATGCGCCGCGTACTGATGAGGCGTACAAGGTGCTGATCTTCCCAGACGCGCAGTCTGTCGACTACACGGACTGGCGGGAGATGGCGCACCTGGCGTGGGCGCGCAATACGGACGCGCAGTTCTTTGTCTGCATGGGCGACATGGTGGACAACGGTGAGGATCGGCAGCAGTGGAGCGCCTTTTTCTCGGGCGTGGAGGAGATGCAGCGCGTGATTCCGATCGCACCCGTCATGGGCAATCACGAGACCTATGATATCCGCTGGCAGCCGCGTCTGCCTGCAGCGTACCTGCACTATTTCCGTACGCCGTGCAACGGGAGCGGGGCATTTCGCCGCTATTACTACTCCTTTGACTACGGAGACGTGCACTATGTCGTGCTCTGTACGCAGCAGCGGGAGATCGACCCGCTGCAGGAGGGGCTGATTGCCGAGCAGACGGCGTGGCTGCGGCGTGATCTGAGGGCGCACCGCCGTCGATGGAACATCGTTCTCATGCACAAGGATGTGCTGCAGTACCGCATCAATGGACGGCCGGAGCGGAAAGAGGGCATCGATGAGGAGCACGGGCGCCTGTGGATGCCGCTGTTTGATGCGCTGGATATCGACATTGTCTTCACGGCGCACCTGCATACCTACCGCAACCGCGGGCACATCTACGGATTCGAGAAGCGTGCGGATGGCAAAGGGCCGCTCTACATCCTCACGGGTGTGGCGGGGGATGTGCGCTATCCTGATCTCTGGCTCGAGCACGCCCTTGACGAGGTGATGCTGCCGCAGCCCGAGACGGCTAACTACCTCGCGATGGAGGTCACACACGACGCGATCGAGGTCGCGTGTTTCCTGCCGGACGGTACGGAGATGGATCGTGTGCGGGTGACGAAGAACGTGCCTCCTGCGCAGGATTTTCTTGCGAAACATTGATTTTTCGTATGATCAGCAGGAAAAAGGTGCTGCCAAGCGGTCGGCCTTCGTACATTGGGAAACGTAATCCGCTCAAGCCTGCCGCTTGGAGCGGGTTTTGCTTTTTGTCAGAAACAGCATTGGAACGCTGAAAAGCAGTGGGGCGGCGTTTGTTTCGTTCATGTCGATCAGCATTCTTCGGGGGCTATGATCGACCGTCCGCCGAATAGACGGCATCAACAGAATGATATAGCAATGGATAGCAGGCAGCTATCCTTTTTTGATGTACGCAGAAAAACGTAAACTAAAACAAAATAAATCGGTTGACAGAGATTACCGAAAATAGTATGATAAAACAGATTTATTTCACCGATAAATACGCATGGAGGTATCTGAAGATTATGAAGCTAAGGGAAATGATTCTTTGCGGGCTATTTATTGCACTCGTTGCAGTCGGGGCATTCGTCCGCATCCCCGTGGGAACAGACGTGTATACGCTCCAGTTCCTCTTTACCCTGCTGGCGGGCATCATGCTCGGCCCGCGCCTCGGTGCGCTTGCGGTCGGTACCTATGTCCTCATGGGGCTGGTGGGGATTCCCGTCTTTGCCTCGGGCGGCGGCCCCGGGTATGTACTGCAGCCGACGTTCGGCTATCTTGTAGGCTTTATCGTGCAGGGCTGGGTGACAGGCGCACTCTGCCGTACGGGCGCACCGAGCTTCCGCCGCGTGTTGGGGGCGTGCAGCGCGGGCATGGCGGTAGTCTACCTGTTCGGCATCTCGTACTTCTACCTCGCGTCGAACTACATCATCGACGCGCCGATCGGGTTCTGGGTAGCAATCTGGTACTGCGGCGTCCTGCAGGTCGTGCCGGATTTCCTGCTCTGCATCGCGGCGGCGTACATCGGCATGCGTACGCAGAAGGCTGGACTCTGGCTCTGATATGAAGTTGGAAAGGTGCCGCGGCGTATCATCAGACAACATGGACGAGGAGCGTATACAATGGGCAAGGCATTATTCATCACAGGCACGGGGACGGACATCGGAAAGACCTACATTACGGGACTGATCGTCAAGAAGCTGTGCGATGCGGGGCTGCGTGCGGGCTACTACAAGGCGGCCCTCTCGGGCGCAGAGCCGGGAGCAGACGGGACACTGCTCCCGGGCGATGCGCTCCATGTGGCGCAGACAGCAGGGCTGGCGATGCCCGCAGAGCAGCTGGTCTCCTACATCTATCGTGATGCCGTCTCGCCGCATCTCGCTGCGCGCATCGAAAACCGCCCCATTGATATGGCGAAGGTGGAGCGCGACTACCGCACGGCGCGGGAGCGGACGGACTATCTGACAGTGGAGGGGAGCGGCGGTATTATATGTCCGCTGCGCTGGGATGATGCGGCGCACATTGTGCTCGACGATCTCGCCGTGCAGCTCGGCCTCACCGCGCTCGTCGTTGCGGATGCGGGGCTCGGTACGATCAATGCCGCCGTCCTTACGGCGGAGCACCTGCGGATGCGCGGCATTCCGCTTAAGGGATTTATCTTTAACAACTGGACGGGCGGCGTGATGCAGGAGGACAACGTCAAGATGGTTGAGGCGCTGACGGGAGCGCGCGTGCTCGCCTGTGTAGAGCACGGTGCGCAGGAGCTGCCGATGGCGGCGGATGCACTCTGTGCATTGTATGAGTGAGAGGAGCGGATACGATGCCGACGATTGAGGAGCGGGATCTGCGCCATATCTGGCATCCCTGCGCGCAGATGAAGGACTATGAAGAGCTGCCGCCGATGGTCATCGACCATGCAAAGGGAGCATGGCTCTACGATGTGCACGGGCATTCCTATCTCGATATCGTCAGCTCGTGGTGGGCGAACCTCCTCGGGCACACGAACGAGAAGATCAATGCCCGCATCAAGGCCCAGCTTGACCGCCTCGAGCATGTGATCTTTGCCAATTTCTCCCACCGCCCCGCCATCACGCTCGCAGAGCGTTTGGCGGCGCTCGTACCGGCGGGGCTGACGAAGTTCCATTTCAACGATAACGGTTCGTCTGCGGTCGAGGCAGCACTCAAGATGGCGTTCCAGTACTGTCAGCAGACGGGGCGGACGGGAAAGACGCGCTTCATGTGCCTCACGGAGAGCTATCACGGCGAGACCATCGGCGCACTCTCGGTTGGGAGCATGGACCTCTTCGCCGAGATGTATCGCCCGATGATGATGGACAACATTCACGTTGAGGCGCCCGATTGCTACCGCTGCCCGTATGGGAAAACGCGTGAGGACTGCGCGTGCGAGTGCTTCGCCTGCGCCGAGCGTGCCTTTGCTGTGCATGGCAGAGAGACTGCTGCGATGATTGTCGAGCCGCTTCTGCAGGGCAGCGCGGGCATGCGCATCTATCCCGAAGCGTATCTTCAGAAACTGCGTGCGCTCTGCGATGCCTACGATGTCCTCCTCATCACCGACGAGATTGCAACGGGATTTGGGCGGACGGGCCAGCTCTTTGCCGCGGGGCGTGCGGGCATCTCGCCAGACATCATGTGCGTGTCGAAGGGGCTGACGGGCGGCTATCTGCCCATGTCCATCACCATCGTACAGGAGAAGATCTACGAGGCGTTCTACGCCGATTGGAGCGCGGGCAGGGCATTCATGCACAGCCATACCTACGCGGGCAATCCGCTCGGCTGCGCCGCCGCGCTCGCTGTGCTCGACATTCTGGATGAGGAAAATATATTGGAGCAGGCGGCGCATACTGCCGCGTGGCTGACAGAGCGCATGACGGAGACCTTCGGCGCGCATCCGAACGTCGGCGAGATCCGCCATATCGGCCTGATCCATGCAGTGGAGCTGGTTGAGGACCGCGCAGAGAAGCGCCCCTTTGACGGGAAACGCCGTCTCGGCTACGCGATCTATCGCCGTGCGCTGCAGCACGGACTGCTTCTGCGCCCCCTCGGCGACGTGCTCTACTTCAATCCGCCGCTCAACATCGGACGGGATGACCTTGAGACTGCCATCGACCGCATGAAACTCTCGATGGATGAGGTACTCGGCGCATAGTATAGGCATAAAAAATACGCACCCGCATGGGTGCGTATTTTTGATTGGGAAGTGTGGTTCTGTCAGAAGCTCCAGCGAACGCCTGCATCCATGCGCCATGCGGTCTGGATGTCGCCGCCGAAGGTCTTCTCGAAGTTGCCGTAGAGGTTCGTGCGCGGCGCGAGCTGTATTGTGCCGCCGAGCTGGAGACCGAGCCATGTGTCTTTGCTGCTCTGTGCGGTGTGCTTCGTCACACCGCCGCTGGTGTACTCCGTGCGGAAGCTGCCTGCGAACTCGTGGTAGAGGGAGGCGCGCGCATAGTAGGTGCTGCGCGCGGATTCCTTGCCGATGCCGATGCCGATGCGGCCGATGAGGCTGTCGAACGGTTTTTGATGCACATACATCTTGATGCCGGGGTGGTCGGTGTCGGCGGTGTAGTCCACGGCGCTCAGATAGCTGTATATCATCTCTGCCTGCGGCTCGACGAAGCTGCCGCGCTGCATGTGGATGCGTCTCCCGTACTCTGCCGAGAGCGAGCCGCCCCATACACTGTAATCGCCCCGTACGAACTGCGTACCCGTGCCGTAGACGGTGTACTCGCTTGAGAGACGGCCTGCCTTGGCGATGATGTCAACGTAGTCTCCGTGCTTGCCGCTCCATGTGCCGTAGACACCGAGGTTGCCCTCGCGGCTCTTGCCGCTGCCGTTTGCAAAGCCGGCGCTGCCGTTCATGTAGCTGCCTGCGATGCCGACGCGCCACGCCTTGCCCGCTTGTCTGTCGTAGCCGATCTGGACGGTGGCGTAGTTCATGCGGAAATCGGTGTTGTTCTTGTCGCTGGTGGACTTGCCGCGGTAGACGCGTGCCCAGACGCCCATGTCCTGCGGCGAGAGGCGCAGGTCGCCCATACGCTTCATGAGGTCGTTCGCCTCGGCGCGCCATGTCATCGCGGAGGCGGTCATGGCAGATCGGATGCCGCGCATCGCCTTCGTCTCGTAAGCACCGCGTACGGCAGCGTCTACCTTGGGCTGAACGGACGGTTTCTGCTCCTCAGGTTTCGCGGGCGGCTTAGGCTGCGGCTGTGGCTGCGGCTGCGGTTTTACGGGTGGCTGCGGCTGCGGCTGCGGTTTTACGGGTG
>CAUQID010000027.1:0-22874 GCA_963518105.1 uncultured Selenomonas sp.
AACTCGCGACCCCCACCTTGGCAAGGTGGTGCTCTACCACTGAGCTACTTCCGCATCCTATACTGACAGTTCTGTCAATCAACGGATATCATTCTAACAAGAGAATAGATTCCTGTCAAGAATTTTTTCACCATTCGTATGCAAAAGGGACGCGCAGATGCGCGTCCCCTGTCATCACAAACCGCTGCTACACCTTGAATTTGTCCGTCTCTGTCTGCAGATCTGTCGCCATGTCGGCGAGACTGCGGCTCGAAGAGGCGATCTCCTCCATCCCTGCTGCCTGCTCCTCCGTCGCTGCGGATACATTCTGCGACTCGCTGCCGATCCCCTTTGCCGACGCATCAACCGCGCCCATCCCCTCGATGATCGAGTTCATGTTCTCACGCAGCTCGAGCACACGCTTACTGACCGCCAGAGATGCCGTCTTGACATCCTCGACCATGCTCAGGATGAGCGAGAAAGTTTCACCCGTTGCGGTGACATTCTCCTTGCCCGTCTCCGCCTCGCGCAGTCCCTCCTCCATCGAGGCGACCGCACGATCTGTCTCCTCCTGAATACTGCGGATGAGCTCGGAGATCTGCTGGGAGGCGTTCTGCGACTCCTCTGCAAGCTTTCTCACTTCCTCGGCGACGACCGCGAAGCCGCGTCCGTGTTCACCCGCACGCGCTGCCTCGATGGCAGCATTGAGCGCGAGCAGATTCGTCTGTCCCGAGATGCTCGAGATGATCTCGACGATGTTGCCGATCTCCTTCGAGCGCTCGCCGAGTTTTCCTACAATATCCCCCGTCTGCTGCACGGTCAGCGCAATCGAGTTCATCTGCTCGACCGTTGTCTGCACGAAGGCGTTGCCCTCTGCCGCCTTCTCCGCCGTCGCCTGCGTCTGCTCGCGTGCACGGCGCTGGTTCGTAATTGCTTCCTCGAGTCCGCGCTGGAACTCCTGCACGGTCATACGGCTCGTGTCGATGATCTGCAGCTGCTTCTCCGCCGCCTCCGCAACCTCGGTGATGGACTGGGCAACGTTCTGCGTCGCCTGTGCCGACTGGTTCGCATTCGCCGTCAGTGCCTCGGATGAACCTGCGACATCCGTCGCTGTCGTCTTGATCTTGCGGATCATCTGCTGCATACTCTCGACCATCGTGTTGAACTGGTGGGCGATGTGCGCGAACTCGTCGTCGCCGTCGAGCATAATCTTCGAGCGGAGATCCCCGCTCGCGATATGCCGCGCACCATCGAGAATGGTATCCACAGAATTCTTGATGTTCTTGAGCAGCAAAACGAGGATGATAAGCGAGAGGATAACCACGACAGTGAGTGCGATGATTGTCGTCAGCCAAACACCCGAGAACACATCCTCGCCGTGTGCCATCTCCGCACGCGCGAGGCGGACGCTGTCGGCCTTGTCCTCCTCGATGATATCCGTCATGCGCTTGTAGACGTCCGCCTGCTCGTTGAATCCGAGGAGTACCGCCCCCGCCTGATCGCCTGCATTGATGAGATCCGTCGCATGCTGACGCGCCTCGGCATACGCCTTACGCTCCTGCTTGAGTTTCTCAAGACGTGCGAGTTTCTGCGTCCGATCCGCCTCGTTCTGGAACGGTGCTTCCTGGATTGCCTGCTCATACTCCTCGTATGCCTTATTCAGTTTCTGTGTGAGCTGCGACAGCAGCCCCGTCGCACGTGTGCGCTCCTCCTCGTTCGGTGCTGTAATACGCATGAGCTCAAACTCACGCCCCTCTGCTGAGAGCGACTGCACCTGGCCGCCCACGTTGAGAACGTGCGCCCATTTGAACACGTTCACCGTGTTCTCATTCAGTACACTGCTCGCGTGGTTCGCATAGAATCCATAGCCGGCAAACATGACGACCAGGAATCCGATGCTCAGCACAATTTTCTTTGCTACTGACATTTCTCAGTTCCCTCCAAAAACGCTCTATACAGAAAAAACTAACCTCCCTTAATTTTTTGATTATAGCACCGATTCTCATGAAAAACTATATGGAACTAAACTTTTTTATATGATATACTGACATTGTTAATACAATAAATAAACAAAAGGATGGATAACAATGGCAAGAATGTTAAAGAAGCTGCAACACAGGGTCGCGCCGCAGGATCAGCCCGCACCGGAACGTCCTCCCGGCAAGGATTACGTCCTCATCTTTCTCATCATGCTCTCCATCATGGTCATCGGCGCATCGTGGGAGGCATTCGATGCCGTGATGCTCTCGATGTATATCCTGCTGACCCTCTCACTCATCCTCACCTACACACGCCGCCATGCCGCCGGCCGCCTCTCCGCGGTGCAGATGATGCTCGTCACACGCGGCAGCTTCGTCACCATCGGCATGGCCGCCGCCCTCTTTCTCATCGATGCCTACCGCCGCTACATGGCGTAATACGCATCAGAAAAGCCCCGGCATACGCCGGGGCTTTTCTCATCCGCGCGAATTCACTCCTCAGCAGAATCTCCACCCTCGTACTGCGCCCGAAACTTACCGGGCGAGCATCCTGCATATTTTTTGAAAACAATCGTGAAGTATTTATAGTCGGGAAACCCGACGCACGCACCGACCTCGTAGATCTTGCGTCCGCCTGCGCGCAGGAGCTCTGCCGCCTGAATGATGCGGTAGCGATTGAGGAAATCGTTGAACGTATAGTTCGTATCCTGCTTAAAGCATTTATGGAGATACGCCTCGGAGACACCGTACTCCTCGCCAAGCTCGCGCAGGGAGAGCCGCGCCGCGTAGTCCGCGCGGATACGGCGCAGGAGTTTGCCCGTATATTTGCCGACCCCTGCGCCCGACGGCTGCAGGAGTTCTGCCGGCAGCACCGCCGCGTGCTGCTGTTGTCTGCGCAGCGCATCCCGCCGCTGCAGGCGCTCCCTGATCCGCGCAAGCGCCGCATAGAGCGCCTCGAAGTCCACGGGCTTGAGCAGATACTCAGCGACATCGAGAGAGATGGCTGTCCGCGCATAGCTGAACTCATCATACCCCGATAGAATGACAGCCTCATAGCCGCGCCCGCGGCTCTGCGCGAGCATCTCGAGTCCATCGAGATACGGCATCCGCACATCCGTGATGACGATGTCCGGCGAGAGCTCCTCGATCCTGCGCAGACCGTCCTCGCCGTCAACCGCCTCGCCGATCACGACGCAGCCGGCACGCAGCCAGTCCACGGAAAGAAGCAGCCCGCGCCGGATGATGTCCTCATCCTCAACCAACAGAACCCGATACATCTTCATCCTCCCAGCGCAGCGGCATACGCAGCGTGACGGTGATGCCGCTCTGCCGCCGCACGATCTCCACGCCATACGGCGCTCCATAGAGGAGGCGCAGCGCGCGGTGTACATTGTAAAGCCCGATATGCTCCGGCTCGGCAGACTCCGCCGCAAGCAGCGCGCAAATCTCGGCATACTTCGCATCGGTCATCCCCGGACCGTCGTCCTCCACTATCACGCACAGATCGCCCCCCTCTCTGCGCCCCTCAATCTGCAGACACAGATGCCGTGTCCGCTCGAGTCCGTGCACGATGCTGTTCTCGACAATCGGCTGCACAAGCAGTTTCGGCACCCGGCAGGCCTGCAGAGCGGCATCCATGCAGATCGTGTAGTCCAGCCGATCTCCGTAGCGCATCTTCTGCAGCGTCAGATAGTCCTCCACATAGCGGATGTCCGTACCGAGCGCAACCGATGCACCCCCCTTACGGATGCTGTACCGCATGAGATTGGCAAAGGCGACCACCATCTCTGCTGCGCGCTGCGGATCAATCAGAATCACATAGCGCAGCGCCTCCATCACGTTGAAGGCGAAATGCGGATTGAACTGCCCTTTGAGCTGACGTACCTCCATGAGGCGCTTGCGCTCAGCGAGCTCGGCATTCGTCGCCAGCAGACGGCGGATCTCGGCGAGCATCGCATTGAAGTCCTCGTAGAGCGTCTCAAACTCGCAAAAGCTGCGCGGCAGCTCCTGCCGCTGCATATTGCCGCCGCGGCAAGCACGCACCGCCCCCAGCAGGCCGCTGATGGAGCTTAGACTGCGCCCGGTGACCCGCTGCACGAGGAAGGGCATCGCAAGGAGCAGCAGTACACTGACGGCAAGCAGGAAGGCCGCCCCCGCCTCCGCGATCTGACGCTGCCGCGCGATGGACGTCAGCGTGACGACGCGCACATGTCCGCCGTAGACCTGCGCCGCTGCATGATAGGGGCGGTCATGGATGCGGACGGTCTCCTCCCCCTGTACATCTATGGCAAATTTACCGAGTGCATCCTCCATCAGCCGGTTCGTCGCAAAAATCACATTATCAAATCCGTCCGTGATCACCACCTGATCTACGGCACTCTGCGCAGCGAGAGAGCGAAATGCCTCCGTCTTGAGAATGAGGAGAAGATAGCCCGCCGTGCCCCCGCTGCCGTCGGGCACAGCCGCAGAGAATGCATAGGACGCTGCCTGATCGTAGGAGAGCGGCAGCGGCATCACACCGCTGACCGCATCCTCCGGCATGCGGCGCAGACGAGCCAGATCGCGCTGAACCCCCTCATGCACCTCGAGCAGGTCGCGGTTGACCGCATAGAGATTCGAGGCGATCACCGTCCCCTCCGCACTGAGCAGCGCAAAGTCTGCACGCAGCGGTCCTGCGAAGGAGAACTCGTAGAGCAGCCTGTGCGCCGCTGCCGTATCCCCCGTGAGCGCCCGCCGCACGGCCGCATCCTGCGCGAGTGCCCGCACACCGGCATCGTAGCGCTGCCACTCTGCGGTGATGATCTTTCCGATCTGCTCATTGGCGCTGCGCGTATCGCGCACGATGTAGACCTCATAGTAAAAGAAGCCAAAACCGGCAAAGCAGGCAAGCATCAGCAGGATAAAGCCAAGGACAGACCGCATAAAGAGATGCCGGATGTAATCGCGAAAGCTGATCGAGGGCTGCACGCTTTTGCCTCCTTTCCCATGATTCCATTATAAAACGGGGACGCCGCCAATGCAACGTCCCCGTGATACAGTCAGATACTGATGTCGCGTCGTCCTGTCACCTTATAGAAGAGGAGCAGTGAGAGAATCGATGTGACCGTGAGGATTGTGGCATAGGCAGAGGCATTGCCGTAGTTGCCGCGAATGACCTCCGTGTAGATCGACACCGTCAGCGTCTGGTTCGCATTCGTATAGAGGATAATGGAGGAGCTGAGCTCGCTGATGATCGTCACCCAACTCATGATTGCACCCGCGCAGACGCCCGGCAGCATCATCGGCACGGTGACGCGCGTAAACGTCGTCATCTCGGACGCACCGAGCGAGATCGCCGCCTCCTCGATGCTCGGGCTGATCTGCCCGAGCGCCGCTGCACTCGAGCGCACCGTATACGGCATGCGCCGCACACTGAATGCAATGATCATGATGAGCATCGTCCCGCTGATGAGAATCGGCGGGCTGTTGAACGCAAAGAGGAACGCGATGCCGAGCACCGAGCCGGGGATGATGAACGGGAACATGGTCACCGTATCGAGCACGCTGTTGACGGCACTCCGCTTGCGCACGCTCAGATAGGCGACGAGCACGCCGATCACGACCACGAGCGCGATGCTGAGTGCGCCGAGGACGTAGGTGTTCCAGACCGCATCGTTGTCCTTGGCAAAGAGGGTCGCCTCATAGCTTTGCAGGGCAAAGCCGCCGGTAAAGACTTGCCCGCCGTTGCTGCGCAGGAATGAGGTATAGATGACGACCAGCTGCGGCAGAATCGCAAGCCCCGTCACGAGATAGACCGCAGCATGCGCGAGGAGATTCCGCAGCCCCCGCGCCCGCTCCGCCGCCATCGGCTTGAGCGCCGTCATCGCATAGGTGCTGCGCCGCGCGAGAATCCGCTGGGCAAAGAACATGGCGAGGGTCAGACCGATCATGATGACGCAGATCGCAGCGGCAAAACCATCGTCGCCGCCGACCTCTCCCATGAACTGCGTATAGACCAGCACCGGCATCGTCTTGAACCCCTCGCCGATCAGCATCGGCGTACCGAAGTCCGCAAAGACACGCATGAACACGAGCAGTGCACTGGCGAGCAGCGTCGGCATGACGAGCGGAACGATGATGCGCCGAATCCGTCCCAGACGCCCGCAGCCGAGACTCTCCGCAGCCTCGTTCAGCGAGTTGTCCATATTTTTCAGCGCACCAGAGACATAGATGTAGACGAGCGGAAATGACTGCAGGGTAAAGACGAGCATAATACCCGCGAAGCCGTACACACCGTCAAAGGTAATCCCAAAGAGCTCGTTGACGAACTGCGTGACGACACCGCTGCGGCCGAGCAGCTGCACCCACGCGTAGGCACCGATGAACGGCGGGGAGAGATACGATATGACGATGAGGATGTTGATGAAGCTGCTGCCGCGGATCTGCACACTGCGCATGAGATAGGCGACAGGCAGGCCGAGCGCTGCCGCGAGGAGGGTCGCACAAACAGTCACCTGCAGACTGTTGACCATCGTCTGCCAGTAGAACTGCTTCGTGAAGAAGCGGGTAAAATAGTCCAGGGTTACCGCGCCCGAAAACGGATCGATCGCACTCTTGTATAGCACGAGTACAAGCGGGTAAAGGACAAAGATGGAAAAGGCCGCCAGAATGAGGACACTGAGCAGCGACCAGATGGAGAATGCCTTGCCGTCATCGTATTTCATAGCGCATCACCTGCGATCAGCGTCGTCTGCTCCTCTGCGCGGAACACATTAATGCGCTCCGGCTTCACCCGCAGAGTGACGTGTGTGCCGTCTGCAAGAAGCGGCCCTGTCTCCTGGTCGCGGATCGCCTCGACTGCCGCCCCCTGCGCTGTCTCGAGAAAGTAGTGCGTGGTCAGGCCGAGGAACACGCTGCTCGTCACCACAGCAGGGATGCCCTCGCCCGTTCCCTCCGCGATAATGAACTCCTCGGGACGCACAGAGACCGTCACAGGCTGTCCGTCAAAGGCATCCGCCGCAAGATTCCCCATCGGCACACGGTAGTCCGGCAGCAGTTCGACCGCCTTGCGCTCGCCCGATGTCCGTATGATGCCGGAGAAGAGATTCGACAGTCCGATGAACGTCGAGACAAAGACATCGGCAGGGCGGCGGTAGATGGTCTGCGGACTGCCGATCTGGCGCACAATGCCGCCCTCCATGACCGCGATGCGGTCTGATACGGCAAGTGCCTCCTCCTGGTCATGCGTGACATAGACCGTCGTGATATCGATCTGCCGCTGGATCTGCTTGATGGCGTTGCGCATCTCGACACGCAGCTTCGCATCAAGATTCGAGAGCGGCTCATCCATGAGCAGCACCTCCGGCGCGATGACGATGGCGCGTGCGAGCGCCACCCGCTGCTGCTGTCCGCCCGAGAGCGCCGTTGGCATACGGTCGCGCAGCGCATCAATCTTAACGATGCGCAGGATCTCATCCACCCGCCGGTCGATCTCTGCGGCGCCGACACCCCGCATCTTCAGACCAAAGGCGACGTTGTCGCGCACCGACATGTGCGGAAAGATGGCATAGTTCTGGAACACCATCCCCATATTCCGCTTGTTGGGCGGCACATCGTTGATGCGGCGGTCAGCAATGCGAATCTCGCCTCCCTCAATCGAGTTGAACCCGATGATCATGCGCAGCAGCGTCGTCTTGCCGCAGCCAGACGGGCCGAGCAGAGTGAAGAACTCGCCCGGCTGCACCTCCAGCGACAGCCCGTCGATGACGGTATGATCACCGTATTTCTTGACAACCTTGTCTATGTGAATCGAAACACTCATCGTTTTTCCCCCTCGGCGCTAACGAAAGAGAACCGTCGGCGCACCTCGCTGCTCAACGGTTCTGCTCTCTCGGCAATCGCCTTTATCTGCACTTACTGTTTGAAGTTTTCGAGATGCTTATTCCACATCGCAACGATTTCGCCCTTGTGCTGCGCGACCCATCCCTCGTCATAGTTCGGGAACAGCGCGATGTCCTTCATCGGGGTCATATAGGACGCGAGCGGAACATCCTTGCGGAGCGGGCGCACCGTCAGCTCCTTGCCCGCAGCCTCCTGGATCTTCTGCGAGAGCATGTAGTCGATGAACTTCTTGGCATTCTCAGGATGCTGGCAGCCCTTGATGATCTGTACCGACTCACCCGGGAAGATCGCGCCTTCCTTCGGGAATACCACCTTGACCGGCGCACCGTTTTTCACATACGTTGCCGCGGGATCTTCCCACGTCAGTCCGACAGTGTACTCGCCGTCGGCTGCGCCCTTGTGCACACCGCCCGAACTGTTGAGAATCTTGCCGTCGAGATTCGCGATAAACTTATCCACATACGCCCACGCCGCATCGGACATCGGATCGCCGTTCGTGCCGTTCGCATAGAGCATCGCAACGAGCGACTGCAGCGCCGAGTTGGAGGCTGCCGGATCGCCGAATGCAATCTTGCCCTTGAGCGCAGGGTTCAGCAGATCCTGAAAGCTCTCAATCTTCACATCGCCTGCGAGATTTGCGTTGACAATCATGACCGTCGGATCTGCAAATGCAGGGGAGAAGTAGCCCGTCTTATTGCGGAACTCCTCCATCATATTCGCATCCTCAGGCGAAACATACTCCATGAAGAGATCCTTCTGCGACTCGAGCGTCATCAGATCGGATGCCCAGAGAATATCGCCCTGCGGATTGCCCTTTTCGGAAGCGACGCGCTTGAGCAGAGGCCCTGTGCCTGCGACGATGACATTGACCTTAATGCCTGTGTCCTTCTCGAAGTTCGGGATCACGAGGTTGTTGAGGCTCTCGCTCCGCGCCGTATACACGGTGAGCACCTTCTCCTCCTCGCCGCCCGCCTGCTTCTTGTCCGCACCGCCGCCGCAGCCGCCGAGCAGAGATCCCATGACTGCCGCTGCCGCCACAAGAGACAGCAGCTTTTTCAACCGTTTCATACAATCTTCCTCCTTTTAGGTTGTAAAGATTCTGTTAATTGCAATTTTACCATATTCTTTGGATTTGTATATCCGAAAAAACACAAGAACTATCCAAAATCCTCAACAAAAAATCCTATATTCACTGTTCTTCAGGCAGACGAAACGCAAGCGTAAAAAAGCCGGCCTGCATGCAGGCCGGCTTTTTGATGAACTCACAGACTGAAATTCTCGCCCAGATAGAATTTCCGTGCGACAGGACTCTCCGCGATGGTCTTGCTGTCTCCTTCGAGGAGGAGTTTACCCTCGCTGAGGAGGTAGACGCGGTCAACGATGTGAAGTGTCTCGCGGACGTTATGATCAGTGATGAGAATGCCCATGCCGCGCTGGCGCAGATACTCGATAATCTCCTGAATATCGGCGACGGCGAGCGGGTCAACCCCCGCGAACGGCTCATCCAGGAGAATGAACTGCGGCTCGAGCGCGAGACAGCGCGCAATCTCGACGCGGCGGCGCTCTCCTCCCGAGAGTTCCGTACCGCGGCGGTCGCGGACATGCCCGATGTGGAATTCTTCGAGGAGGCCGTCGAGACGGTGTTTCTGCTCCGCCTTCGAGAGTTTCGTTGTCTCGAGGATGGCGGCGATGTTCTCCGTGACCGTCAGCTTACGGAAGATGGACGGCTCCTGCGTGAGGTAGCTGATGCCCAGCTCCGCACGGCGATACATGGGATAGTCCGTGATGCAGATATCGGAGAGGTAGACGTCGCCGTCGGTCGGTTTTTCAAGCCCCACGATCATGTAGAAGGTCGTTGTCTTGCCCGCGCCGTTCGGCCCTAGGAGACCGACGATCTCGCCCTTGTCGATGCGGACGGAGATGCGGTCAACGACGGTGCGGCCGCCGAATTTCTTGACGAGACTGCGGGATTCGAGATGCATGCTGTCCCCCTCACTCGGCTGCGGCTGTGCCGTCATCCGCGAGATAGACGGTCATGTGATTGCTGCGCGCCATGTTGTTCGCCTGAAAGACCCATGCGTCCCCGTCGAGCACGACGTAGGGCCTGTCTGCACTGCCGAAGTACTCCATGCGCGCACCGCCGCCCTCGAGATCACGGGGAGGACTGGAAAGATGCGCGTCGCCCGTGCCGATGAAATGCTTTTCCTTCAGCCACCCCTCCATGCGGTCTGCCGAAAGCGTGCCGTCGGGGCTCGTGATCGTTCCGCCCATCTCGGCGCGGATGTAATCATTCTGTGCAGGGTAGTAATCAACCTGTGCACCGCTGAAGGTATGCCCGCCCTTTACCATGCGGACGCTGCCCGCTGCCTGCCAGTGCTCCTGCCCTGCGGCAAAGAGACGATCGCAGGAGAGCTGCATATCCTCGCGCATGGCGCGGACACCGCCCTCGATCGTCCCCTCTGCAGTCTTGGTGTTATAGGTGGCACGCGCCCCCTCGACCCATCCCGTTCCCTGCTCCATGCGGACATTCTTCTCCGCCGTGACAATGCCCGTGCGCGTGTCATAGGTGAGGGTGTCCGCCGTGAGTCTACTGGGCTCTGCATCCTGCTGCGCCGCTGATGCCGCCGTGCAGATCGTTCCCGCCGCGAGCAGGAGGAGTATGCCTCGATACAGTTTCTTCGTCGTCATTTCGTTGCCCCCGTCTTTTCTATCTGCGCGTTCCCCTGGATGCTGAACTGCTGGAAGGCATCCGCACTCGCGATACGGTCGCCCGACGCGCGAACATCGCTGCGCGAGAGCGCCGCCCCGCCGACGGCGGCGAGCACGCCGTCCGCCGCCGTCCACACGAGGCTGTCAGCGCGCAGCTGCGTGCCGTCATCGGTCTCCGCATGCACGTTCCCCGTGAGCGTGATGTCGCGTGTTGCGCTCGCCATGTGCCCCTCGTCCGCATGCAGAGTGACACTGCGCCCGTCGTCACTGTAAAATGTGCCCTCGATGCCCTGCATTCCCGTATCATTCGTGTCGATATCGACACGCACCTGCCGCGCCGTGAGCTTCCAGACGGTGCGCCCGTCCCGCTCCTCATGCAGCGTATTGTCCTCGTAGGACATGATGCGCGGTCCCTGCTGCGCGTCCTGTGCTGCGGGGGGCTCCGGCACGCTTGCGGCCGCCCAGACGATGAGGCCTGCCAGCAGCAGTCCCGCACCGCCATAGATCCATTTTCTCTGCACCATCAGGCCCCCTCCTCCTGCGCTGCCGATACATGATGCTTGCCCGTTTTCTGCTGCTCCGGCGGGGTGTTCCACCGCTTCTGAAACCAGATCCACTGCGTCGGATTCTCGCGGATCACGCGCTCGACGACCGCCGTCATCTGCACGGTAAACTCATGCAGATCGCGGTCGCTGTCGCCCGTATCGGGGCAACGCATGATCTCACCGACGACAACCTTGTGCTTCCCGTTCGGCTGACGCAGGATGAATGCGGGCACAACGGGCGAACGGAATTTGCGCGAAAAGACCGCGGGTCCGAGCGGGGTCGATGCCGTGCGCCCGAGAAACTCGATGAACGCCCCGCCGGGACCACCGTCCTGATCGGCGAGAAAACCGAGGAGACGGCCGCGCTTCAGCGCACGCGCCGCAGCGATCAGCTCGCTTGTCCCGCGGGAGAAGATCTCGACGTGGATGGTCGCGCGCAGATCGTCAAGCACGCGCGTGTATTCGATATTCGGCTGCGGCTTCGCAATCGCACTGACAGGAATGCCGTTCAGCGTGAACGCCGCTGAGAGCCACTCCCAACATCCGACATGTCCCGTGAGCACGACGACGCCGCGTCCCTCGGCGAGCGCCTCCTGCATTCGCTCGAGATGGTCGATCTCGATGTACTCGCTGAGATTTTGCTCATTCAGCATGGGCATTGCGAGGATGTCGAGAACGTTGCGCGCCATATTGATGAAGGAGGCGCGCACGAGACGCTTTGCCTCCGCCTCCCCGATGCCGAGGGCAGGCATCATATGCGCCACGGCGCGGCGGCGCATTTTCGGGATGAGGATATAGTAGAGATTCCCGAGCACCCAGCCTGCTGCGAGCAGAACGGGGCGCGGTGTGCGGCATGCGAGCCGGCTGAGAAACATAAGGGTATCATAGAGCATTGCCGCACCTCCTCTCTCCGCTACTGACGAGCATCGCCGCCGTCATTTTGGAATGCTGTGAGGACCTCGTCCCACAGTCCCTGCGTCTTTAGAATGATCTCGTAGATCTCCCGCACCGCGCCGCGGCCGCCGCGGGCATCTGCAATGATCTGCGCGATCTCCCGCACCTCCGGCACGGCATCCCCGACCGCACAGGGCAGGCCGACCATGCGCATGATGGGCAGATCTACGATATCGTCGCCGATGTAGGCGATCTCGTCATCGGCGAGCCCCGTCTGCATCTTGATATCCGCGTATGCGGCGCGCTTGTCGAGGCTGCCCTGATGAACGAGACCGATGTGCAGCTCGCGTGCACGGTGCTCTACGATGGATGACGCACGTCCCGTGATAATGGCGGTCACAATGCCGACCTTGCGCGCGAGGGTGATGACGAGGCCGTCGCGCGTGAAGAACGGCTTGTACAGTTCGCTCCCATCGGGCGCGACGTAGATGCCGCCGTCCGTGAGAACACCATCCACGTCGAGGATGATGCATTTGATCTTCTTTGCACGCGCAATTGCGTCCTGCCGAATGGGCATCACACAACCCCCTGCCGCAGGAGATCCGTCAGATGGACAATGCCGACGGGCACGCCCGCCGCATCCACGACGGGCAGCACAGTGACGGGACGCGGCTGATGCTTCTCCATGACGGAGAGCGCTGCCGCCGCCATCTTGTCCGGCCCGATGGTAAGCGGCGTGGCGAACATGATGCTCTCCACATCCTTGTCAAGGAAGTTGTAATCCTTTGCCAGAGCGCGGCGAATGATGCCGTCGGTCACGAGGCCGATGAATTTCCCGTCCGCATCGACCACAGAGGCGGCGCCGAGGCCCTTGTCCGTCATGACGAAGAGCGCATCCTTCGCCGTCGTGTGGTAGGAAACAACGGGGTTCTCGTCTCCTGTGTGCATCACGTTCGCCACGGTGAGCAGCAGCTTGCGTCCGAGCGCGCCGCCCGGATGATAGAGGGCATAGTCCTCCTTCTTGAAGTCGCGTGCCGCCATGAGCGCCATTGCCATCGCATCGCCCATCGCGAGGGTCGCCGTCGTAGAGCTGGTCGGCGCAAGCCCCAGCGGACATGCCTCACGTTCCACGCCGATATCGATGTAGAAGTCAGCGCTGCGTCCGAGCTGGGACTTTCGCCTGCCGCACATCGCAATGATACGCGCGCCGATGCGATGAATGATCGAGAGAATGTTCACAACCTCGCTCGACTCGCCGCTGTTCGAGATGGCAATGACGATGTCATCCGCCGTCACCATGCCGAGATCGCCGTGAAATGCCTCGGCAGGATGCATGAAGAAGGCCGGCGTGCCCGTGCTTGCGAGAGTTGCAGCAATCTTGCGTCCGATGTGCCCCGATTTTCCCATGCCCGTCACGACGATGCGCGCCCTGCAGTCAAGGATGGCACGTACTGCCGCCTCAAATTCCTCGTCCACGCGCGCCGTGAGCTGTGCAACACATCTTGCCTCCAGCTCCAGTGTCTCGACGGCTTTCTGCCGGATCGTGCTCTCTTGCATGTGATTCTCCTGTTTAGCTCAGCTTTTTCCGTACCACTTCGTAGATGGCGAGGGCATCCTTCAGCAGCGCCTCGAGTTTGTCCAGATAAACCATGTTCGCCCCGTCCGAGAGTGCCTCGGGCGGGTTGTCATGCACCTCGAGGAAAAGGCCGTCGATACCTGCACCGACCGCCGCACGCACGAGGTACTCAACAAACTCGCGCTGCCCTCCCGAGCTCGTCCCCGCGCCGCCCGGCAGCTGCACGCTGTGCGTCCCGTCAAAGATGACAGGGTAGCCGAAACTGCGCATAATGGGGAACGAGCGCATATCCACGATGAGGTTGTTGTAGCCGAACGTCTCGCCGCGCTCCGTGAGGAGGATGCGCTCCGTACCGCTCTCACGGAGCTTGTTGACAACGTTGCTCATATCGGCGGGCGCGAGGAACTGTCCCTTCTTCACGTTGACGACAGCGCCGGTCTGTGCTGCCGCGTGCAGGAGGTCGGTCTGACGCGAGAGGAACGCAGGGATCTGGAGGATATCCGCGACCTGCGCCGTCGGCGCCGCCTGACAGGTCTCGTGGATATCCGTAACGACGGGTACACCGAGCTCTGCACGGATCTGCCCGAGGATCTTGGCCCCCTCCTCGAGTCCGGGACCGCGGAAGCTGTGGTAGGCAGAGCGGTTTGCCTTGTCAAAGGATGCCTTGAACACATAGGGGATGCCGAGGCGGTCGGTGATCTCCTTGATGCCGCGCCCGATCATGAGCGAGCGCTCCAGCCCCTCGAGCACGCAGGGACCTGCGAGGAGGACGAGCGGCTCGCCGCCGCCGATCTCGAAATTCGCCAGCTTCACTTTGTTCATCTTCGTAGCTCCTTTCAGCGATCATCCTGCATAGCGCAGGCAGCATGATACTCATTATTATAAAGATTTTGCGTGCGGCGGTCAATCAATGCCGCGTCTGCGGTACTCCTCATTGACCGCAGCGAGATCCTCCTCGGTGTCGACACCGATAAAGACGGCATCTGTCTCAATGACATGGATGCGGTATCCATTCTCGAGCGCACGCAGCTGCTCGAGCGATTCGGACACCTCGAGCGGGGTCTGCGCCATACGGGCGTAGTCCAGCAGGAAGTCGCGCCGATAGGCATAGATACCAATATGTTTGTAGACCTGCGCACCCGCATTGCGCGCATACGGAATCCGCGCACGGGAGAAATAGAGCGCGTTGCCGGCGCGGTCGGCGACGACCTTCACATTGTTCGGATTCGCCATCTCCGACTCGTCTGTGAGCAGGGTCTTTGCCGTCGCCATCGAGAGCGTTTCATCCTCAAGGAACGGCGCGACGAGCGCGTCGATTACGGCAGGATCGATGAGCGGCTCGTCGCCCTGCACGTTGATGATGAGGTCATAGTCCGTCATCTGCGCCGCGACCTCGGCGAGACGGTCTGTCCCCGTCGCGTGATCGGCGCGCGTCATAACGGCGCGCCCGCCGCACGCTTCGACGGCTGCACAGATGCGTGCGTCGTCTGTCGCGACAACGACATCGTGCACACGCTGTGCCCGCACGGCCCGCTCGTAGACGCGGACGATCATGGGCTTCCCCGCGATCTCGCGCAGGGGCTTGCCCGGCAGACGTGTGGATGCGTAACGCGCAGGGATAATGCAGAGCACTTTCATGCGATCACCTCTATATCGTATTCATGACGCAGGCCGCAGCTTCGCCGCGAGCTGCTCTTTAAGCGTGCGGAAGAACGCCTCCTGTCCTCTCTGGAACGTGACTTCGACCGAGATGACATACATCGGTATGCGCCATTTCGCACGCACCACATCGTCCGGCACTTTCACTGCGTCTTTTTCCGTGATGACAATGGCCTCGACCCCGAGTGTCTCCGCGCGGTAGAGGACCTCGGCCATATCACGCTCGCCGTAGTCATGATGATCAGGGTAGCGCATACTCTCCACCATCTCGACCCCGAGATCTGTAAGCGTCTGTTCAAACGAAGCAGGGTTGCCGATGGCGGAGACGGCGAGCACCTTCTTCCCCTCCATCTCTGTGACAGGCACACCGCCCGCACCGATGTCCTCGAACCAGTCCGACAGCCGTACGAACTGACGCGGCTGATGGATGCTCTCGAGGATGAGGCCGTCCTGATTGTAGCTGCGAAACGTCTCCCAGATATGCTCAATCGCCCCCGGGGCTGCCTGATCAACCTTCGTCATGAGACAGACATCCGCGCGATCGATGTGCGAGAGAGGCTCGCGCAGTGTGCCGCGCGGCAGGAGATATCCGTTGCCGAACACGTTCACCGCATCCACGAGCAGGATATCCATATCGCGTGCAAGCTGCCAGTGCTGATACCCGTCGTCGAGAATCGCCACCTCCGCACCGAAATGCTCGATGGCATAACGCCCCGTCACGGCGCGCTGCGGCCCGATGAGCACGGGGACATTCGGCAGATGCTTGGCGAGCATGAACGCCTCGTCCCCTGCCGTCTCCGCATCCATCTGGAGCGAGTGCCCGTCGGAGACGATGCCGACCGCCCCGCGCCACTTCGCGCGGTAGCCGCGGTTCAGAATCGCTACGCGGTAGCCCATATCGCGGATGGCTCGTGCAAGGTGCTGGGCCGTCGGGGTCTTTCCCGTGCCACCCACGGTGACATTGCCAAGGCTGATGACATAGCAGGGGAGCTGTTCCTTCTTCACCCAGCCGAGGCGGTACATCGTCAGTTTCAGATTGACGAGCTGCTCATAGATGAGTGAGAACCCGTAGAATATGCCCATGATGAGTCTGCGCGAGATGCCGCGCACCTCCTTGTCATGGACGAGGTCGATGAAATAGGTCTGAAAGTTCGCGACCTTCTGCGTCGCGCGCACACGGTGCGCAGAAATCCGCTGCTGAACGCGCAGTGCACGGCGCGCCTCGTAGTTCTCGAGCATCGAGACAAGGATCTGCGCGGATTTTGCCGACGCCCCCTTATTCTCGTTGATGATGGCAAGTGTCTCGCGTGCAAGGCGAGCCCGCTCATCCGCATCGGCAAAGAGACGCAGCGTCTCCTGCGTCAGCTCAGCACCGCTCGCGACCGTCACAACTGCGCCGCGGTTGCGGAAGAGCGCATGAATGTCCTTGAAGTTGAACATCTGGTCGCCGACGATGATCGCCTTGCCGTGCGCCGCAGGCTCGAGAATGTTGTGTCCGCCGTGCGGGATGAGGCTGCCGCCGATGTAGATGACATCGCCGAGACCGTAGACGCGCCCAAGCTCGCCGACCGTATCGAGGATGACAATATCCTCACCGCCCGCCGCCCCCTTTTGGAGGTTCTTGCGTGTATTGACGGTGAAGCCCGCCTTGCGGCAGAGATGCTCCACCTCGATGGTGCGCAGCACCTCGCGCGGAGCGATGATAAGGCGCACATTCGGATCACGGTCGCGCACAGCGGCGAATGCCGCGAGCACCAACTCCTCCTCGCCGCGATGCGTCGAGCCTGCAATCATGATATGGCTTGCGCCCCTGAGCCCAAGCTCCTGTATGAGTGCCGCCCGCTCCTCGGGGCTGACGCTCGTATACGCCTGATCAAACTTCGTGTTGCCCGTGACCGTCACGAGCTCACGCGGCGCACCGAGACGCATGATGTAGTCCGCGTCGATGCCGGACTGCATAGCAAAGCATTTCACCGTCCCAATCATCTCGCGCAGCATCCCGAGCAGATACTTGTACTGCTTGACGCTGCGGTCGCTGATGCGGCCGTTGACCATCATGACCGGCACATCAAGCTGCTTCGCCTTCTGGAGGAAATTCGGCCAGAGTTCCGTCTCCACAGGCAAAAAGACACGCGGACGGATGCGCCCCACGACGCGCGAGGCGAGGAAGGGCAGATCCAGCGGAAAGTAGATGATGGCATCCGCATCCTTGATGATGCGGTGCGCCATCTCGTACCCGCCCGTCGTCACAACGGAGACGAGAATCGGGCTGTCCGGGAACACCTTGCGGAACTCGCGCACGAGCGGGCTCGTCGCGACAATCTCACCGACGGATGCCGCATGCACCCAGATTGCATTCCTGCCGGCGACCTTCTCGAGCGTATCCGACGGATAGAAGCCGAAACTCTGCTTGATGCGTTCAACAAAGCCGCGCTCGCGCGTCGCGCGCAGCATAAAGATCGGTATGATGATGGTGACGATGAGGATTGCCGCTAAATTATAGAGAAATCGCATGCGTCACTCTCCCCGAAACTGAATATCATAGAGATGCTGATAGAGCCCGCCCCGTGCGAGCAGGTCCTCGTGCGTCCCCTGCTCCGCGATGCGTCCGCCGTCGATGACGTAGATGCGGTCCGCGCTGAGCACCGTCGAGAGACGGTGCGCGATGACGAAGCTCGTCCTGCCGACCATGAGGTTATCGAGCGCCGCCTGCACGATCTTCTCACTCTCCGTATCGAGCGCAGAGGTCGCCTCGTCGAGGATGAGGATGCGCGGATCTTTGAGAATCGCGCGCGCAATAGCGATGCGCTGACGCTGTCCGCCGGAGATGCTCACGCCGCGCTCGCCGATCTCAGTATCATACCCGTGCTCGAGCTCCATGATAAAATTGTGTGCGTTCGCTGCACGCGCCGCTTCCTCGATCTCCGCATCCGTCGCATCGAGACGTCCGTAGCGGATATTCTCGCGGATGGTCGTGGAGAACAGCATCGTCTCCTGCGGTACAAGTCCGATCTGACCGCGCAGGGACGCGAGCGTCACGTCGCGGATATCGTGCCCGTCCACGGTAATCACGCCGCTGTCCACCTCGTAGAAGCGAGGGATGAGGTTGGCGATCGTCGATTTGCCCGCACCCGAGGGACCGACAAAGGCAATCATCTCGCCCGGCGCGGCCTCGAGGTTCACGCCCGAGAGCGCCGTGCGCCCCGCCTTGTACGAAAACGTCACATTGTCGAAGCGCACGCGTCCCTCCACGGGCGGGAGCGTCTTGGCATCGGGTCTGTCCGTGATGCTCTCCTGAAGATCGACCACGGAGAATACGCGGTCAACCGCAGCCATCGCCTTTTGCAGATTGCCGTAGATACGCGAGAGACGCTTGACCGGGTTCGCGAGGTTGACTGCATAGGTGAGGAATGCAACGAACGCCCCCGCCGTGATATCTCCGTTGACAACCTCATACCCGCCGAACCAAACGATGAATGTCACGGCGATCGCCGCGAGGAACTCCACCGTCGGCGTGAGCATGCTCGTCTGCTGGACGTTCTTCATCACCGCCTCGAAGTTGCGCTGATTGCACTGCACGAAGCGCTCGATCTCATAGTCCTCGCGCACGAACGACTTCACCACGCGCGTCGCAGAAAAGCTCTCCTGCAGGAGTGCCGTGATCTCCGCCAGACGCATCTGGATGACCCCGCTGGACTGCTTGATTTTTCGACCGAAGATCTTCATCGCCTGCCCGACCATGGGGATGACGACGAGCGTCAGAAGCGAGAGCTTCCAGTCCAGGTAGAACATGAGGGCAAGCGAGCCGATGAGGATACAGCCCTCCGTCACGAGATCGATGAGGTTATCGACGAGCGCCGACTGGATGGCCGCCACATCATTCGTAACATAGCTCATGATCTCGCCCGTCTGATGGCGGTCGTAGTACGCGAGCGGCATCCGCTGGAACTTGCGGAACATGACCTCGCGCACGTCGATGATCACCTTCTGCCCAATGTAGGAGACGAGATAGGACTGCCCAAAATAAAAAATCCCGCGCAGGAAAAAGATGACGACGATGCCGATGCAGATGGCGTTGAGCAGTGCCATATTCTTGTCTGCAAGCACATCGTCGATCATATCCTTAATGATCCACGGGACGTAGAGATTCGCCGCTGAGGCGAGGATGATGCACGCAACCGCAAGTGCGAATTTCCTCACATACGGCCGCATATAGGCAAGCAGTCTCTTGTAATTCTTCATAGTTCTCCTATCGGAACGCGTCTTTTATGTCCCTCTTCCCAGTACGAGAATCCGCTCCGCCACGCGCCGCGCCGCATGCGGTGCACCGAGCAGGGCGACCGCGCGGGCGAGACGTTCCGTCACATGACTGCGCGCCGCACCGTCCGTGAGGAGCGGAGCGAGCGCAGCCGCGATCCGCGCGGGTTGTACCGCATCCTGCAGCAGCTCCGTCTCGAACGTCTCCCCGACGAGAATATTCGGCAAGGAAAAGCGCGGCACATCCACAAGCAGCCGCCCAACGAGATAGGAGAGTGCGGACAGACGGTAGAGAACGACCGCAGGCAGCCCCATGATCGCCGCCTCCATCACAACCGTCCCCGATGCCGCCATCGCCGCGCGCGCCGCACCCATGAGCGCATAGCGCGCATCATGGGTCAGCGTGACGGGCACAGATGCAGCGGCGAGATGAGCCCTGATGCGCTCCTCATCCACACCGTCTGCCACAGGCAGGAAGAAACGGCGTGCGGCATCCTCTCCTGCGAGTATCTCTGCTGCACCCAGCATCGGCGGGAGCAGACGCTCGATCTCCTCGCGCCGGCTGCCCGGCAGGAGAAGGATCGGTACATCGTCCGCCTCGATACCGAAATGGCGGCGTACCTCCTCCGCTGACATCTCCACACGCACCGTATCAATGAGGGGGTTGCCGACAAAGGAAATATTTGCCCCTGCCGCCTCGTAAGGCGGCAGTTCATGCGGGAAGATGGCAACAATCTCATCGGCGAGCGCGGCGCAGGACTTCGCACGCCCCTTGCGCCATGCCCATGCAGAGGGCGGAATATAAGAAAAAACGGGGATCCCCCGCTCTTTCGCCCGCGCCGCAAGCCGCCAGTTAAAATCCGGATAGTCGATGATGACGAGCACATCCGGACGCTCCTCCTCCATCAGACACGTCAGATCATCGAGGAGTGCGAGGATGCGGCGCAGATTCATGAGCACCGCTGAGATCCCCATGACGTTGTAGTCCGTATAGTGTTGACGAAGCACGACGCCCGCCGCCGCCATCTCTGCTCCGCCGAATCCGATGAGGGAGACGGCGGGATCGAGTACGCGCAGTTCCCGTGCGAGTGCCGCGCCGTGGAGGTCGCCCGAGGTCTCCCCCGCCGAAAGCATGATCTTCAAGGGCAGAACCTCCTCATCCCACCTCACATCGCCGCAATCGTGATGCCGTTCGCCTCAGCGAGCGCGACCGCGCGCTCCTTGTCGATGAAGAGCGTCTTGTCCGCCTCGATAACGAGTGCAGAGGCCTTTGCCGCCACCAGTGACTCGATGGTATCGAGCCCGACAGCAGGCACATCGAAGCGGCTGTCCTGCTGCGGCTTGGCCGCCTTTGCCACGACCGCACCGCCGCCTGCAAGCTGCCCGCCGCGGCGGATGCAGGCATCCGTCCCCTCGATCGCCTCGAGCGCCATCACTGCGCGGTTCTTCACCACCGCAGTCTGACCGACATCGAGCCGCCCGATCTCGCGCGCCATCTGAAGTCCATACGCCATATCCGCACGCTCCGCATCGCTCGGTGCGCGGCTCGTCAGTACCCCTGCCGGCGGCATCAGAGGACGGATGAGCGCCGTCTGGTCGAGTGGCGTTATGCCGATCTTCATCAGCGCGCCGACGAACATCATCATGATCGTATCGTCGTTCTGGTTCGGCAGCTGCATGAGCATCCCGCGCAGCATCTCATCCGGCTGGATTGCCCCCGTAAAGAGCAGTTCCTTCGTCACCTTGCCGATCATCGTGACCTTCGTGATGCCCTCCTGTTGGAGGTAGGCCAGAATCTCAGCAATCGCACCGATACTGATGGCACGATAGGTCGATGCCGCCTCCTTCAGTTCCGGATCACAGTCCGGCAGCAGCGCGACGGCATGTACCTCATAGCCCTGTGCACGCGCCGCACGCGCGCACGCAGCGGGAAGATGTCCGATACCCGCGAGCAGACCCAGTTTTTCCATCATTACCCCTCACTCATCCTCATGACGTTCGCGGCAGATTCCACGCTCCGCGTTGCGGAGGAAGCGCAGGAGATGGTCGACCTCCTCACAGGAGTCCACCTCCTGCTCGATGACAGCAATCGCCTGCGTGAGGTTCAGCCCCGAGCGGTAGAGAATCTTGTACGCCTGCTTGATGCGGCGGCGCACCTCAATCGGGATGCCCGCGCGCGAGATCCCCACGCTGTTGAGTCCGACGGCACGCGCCGGATGTCCATCCACCATCGTGAACGGTACAACATCCTGCACGAGTTTCGACGTGCCGCCGATCATCGCGTTGCGCCCGATCTTCACGAACTGATGCACGCCCGCCATCCCGCCGATCACCACGCCGTCCTCAACAATGGCATGACCTGCGAGCATCGCCGCATTGCTCATGATAATGCGGTTGCCGAGCACGCAGTTGTGCGCGATATGTGTGTATGCCATCAGCAGGCAGTCGTCGCCGATACGCGTCTCCTCTCCCTCGCCCGTCGCGCGGTGCACCGTCGCACACTCGCGGATCGTCGTACGGTCGCCGATGAACGTATAGCTCTTCTCGCCTCTGAACTTCAGATCCTGCGGCACCTCGCCGATGGATGCCCCTTGGAAAATCTGGCAGTCACGGCCGATCTGCGTCCACTCCTTGATCACAACGTGCGGGCCGATCTTCGTCCCCTCGCCGATCTGGACATGATCCGAGATGACCGCATAGGGGCCGATCTCCACGTTCTTTGCGATGCGCGCCGTCGGCGCAACAACCGCCGTCTCATGGATATAGGCCAGAACCTTGCTGCTGCCTGTCATCTATTTCAACTCCTTCAGTCCCGCACGCGGCGGGACAGACATACGCCACTCTATCCTACTATCCGACAGATGCGCCGTTTTTTCGCATCGAAAAATCAGTCGAAATCAGCGGATATCTCGCTTTTTCTGCGGAGTATGTCCTTTTTTCCTATCTCTATCACTCTTTTTCAGAGTTCTTCCCCGCTTTTCAGCGCAAATTTGAAATCAGCCGATGCCACGAGTTCGCCCTCGACATAGGCGTCCGCGTGCAGCACGCCGAACACGCCGCGCACACGCACCAGTTCCGCCTTCGTCGTCACCACATCACCGGGTACGACAGGTCGCTTGAACTTCACATTTTCCATCCCGCCGAAGAGCGCAATCTTGCCGCGATTCTCCTCCGGATAGAGCATCGTCACGCCGCCGACCTGCGCCATTCCCTCGAGAAGCAGCACGCCCGGCATGATCGGATGCCCCGGGAAATGCCCGAGGAAAAACGGCTCGTTCATCGTCACGCACTTGATGCCCGTCGCCGACTTGAACGGGACAAGCTCCGTGATACGATCCACGAGCAGCATCGGCGGACGATGCGGCAGAATCTGCTGAATCTCATTGATGTCCAAAG
>CAUQID010000028.1:0-16801 GCA_963518105.1 uncultured Selenomonas sp.
TCAATATCTACGACAGGTCCGATGACCTGTACGACTTTACCTTTTGCCAATGGAAAACCTCCTTACCTCCATGCGCTCTGCGCACATGGATGTCACTTGAGTGCCTCGGCGCCGCCGACGATTTCGTTGATCTCGTTCGTGATGCCCGCCTGACGTACCTTGTTGTAGTAGAGGTCGAGCTTCCCGATGAGTTCTCCGGCGTTGTCGGTCGCATTGCTCATCGCATTCATGCGTGAGCTCAGCTCGCTCGCCGCCGACTGGAGGAGGGCCGCATAGATGGTGGTGAACAGGTACTGCGGCAGCAACGCCCCGAGCACCTCCTCGGCATTCGGCTCATAGATGTACTCTGCATGTGCCTGCCCGTCCGCATCGAGCGCCTCAAAGGGAAGGAGCTTGACCGTCTCGGGCACGCAGGTGATGGCCGACACGAAACGCGTGTAGACCATGTAGACTTCCTTCACGCCGCCCGCCTCGAAGGCATCGATGACGGACTTCGTAATGCTCTGTGCGTGCACCGCCTGCGGACGCTCGCTGATGCCGATGCGCTCGCCGACGATGTTGAAACTGCGGTTCTTGAAGAAGTCGCGCGCCTTGCGTCCGACTGCGATGATCTCGGTGCTGTCCTTGTCCTCGACAAGGGTCATTGCGGTCTTGAGCGCATTGCTGGAGTATGCTCCGGCAAGCCCCTTGTCCGCCGCCATGACGAGGATCAGGCGCTTGCCCTCTGCGTGCTGCTCGAGGAGCGGATGCGTGACATCCTTGGCTGCCGCCGCTACGCTGCGAATGACCTCAGCGGTCTTTTCGGCATAGGGGCGGTTGGCATTCGCGGCCTCCTTGGCACGGCGCAGACGGGAGGTCGCAACCATGTCCATGGCGTTCGTGATCTGCTGGATGCTCTTGACGCTGCGGATGCGGCGACGAATATCCTGTAAATTGGCCATTTCGTCTCACCTCTCCCCTTACGCTTCTTTGTAGGAGATGGTGTCCTTGAACTCCGCGATGGCCGCCGTAATGTCGGCCTCAACCGCATCGTCGAGTTTCTGCGACTGGGTAATCGCCGCAGCAATCTCCGGATGCGAGGCACGCATAAACTTCAGGAAGTCCGTGTGGAACGTGACAACCTTGTTCACGGGGATGTCTGCCAGATGTCCGCGCACCGCCGTGAAGATGACAAGCACCTGCTCGGCAACGGAAAGCGGGCTGTACTGCGCCTGCTTGAGCGTCTCGACCATGCGTGCGCCGCGATCCAGCTGCGCCTTCGTCGCCTTGTCGAGATCCGATCCGAACTGGGCAAATGCCGCGAGCTCGCGGTACTGTGCGAGGTCGAGACGCATCGTGCCCGCGACCTGCTTCATCGCCTTGATCTGTGCGGAACCGCCGACACGGGAGACCGAGAGACCGACGTTGATCGCCGGGCGGATGCCCGAGTAGAATGCGTCGGTATCCAGCATGATCTGACCGTCTGTGATCGAGATGACGTTCGTCGGGATATACGCCGAGAGGTCGCCCGCGAGGGTCTCGATGACCGGCAGTGCCGTGATGGAGCCTGCACCGAGCGCATCCGACAGCTTCGCTGCGCGCTCGAGGAGGCGGGAGTGTAAGTAGAACACGTCGCCCGGGTATGCCTCGCGTCCGGGCGGACGGCGGAGCAGCAGCGACATCGCGCGGTAGGCTGCGGCGTGCTTTGAAAGGTCGTCATAGACGCACAGCGCATGACCGCCCTTGTACATGAAGTACTCTGCCATCGCAACGCCCGCATACGGCGCGAGATACTGGAGCGGCGCAGAGTCGGCTGCCGTTGCGGCAACGACGATCGTGTACGCCATCGCACCGCCGTCCTCGAGCGTCTTCACGACGCGCGCAACGGTCGATGCCTTCTGACCGATCGCAACATAGACGCAGATACAGTTCTGGCCCTTCTGGTTCAGAATCGTATCGACGGCAATCGCCGTCTTGCCCGTGCCGCGGTCACCGATGATCAGCTCGCGCTGTCCGCGGCCGATCGGAACGAGTGCGTCGATTGCCTTCAGACCCGTCTGGAGCGGCTCATGGACACTCTTGCGGTCTGCGATACCGGGCGCCGGAGACTCGACCGGACGGAACTCCTTCGTGTCGATGGGTCCCTTGCCGTCGATGGGGCGGCCGAGCGCATCCACGACGCGGCCGATCATCGCCTCGCCGACAGGCACCTGCATGATGCGGCCCGTGCGCTTGACGGTGTCGCCTTCCTTGATCTCCGTATCGCCGCCGAGCAGAACGGCGCCGACGCTCTCCTGCTCGAGGTTCAGAACGAGTCCGTAGATGTCGTTGCCAAAGTCGAGCAGCTCGCCCGCCATCGCCTTGTCCAGGCCGTAGATGTGGGCAATGCCGTCGCCGACCTCAAGAACCGTACCGACGTCATTGACATTCAGGTCGACATCGTAGTTCTTGATTCGGTCTTTAATTATGGAAGTAATCTCTTCCGGATTCATTTTCATATTTCGCTGTCACCCCGCTAGTTCGCCATTAAGTCTGCCGTCATTGCAGCGAGACGCCCTTTGATGCTGCCGTCGATGCGGCGGTCGCCGATGCGCACCACAACGCCCCCGATGATGGAGGGATCGCTGTGCTCGCGCAGGGAGATCTGCTTGCCCGTGACGCGCTCGAGTTTCTCCTTCAGCGCGGTCATCTGCGCCTCAGTGAGCGGCTCGACCGTCGTGACATCCGCAACTGCAATGCCGAGCTTTTCATTCGTGAGCTGGGCAAAAATAGCGCTGATGGCAGCAAATACCTGCATGCGCCGCTTGTCTACGAGCAGCAGGAGAAAATTCATTACGATCGGACGAAGATCCTCCGCGAAGATTTCCTTCAGGAGCTTCTTCTTGTCCTCGGGCGGGAAGTTCGGATTGTTGATGAACGACTTCAGCTCCGGGCAGTCCACCATCGTCTGTTGGACGAGCGCGATGTCCGCACCGTATTCCTTCAGCTGATCCTCCTCGCAGGCAAGCTCAAAGATCGCCCTTGCGTATTTGCGTGCGAGTTCCATGCTCAGCATGATGCATCACCAATCTTATCGCCGTCGAGCTTTGCGATGTACGAGCCGATGATCGCCTCGTTGTCTTCTGCCGTCAGGTTCTTCTGGATGATCTTGCCGGCTGCGGCAAGCGCAACCGTGACGACCTCGCCCCGCAGCTGCTCAATGGCATGGGCGCGCTCGCGCTCGATCTGGAGCTCGGCGGCCTTCTTCATCTGCTCGATCTCGGCCTTCGTTGCCTGGATGCTCGCCGCATGCTCTTCCGATGCACGCTTCTCGGCGAGATCAACGATCTCCTGCGCCTTCACACGCGCCTCGGCCAGCTGCGCCTTATACTCGTCCAGCGTGGCTGCAGCCGCAGCTGCATCCGCGTCCGCCTTCTCGATGCTCTCGGCGATCTTCGCCTTGCGCTCCTCCATCATGCGGACGACGGGCTTGTACGCCACCGCGCGCAGGAGTGCCACGAGAATCAGAAAGTTGATGATCTGGATGGGCAGCGTGCTGTTGAGATCGATAATACCTTGAATGGTTTCGACCAATTCCTATGCCCCCTTTGCAAAATCCATGCGATTCAAAGAGACTCTTAGTGAATCAGCGGATTTGCATAGAGCATAATCAGCGCAACAACAACCGCAATGATAGCCAGCGCCTCGATCAGACCGACGGAGATGAGGGTGTTCGTGAACAGCGTGTTCTTTGCCTCCGGCTGACGTGCCAGCCCCTCAATGAAGCGGCTCGTGACAAGACCGTCACCGATTGCAGCGCCGACCGCAGCAAGACCCGCCGTAATGCCCGCACCGATCAGAGCAGCAGCTACCATAATTGCGTTTTCCATGAAAATGTCCTCCTTAAAAAATAAACACTACCTCAAAAATTGATGCACGGACGTGCCGCGCACAGATCCTAGTGATCCTCAGTCTTAATCGCACTGCCGATGTATGCCATCGACAGCATCGTGAAGATAAAGGCCTGCACTCCGCCGATAAAGATACTGAAGGCGATCCAGATCACGGACGGAACCGTCGAATAGTTCCCCAGCAGGATCAGCAGAATGTGGATCAGAATCTCGCCCGCCAGAATGTTACCGAATAGACGGAACGACAGCGTAATCGGCTTGGCAAGCTCCTCAACCATGTTGATGATGACGAACGGCGCGAACGGCTGGAAGAAATGACCGATGTAGTGCATTCCCTTCACATAGAGCCCCAACACGTGCGCCATGACAACGACCAGCAGTGCCAGTCCTAATGTGGTGTTCAGATCATTTGTTGGCGATGCCATCGTCGGGATCAGACCAATCCAATTCGACACCAACAGGAACAGGAACAGCGCGACGACCATCATGGACAGGAAACCCCGCCCGCGTTGGCCCATGCTCTCCTCCGCCTGTGCATGAAGCGTCTCAACGATCGTCTCGAGCATCATCTGCCAGTTCGACGTCGGCACAACCTTTAGATTGCGCGTCGCGATCCAACCGATGAAGAGAACGACCACCATCGAGAGCCACGTCATGACAAGGGTCTGCGAATTGAAGGTAAATCCGGCGATCTGCACTGCCTCGCGAACACCGATTTCGTGCATAACCTCTACCTCCCTTGGGGAAAATCCCCGCTTTGCTTATCGGAGCGCATCTCGCGGATGATCAGCTGTGCCATCATGAGCAGGTGCAGCAGGAAAAACCCGCCGACCGCCGCATAAAAGCAGCTGACGCCCAGCGTACTCGCCGCCCAGAGGACCGCGAAGATCAGCGCCAGCATCAGCACGAGACCGAGCTGCACCTGGATGCGCCCGGCAGCGACCGTCCCGCGCGACGCGCGCAGGAGGCGCTGCGCCAGCTGCCAGAAGTACAGCGCCGCAGCCGCTGCGCCTGCCAGCACCGCGCCCGCCAGTCCCGTCTCCCCCATGAGGAGAGGCGGTACAGCGCCCGCAGCCGCCGTCAGCGCAAAAGCTCTGCCGATCTGCCTGAGATACCCCGATAAAAAACTGCTCATATTCCTCCTCCGACTGCTCCCGCGCGCGTCAAAACCGGCTCGGTACAACATGAACCGAGTCGGGCGGCAGATGCCGTCATCGTTGAATATCAGTACCCTTAACCTTTCGACAAAAAAAATAAAAATCCTTCTGTAAAGGTATACATTATACAGATACTTATTAAAATTTTCCGTCAATAGGACTCAGGTACAGCGAGTACCACCTCCGCGATTCTCACTGCTTAGTGATTATTATACGGGCTTTTCCCTCTTTCCGCAACCTCATTTTAATCACTTCGCTCATTTTATTATTGTATTGCTCCATGCACTCTGCTAAAATGAGGCAAATCATAGAGAGGGGGATGCCCGTGACCATCGAGGGGGCCGTCATCATCGAAAAGGGCGTGACATTTGCCGTCATCCACGTCGATCCCAGCGTCACCCGCTACACTGTCAGATCCACACAGACCCGCCGTGCGCTCATGCGCTTTTTCCCGGGCATGCCCATCATCCTCATGAGCCTCACCAGCGACGGAACACCTCAATATTACGGACGCAAGGACATCGTCGATTTTCTAAAGGCCGTACGGCTCAATCAGATCCCGTGGAAGGAATATCATATTGTCTAGCCCCCTTCTTGACTCCAACACGCATTAATGCGTATAATTTGCATAGGGGAGGCGAACCTATGACGACGGCGGAACTCGTGCGCCTGTTGAAGAAGCACGGCTGCACACTCATCGGACACAACAAGCGTCACGATATGTACCAAAGCCCCATCACAGGCAAAACCTTCATGGTCGGTCGCCATCCGAGCGAGGAGGTACGCACCGGCACGCTGCACAAAATTCTAAGGAATCGCTGATAAAATGAAGTCCGTCAGATTGGCGTAGATTTTTTCGGCCGAACAAGGAGGCAAACCGGACGCATAGCCAAAGCTATGTGGAGGATTTGCCGACACAGTGCGGGCAAAAAAGATGCGTCAAGATGGCGGTGCTGAATTTATCAGTGCTTCCCTAAGAGACGCAGGCATCTCCCTGCGCTGAGAGGAGGACGCTCCATGAAATACATCTACCCTGCAATCTTCACCGAGGAGAAGGACGGCGTTCTCGTCGACTTCCCCGATCTGCCGAACTGCTACACGGACGGCGCAAACCTCGAGGAGGCATTCGAGAACGCCGAGGACGCGCTCGCTCTTGCACTCTGGCATCTCGAGGAGGAGCGCGCCGATATACCAGTGCCGTCTGCTCCCGCAGCTCTCACAGTCCCAAAGAGGGCCTCCGTCGCCCTCGTGCGCGCGGATACACTGCCCGTACGACAGATGAACGATACGCGCACCGTACGCAAGAACGTCACCCTCCCGGGCTGGATGGACACGCTCGCACGCGAGCATAATATCAACTTCTCCAAGCTCCTTCAAACCGCCATCTGCAGGGAATGCGGCATCGGCATCTGATAATCGCAACACAAAGAAGCGGTCGCATTTGCGACCGCTTCTTTTCGTCAAAATAAACCGTTATTACGCGAACGAAACGACTTCCTCCGCCTCGTTCTCATCGGGGTATACAGGTACGACAGCGACATTGGTCGCCGCGTTTACAGCCTCATCGACGGTATTCGTGGCAGTGTTATTCTGCTCTGCCTTTGCCTCCTGCACAGGTGCATAGGCATCAAGGACGGCGAGCTGGAGCGCGGTCTTCTCTGCGCTCGTCAGCGTCGTATCGCTTGCGATGGTGTCAATCACGCCGAGGAGAACACCTGCCGTCTGACGGCGCGATGCCGCCGTATTCTCGTTCAGACGCGCGACCGTCTCGGTCAGCGCCGCAGTGCGTGCCTCCTGCGTCGTCTCTGCGAGCGCTGCGGATGCCTTCGCTGCACCCTCTGCCTTGTTCGCCTCATCGTCGGCGGAGAGTATCGGCGCATCAGGGCTCACAGGCGGCGCGGGCGGCTGCGGAACGGGCGGGACAGGCTTGTCCGCCCCCTGCACGGTAAACTCCGTGGACTCCGTACCCGCGCGTGTCACATGCGAGGACGCATCACGCAGCAGAGATGCCGTCGAGCCGTCCGTGCGGATGGTATCGGAAGCCGATGTATCGAATTTCATCTGCCCCGCAGCATGCAGCGTGCTGCTCTGCCAAAGCTCGGCATCGCCGGTGGTAATATCTACATCCTTCGCATCGATCTTAGAGTTCCAAAGCGAGAGCTTATTTTTCTTTGTCACGCGCGCGATATTCGCACCTTCATCAAAGCTGCTTGCCACAACAAAATCTGCTGTGCCGTTCAGCGCATAGATTTCACTGCCGTTTACAAGCGTGAGACTGCCGCTCTCACTGCTGAACGCCATGTCATCCGATCCATCGACCGTAATCTCCGTATTGTCGAGATGAATCGCACCGCCGTTCGTGATTTTCGTCTGCGCACCGTGCTGCATCACTCCCGCACGCAGTTTCCCGGATTCTGCGGCATAGAGTTCCGCATTTTTCAAGGTCATCTGTCCCGCTCTTAGGTCAAAGTTCTTCGCCTCCGCATGCAGTCCGTCGGCGCCGATAACATTCTCCGCACCCGTAGTCACACTGCTTTCCTTATTGCCGTGCGCATCCTCTGTGGTGCGGCGATTCATTGCAAGTGCATAGATGCGCCCAACATCACGGAGGTCCGCATGGTCGAGGTTCACGGTATGCCCGATGAACTGAATCGACTGATTGTTCATTCCCGTACCACGGACCTTTCCGTGGAACTGCACATCACTCCCCGCAGGGGTCGTTCGCACAGTTCCGCTGCCCGCTGACACGCGCGCATCTCCGAGCACGGCGAGACTGCCGGCCGAGCTGTCGCCGACGGTAAAGGTCACATCCCTGCCGACCGTCACCTTGCCGCCGTCAACTCTGGTATCCCGCGCACGAATTGTGCTTGTGCCGTCAATTGTGATGGTCTGCCCGAGCGTCGAGCGTACATGAGACAAGACCGTTTTGTTCGGTGAACGGGTCGTCTCATCATAGGGATGGTTCTCCTTCTCCTGCGTCGAACCCGCGATGATGTTTGCAGTCAGCGGAGTTTCGATGTTTGTCCCCGTCAGATGCAGCGTTCCGCCCGTGAGCTTTACGTCCTTTGCCGTCGCATCTGCCTGCACTGCATAGGGATTTGACTCCCACGCGGGGCGCGTCACCTTCAGCGTCGAGTTCGTGACATTCAGCGTATTTGCCGCTGTCGTCGTGCGCGTTCCCGTCTGCTCAATCGGCGTTTCCCAATGACGATTCTTCATCGTACGGTCGAGGGAGGAGACCGCCCCAATGTTCAGCGTCTTCTCCGTGTGGATGTTCGAGTTCGCGATATTCACCGTGCCGCCCGTGATCTCGAACCAGTGGTACCGATCCCGTCCCGTAATTCCGTTGATGGTGACGTTGTCAAGCACAACGGAGTTGTCCGCCGTCGCTGTCAGCGCCTGACGTTCGCTTGACCTATCCATGTCTCCCTCGCTGTTGAAGGATTTATGCGCTGTAATATCAAGACGCGCCGAGTCAATCGTACTGTTCTTCAGCTCGACTTTCCCGCCGCGAATCTCCGTGCTTTTCTTCTCGCGAATACGGAGGCCGTCCGCACGCACGACATTCTCGGGGGAGAGTTCAATCTTCGTTGTTTTGACAGGCGCATTATTCCGATCATCGGATGTGAGCTTCGTCCACGCTGCGAGCGAGACTGCTGCGCGGTCTCCGTCGATGTGCGCACGATCCGCATTGACTGCATAACCTAAGATATTGATCTCGGCATCCTTGCCCGTACTGAGTGCATTCACCGTGCCGTGGAAGTCAACCGTATTGCCGCGCTCCATCGTCCACTTCGAGAGGTCGCTGTCATGATCCGCCCCCTGCTGCCAATACAGCTCCTTTGCCGCGACGATCTCCAGCATACTCTCCTGCGGATTCGGCACATCATTGAGGTTGAAGACGACACCGTCCGCAACGGAGACCTTCCCACCAAAGAGGTTCAGCTTACGCGCGATCTCGAACTGTGCGCCCTGATCGACGGTGATGGCACGCGCACCGAGTGCGCCCTCGCGGATGAGCGTCTCCGTATCATTTTTGGTCACGATGCCGAGCGTGGAGAGCGTCAGCGCGTTCACATCGAGAACGGCATCGCCGCCGATATGGATGCCATTCGGATTGACGAGGGCGAGCGAGCCCTTGCCCGTCTGGTTCATCGTGCCGAGAATCTCGGATGCCTGTGCGCCCGTCACTTGATTGAGGAGCAGCTTGCCGTCTGCGATATTAAAATTCAGCGTCTCATGGTTACCGATATTAAACGTCTGCCAGTTGATTGTGCTGTCTGTCCCCGCTGTAATGGTAGCACCATTTGCAACACTTGAGAAATCCGTACTGCCGCCGATGTTGACATCACCCGACTGCACGACGCCGCCCGTCGGCATGGCGAGTGCAGAGCTGGTGAGTGCGAGTGTGATGAGTGCCGCAAGGCTGCCGCGGCGCATTTTCTTCTTGAGGTTCATTCCGTTCCTTCCTTTCGTTCCTTCAAAGAGAGATTGGCGCTCCTTCGTCCATCGTGCTCCTTAGAAGCTCATGCTTGCGCTGAGGTTCCAGCGGCGGCTGTTCTGCCCCGCGAGGCGGTTCTTGTCCGCGTCCTTTAGGATGGATGCATAGTCGAGGGCGAGGGAGAACTGTTCGTCTGCGTAGCGCACGCCGAGACCCGCGCTGGCAATACGCTCGCTGTCGAAGATGAGATTGCGGCTGCGGGTGTTCTTGTTATTCGATAGATGTGCATAGTCGGTAAATGCGAGCAGTCGCGTATGCTTCATGATCTCGGGCGTGTAGATCTCGATGCTGCCGACGACTCCCTTGTCCGCGCCGACGGCACGCTCGTCGAATCCGCGCACGCTCATCGCGCCGCCTGCGCCGATCTGCTCGGAGGGGACGATGTGTTCCCTGGTGTACTGTCCATGCAGACGTACGCCGCCGATCCAGTCGCCCTGCATGCGGGTCTGGTAGTTCACACCGGCGCGCAGGAGGGTGAACCGGCGGTCGCTGCCGGCGGCGACGCGCTCATAGGCAGCGGCATCTCCGCTGATGTTCGATGCGATGCCGATGTTATAGGAGAGGACGCTGTTTTTCTTTTTCTCGCTGTGCAGGTAGGCTGCACTGGCGAGGAGGACGCGGTAGTCGCTTGCGAATTTGACGGGTGTACCGCCGAACCGGAAGCTGTAATCGCTCTCGGTGCGGCGGTAGCCGATGCCGAAATCGAGGATGTCCTTGTTCCGTGCGGTGTAGGAGAGATGCCGCTGATAGTGGAGGTCGAGGCTGGTGCTCCGTCCGCCGATGTTGAGATCGTAGAGGCGCGTGCCTGTGGGGTAGCTGTCGATGTTGGTATCGCCGCGGCTGACGCTGACGGAGAGTGCGCCTCTCCACGCGGGCATGAGTTTGCGGTAGGAGAGCGCGCCGACTTTCACCTCGCCGAAGTGCCCCGGCGAGGTGACGAATGCTGCGCCGAGGCTGTCTGCACGTCCCGAGATGTTGGTGTTGAGATAGGTGAGGGTGCTGCGCCAGTCGCCTGTGTAGTCTGTGCCCGTGTTGCTGACGGAGAGGCGGACGTGGTCGCTCTTTTTCTCCTCGACGCGAACGATGACGCGGTATGCACCTGCACCTGCGGGGGTGAATTCTGTGGAGAGGAGGATGCCGCCGGTGTCGTTGACGCTCTGGATCTGCTGGGAGAGCCGGCGGATGTTGACGGTCTCGCGCGAGAGCTCGGGGAGAAGGGCGCGGACGGTTTCCTCGCTCCGCTCTCCTGCGCCGCTGACGGCGACGGCACTGACGCGCACGTTCATGTTTTTCATGTCGAGGGGCTTTGTACTGCGTTCTGCCGCCTTCTGTGCGTCGATCTCGGAGCGCTCGATGGCGCGCACGGCGCTGCTGCGCTCGGTGTCCATGGGGGCTGCGAGCGCCCCGCCCGCGCAGGCGATGGTGCTGCCTGTAAGGAGCGCTGCCGTGAGTATCCTGGCCTCTTGTTTGTTCATGCTCTCTGCCGTCCTTTCGCAGATGCGGCGCATCGGTCTGCCTCCACGCACGATCTGCGCGCCGCACACCTACTGCTGCACCGACAGCATAGATATATGCATCGGTGCAGCTCCTTAGTGAATTTTAACCTACATAAACATAATAGTACCATTTACCCCCCGTCAAGGAACATAAATTCTATTTTCAAAGGGTTTTTAATCTGCGAAATCCTATTTTCTGCACAAAAAAGACGCAGCCGCCTCCGACTGCGTCTCTCTATCGTTGTTTCTGCTTACTCTGCGGGGAGGATGAAGGAGAGGGAGCTGAAGACCTTTTCCTTCACATTGTCCTTATCGGTCGGGAGGGAGACCTCGACGCCGATGACGTTAAGCCCATTGTTCGCCACGCGCACGGAGACATAGCCGTTCGCGTCCGCGTGTACCTCGGAGGTGAGGTTGCCGAGCACGTCCGCGATGACGGGTGCGTTCGCATACGGCTTGCCGTCCTTGTAGATGCGCAGCTCGAGCGTGTCGCCGCGGCGCAGGGTCAGCGGGTTCACCGCCGGCACGATCTGGATGGGGATGTTGTAGAGGCCGCCCGGCTTGACCATATCGTTCCAGTAGTGCACGTTGTACTTGCGCGCGTAGGTCACGGACATGAGATTCTCGATGTTCGAGTAGTCGCGCGTCGGGATGACCTTGCCGTCAGTGGTCTTTGCAAAGTATCCGTAGTCGAAGAAGGTCGCCGTAACACCGAGGTCGTCGCCCGGCACGATGGAGACGTTCTTCTCGCCGTCAACACGCTCGACGCTCGTCGGCTGGAAGTTCACATCATAGGCGTCGATACGCTGCACGCAGGCAGGATCATACGCGTTGTCCAGCGGACCCTCGCCGAGCACGAGCGTCTTCATGTCCACGCGGTTCGCATAGAACACACCGTGCGCGTCCGCAGGCGCGGTGAGCATGCCGAGTCCCAGGGCCGCACCAAGCGCCGCCGCAAAAATCTTTTTCTTCATGTGCCATCCTCCCATTGGAAAATAACAATAAATATACGACTATGTTTATTATAGTGCAAATAAAACACATTTGCAATCATAATATATACACGCTGCACCCGCCTGTCTCACGAAATACTAACGCTCCTCTTATCGCCCTCTATCCTTTCTCTGCGATAGTCCCTATATATGAATCAGACAGGGAGGAACATCTATGCATCTATGGAAATCCATAACAACGGTACTGCTCATGCTGGCGCTGGCACTCTATGCCCTGCCGGCCGCGGCTGCGGACAGCGACGGCAGCCGCATCCGCGCCGAGGGGACGGGCATCGCGCCGGCGGGTACGGTCAGCGGCGCACAGGCACGCGCACTCGCCCGCCGTGCTGCCATGGCCGACGCCTACCGCCAGCTCGCCGAGCAGATCCGCGGTGTGGAGGTTGATGCGGCGACCACCGTCGAGAATATGATGGTCGCAAGCGACACCGTCCGCACGCACGTCAGTGCGCTCATCCGCGGCGCGCGCATCGTCGAGGAGCGCGGTCTGCGCGACGGCGCGTACACGGTGACGCTCGAGATTCCCGTGTTCGGCGTCAGCGCGCTGGCGGGTGCAGTCTTTACCCCGAATACGCAGCGCGAGGCATGGACGCGGCCGGATGCCGTCTATGAGCCCTACCGCAGCGGCAGCTACGATACGACAGGCTACGGCACATACGACCGCGGACGCAGCTACGAGAGCGGCAATACCACGCCCGCAGCTCCCGCGCGCCGCAGCCCCGCCCGCAGCTCCGCCGAGAGCGCACCGTCCGGCCTCGCCCAGGGCGGCTACACGGGGCTCATCGTCGACTGCCGCGGCATGGGGCTGCGCCCCGTCATGAGCCCTGTCATCAAGGCAGAGAACGGCCGCCCCATCTACGGCTACAAGAATCTCGACAGCGACAAGGTCATCGCGCAGGGCATGGCAGCCTACGTCCGCAGCGAGGCAGACGCCACGCGTGCGGGCACGCATCCGCTGCGCGTACGCGCCGTCGCTGTGGACGCAGGGGCGAATCCTGTCCTCTCGGCAGAGGATGCACGGCGCATCCTCATCGAGAACGGCGCGAGCGGATTCCTCGACGCGACAAACGTAGTCTTTATCCGCTGAAACCTTGAACATCCGAACAAAATACCTGTATTGTGTGACATCCATCACCAACAATGCAGGTATTTTTATGTTATACTAGAATAGTTATTAAAATTAAGGAGGAACATATATGAAACTCAGTGCAAGAAATCAGCTCAAGGGCAAGGTTGTATCCATCGAGAAGGGCTCCGTCAACGGCATCGTCGGCATCGAGCTCAAGGGCGGCGAGGTCATCACGGCGACCATCAGCCTCAGCGCCATCGAGGAGCTCGGCCTCGCGGTCGGCAAGGAGGCGTACGCGGTCATCAAGGCAACGTCCGTCATGGTCGGCGTCGATCATCATCACTGCTGAGAACCGTTCTGCACAGCAAGAATCCCCGTACACAGGAGAGATCCGTGTACGGGGATTTTTCGCTGCGTCATTCCTCCTCCGCTGCGCGATGCCGCCGCGGGGGGCGCGGGTGGTAGAGACTCCAGTTCCAGCGGATCGCGGCGAAGCGGATGACGAGTACGAGCAGGAATGCGAGCCACGAGTCCGCCTCCACGCCGAGCACAGCACGCAGCACGCAGAAAACGAGTGCACCCGCGAGTGCCGCCGCCGCATAGACCTCGGCGTAGAGCACAACGGGCATCCGCTGCGCGAGCACATCGCGGATCATCCCGCCGCCCACCGCCGTCGTCGCCGCGAGGAGGATCGGCAGGACGTAGCTGTCTGCACCGCCGAACCGTACCCCCGTCAGCGCGCCCGTAATGGTGAACGCCGCCAGACCGATCGTATCCGACACATTGAAGATCGTGAGGAGACGCTGCCGGCGCATACGGTGCAGCGCCGTCCACTGGTAGAGCAGCGAGGTCAGGAGTGCCACGCCCACCGACAGGAGGAAATTCGTCGTGTCGCGCAGCGCCATCGGCGGGGTCAGCCCGACCAAGAGATCGCGCACCATCCCGCCGCCCACTGCCGTCGCGAGCGCCAGCACCGAGATGCCGAAGATATCCATACGCCGCGACAGCCCGACCAGCGCCCCCGACACAGCAAAGGCAACCGTTCCGATGATATCGAACAGCCGCCACAGATCCTCCGCGAGCATAGCTTCTTCCTTCCCTTAAATCGTATATATCAAATTTACCATCGCAATGATCCTGCACAGATCAGCACAGATGTTTCGTCCTGTCAAGGAAACACGAAGACGCACAGCGGGACCTATGCGGGGGGCTTGTTGGCACAGAGTGCTCGGAAAATATGCGTAATTTGATCGTCAGTCCTGCGTGAACAAATACAGCACCGCCTCAATCGGCGTCAGCGCCCCCGTCCGCGCAGACCTGGATGTTGCCGCGCGGAGATTCCCCTCCGTGTCGTAGACGGCGCGCTCCAGCGTGATGCGGTACGTCTCATGCGCATCACGCTCCTTTTCTCCCGTGATGCGATAGGCGATCATCTGCGCCGCCCCCGCCTCACGCGCCGCCGTACAGTGCGCCGCAAGCCCGCCGAGCAGATCCTCCGACGAACGTCCATCCCCGCCCGCAGCGAACACCGCCGCCGCATTGCGCGTATAGAGCGCATCGCGCAGCACCGCCCTCATGTAGGGCGCATCCTCCGCGAGCACCGCGTCCAGCTCCGTCTCAATCGGCAGGACATAGAGCGTCTGCCCCGCCGTGCGGTTCGCCTGCCCTGCGAGAAAGAGGAATGCCTGATCCCCGCCGCAGGCATCATAGAGCCGCCGAATCGCCGTATCCAGGTAGACCGTCATCGCATGCGGAAACCGCGCCGCAGCACGCGCCGGCGACCATGCGATACGCTCCCCGAACTGGCGAAAACCAAGCGGTGCAGAGAGCAAATCCTTCATCGGGTCGCCGCGCATTGCCGCGCGATAGAGCGTAAAGCGCCCCTCATATCTGCGCGCAAATGCCGCATTTCCCACCGCAGGCGCACCGAACGTCGTCACAAGCAGCTGCGCGGGCGAGACGCCCATATCCGAGAGCCGTGCCGCCGCGAGCACCGCCGCTGCACCGCCGAGGCTGTGCCCCGTGAGATATAGACGTGCCGTAGGATGTGCGCGCAGCTCCTCCGCGATGACCTCGCCCGCCATACGCCCACCATAGGCGGGCAGGGCATCGGTAAAGAGCGCCGCCTCCGTGTAGTCGAGGAAGCCGCGATGCACGAGCGGCGTACTGCTGCGCTCCCTGATAGGCTGTGCCGCCGCTGCGCGGAACTCCTCAGGCGTTCGTCCGCCGAACACTGCACGCTGCGCACGCAGATCCGTCCACACATCACTCCCGCGCTCCGTCCCCGGAAAAGCGATCAGATGCGTCTCATCGCCCTGCGCATCCGTCCGCACCATGTGAAAAAAGCGGCCCACCGTCCCCGCGCGCCCCGGCGTCTCATAGGACGCAATACGCCAGCCCGCAGCGGCGAGACGCGCACGGAGCAGCTCCGGCAGCGCGCCGCTGTATGCCGCCTCAGATGCCGCCGCCGTCACGAAGAGCAGCGACGGGAGATCTGCCGGAGCCGCAAGAACGCGCACGGGAGCAACGAGGACGCAGAGCAGCAGAAAAAACTGCACAAGCACCATCACCGCACTCCTCCAAAACATTTTCTCCATTATACCCGTTTTCCGCTCGAAAATACAGGAACAAAAATTACAGCCCCCACAAGCAGCAACAAAAAAAAAGAACAAGAAACGGCGGATGCGTGACCAGGGCAAACAAAAACCGCCGCAGTCACCTGCGACGGTAGATATTCCAGATGGTGCGGTTGGTGGGACTTGAACCCACACGTCTTGTGAACACTACCCCCTCAAAGTAGCGCGTCTGCCAATTCCGCCACAACCGCATAGTATATGAAGTTAAAATATGGTGCGGTCGAGAGGACTTGAACCTCCACGATGTTGCCATCACTAGCGCCTGAAGCTAGCGCGTCTGCCATTCCGCCACGACCGCGTGACTATATATAGGATGGGCAAGTGCCCGAGATAACAGATGGTGCGGTCGGTGGGACTTGAACCCACACGTCTTGTGAACACTACCCCCTCAAAGTAGCGCGTCTGCCAATTCCGCCACGACCGCGTGACAAAGTATTCGTAAATATGTGGTGCCGAGGACCGGAATCGAACCGGTACGATCTTTCGATCGGGGGATTTTAAGTCCCCTGCGTCTGCCTGTTCCGCCACCCCGGCGCATAGGCAAAATGGAGCGGGTGATGGGAATCGAACCCACGTGACCAGCTTGGAAGGCTGGGGCTCTACCATTGAGCTACACCCGCATGGAGCTGGCGAGAGGACTTGAACCCCCAACCTGCTGATTACAAGTCAGCTGCTCTACCGATTGAGCTACGCCAGCAGCAGTGCATACGCGGCGCATGCCGCAGACGCTATTGAATAAAGGAATATCAGGTGGTGCCTCAGAGCGGAATCGAACCACTGACACGGGGATTTTCAGTCCCCTGCTCTACCAACTGAGCTACCGAGGCATAAAAAATGGCGACCCGAAGGGGACTTGAACCCCTGACCTCCGCCGTGACAGGGCGGCATTCTAACCAACTAAACTACCGGGCCGTTGTGAGATATCCTTGGTGGGCGATGACAGGATCGAACTGCCGACATCCTGCTTGTAAGGCAGGCGCTCTCCCAGCTGAGCTAATCGCCCATATAATGGTGACCCACCACGGAATCGAACCGTGAACCTACTGATTAAGAGTCAGTTGCT
>CAUQID010000029.1:0-15321 GCA_963518105.1 uncultured Selenomonas sp.
CGAAAGATTAGAACGGCCATACCAGCGGGATAACGACAAGGCAGACGATCAGCGAGATAAAGACAAGCGGAAGTCCAACCTTGACATAGTCCATGAAGCGGAACTGACCAGGTCCGAGCACGAGCGTGTTCGGCGGGGTTGCAACCGGCGTCGTGAACGCGCAGGATCCTGCGATACCGATCGCCATGACGACCGGGTACGGCGAAACGCCGACGGACTGTGCGATCGAGATCGCGATCGGCGCGAGGAGCGCCGCTGCTGCCGTGTTGGACATGAACTGTGTCAGACCGCAGGAGAGTGCGAACATCGCGCCGACGATAACGAACGCGGAGGGTGCATCGCCCATGAGGCCGACAACGAAGTCAGCGATAACCTTGCCCGCGCCGCTCTTGTCCATTGCGCCTGCGAGCGGGAGCATACCTGCGAAGAGGAAGATCGTCGTCCAGTCAATGCCCTGGTATGCCTGCTTCTCATTGAGGCAGCCCGTGAGCACGCAGAGGAGACCGCCGATGATGGCAGACATCTGCATCGGGACGTTGATATCCTTCTCGAGAACCATCGCGATGATAACGCCGACGAGGATCGCTGCGCAGATCATCATCTTGCGCGGATCCTTTACTTCCTCTTTCTTATCAGCTGCGCCCTCGGGCACAACAGCCATGTTCTGTGGGCAGAGCTTGCGGCCGACCGTGAGCATGTAGAGAACGCCGACGATCGAGAGAGGAACACCAATCCATGCAAACTCGAAGAAGCCGAACGGCGTGAGTCCGCTCGCGCCGAGCGTCGCGCTCATGAGGATGTTCGGCGGGGTGCCGACCATCGTGATCGTGCCGCCGACGTTTGCGGCGACGGCGAGCCCCATGAGCTGGGGCCCAACCGGAACCTTTGCAGCTGCGCAGATCTGGACAACAACGGGCATGAGGCACGCGACGGTCGCCGTGTTCGAGGAGACCGAGGACAGAACGATTGTGATAAGCATGATTGCTGCCATCAGCGAGCGCTCATTTGTTCCAGACTTTTTAACAACAGCTATGCCGATTTTCTGCGCGACACCTGTTTGGAACATCGCCGCGCCGATGATGAACATACCGGCGAAGAGAACGACGGTGGAGTTGGATAATCCTGCAAAAACCTCCTTCGGAGTCAAGACTCCCAACAACCCGAGCGAGATTGCCGCTCCAATTGCCGTGACTGCCAGCGGGATAAGCTCGGTAGCAAACAGGAACGCTGCTACTGCGAGAACCCCCAGTGTCACCATTGCTGCATCCATAGAAACATCTCCTATCATACAGTTCTTCTAGTTCCCGTTTTTAGGAAATACAGATAAATTCAGTCACATTATTTTGGCGCATCTTTTCCATCCCGCCTGCGCAGCCAATCCTCCGAGGAGCGAGAGCGTATAGCGCTGACGCTGGCGTTCCTCCTCCAGCAGCGCATAGATCTCGGGGTCGAATGCCTTCAGATGATTTGCAACTTCTTCTCTTTTCATGGGCGATACTCCTTCATCATGCACGCCTGTGCGGCGGGGTGCAGTTCTGTCTCTCTAGTATAGCATAACAGCGCGCTTTAATCACCTGTTTGTTGATGCTTCTGAATATTTTCGGAGGAAAGATGCACCGCCGAAAAAAAGGCAGGAACTCCGCATGGGAGTACCTGCCAGATGTACTGGTCGCAGTCCGGCGTGTGCCGGACGCTGCTAGGGGATGTGTCGAAAGATTAGAACGGCCATACCAGCGGGATAACGACAAGGCAGACGATCAGCGAAATGATGACGAGCGGAACGCCAACCTTGACATAGTCCATGAAGCGGAACTGACCAGGCCCGAGCACGAGCGTGTTCGGCGGGGTTGCAACCGGCGTCGTGAATGCGCAGGATGCTGCGATGCCGATCGCCATGACGACCGGGTACGGCGATACGCCGACGGACTGTGCGATCGAGATGGCGATCGGTGCGAGGAGCGCTGCCGCCGCCGTGTTGGACATGAACTGCGTGAGACCGCAGGAGAGTGCGAACATCGCTGCGACGATGACGACCGCCGAGGGCGCATCGCCCATCAGGCCGACGACGAAGTCGGCGATGACCTTGCCCGCGCCGCTCTTCTCCATGGCGCTGGCGAGCGGGAGCATACCCGCGAAGAGGAAGATCGTCGTCCAGTCAATGCCCTGGTACGCCTGCTTCTCAGAGAGGCAGCCCGTGAGCACGCACAGCAGACCGCCGATGATGGCGGACGTCTGCATCGGGACGTGGATGTCCTTCTCGAGGACCATTGCGACGATAACGCCGAGGAGGATAATTGCGCAGATCATCATCTTGCGCGGATCCTTTGCTTCCTCTTTCTTATCGTCAGAGCCCTCTGCCGCGACAGCCATGTGCTGCGGACAGAGCTTGCGGCCGATCGTCAGCATGTATGCCATGCCGACGATGGAGAGGGGGATACCGATCCATGCGAACTCGAAGAACCCAAACGGCGTGAGGCCGCTCGCACCGAGCGTCGCACTCATGAGGATGTTCGGCGGGGTGCCGACCATCGTGATCGTGCCGCCGACGTTTGCTGCAACAGCGAGACCCATGAGCTGCGGGGAGACAGGCACCTTTGCCGCTGCGCAGATCTGGATAACGACCGGCATGAGGCACGCGACCGTCGCCGTGTTCGAGGACACGGACGAGAGCACGATCGTAATAAGCATGATTGCTGCCATCAGGGAGCGCTCGTTCGTGCCGGACTTCTTAACGACTGCGATACCGATCTTCTGTGCGAGACCGGTCTGGAACATTGCTGCACCGATGATGAACATACCGGCGAAGAGAACGACGGTGGAGTTGGATAATCCTGCGAATACCTCCTTCGGAGTCAAGACTCCCATCAGTCCGAGCGTGATAGCCGCGCCCATTGCTGTAACAGCGAGCGGGATGAGCTCCGTAGCGAACAAGAACGCCGCTACTGCGAGCACCCCCAGTGTTACCATTGCTGCATCCATTGAATACATCTCCTATCATACTGTTCTTCTTGTTTCCGTATCTATTATTTCGGAAACTTTCTTTCGACAGAATTCTTAATTCTCTCTCTTTTCAGCAATTCCTGCTTTTTTTACATGAAAATTGCAATAAAAATTTTTTATGGCGCCTATGTATAGTGGTAATTCCCCTTGATTGGCGCGGGCTGCACGACTCTCCGCGGCAAAAAATATGCAATCTTCATCGTGAAAAAAATCTGAAAAACGGGCAGATGCGGCAGGATTTTGCGTCACTGCTGCGCGGGATGCACACGTTCGAATCGGTATGTCTGCGGCGCGTCCGGATATTTCTCCCGATCGACGAGGCTCATGAACATCGCGAGCGGGCGCGCGTAGATGCCGTAGCTGCCGTAGAGCGCCTGATAGATGACGAGCGGTGTGCCTGTCTCTGTGTGCTCCGCCACCGTCTCGATGCGGTAGAGGTTCTGCTTGAAATGCCGCCAGATCTCGCCGTGGCGCGGGGTCTCTCGCATGGGGATGTCTCCTTTTGGTTTCGTATGGGGTACGGGTGGGAAATAGGTTTGCCTTCTGATCTCCTGTCTTACCATAATAGCGATGGAAATGTCCCGGGCAGGAGATCCCGTCCCTAAAAGCAGCCGCCCATTCTGGACAATGAGCGGCTTTGTTGAAAAAATAAGTATTTGCTGTCAAGGATGTTTCCTTTGATCCCTATTATAACACGCGGCAGATGCCTTGACAATGAACATCCGGAGGCGGGTACGCCGCAGGGCACTGGCGTGCGGTGCGCGTATGCGGCGTCGTTGTACGAAGATGGAAACGTCTTCGAAAAAATTATATGCGCATTGGTAAATATGCGGAACGAAAAAGAAAATCTAGGAAAATACTCCCGTTTTCTAGATTTATCGGACAAAAAATAGGAAAAGTATGATAGAATATAAGTCAACATAGCCCTGCGGCGAACGAAACGCTATGCGCAGGGCGGGAAGTCCCGATGAAACGGCAGAAAGGAGGGGCTGTATGGCGGTGTTCGAGGAGATCCTCACGCGGCGCGCGCAGGAGGCGGGGATTGCACTGACGGCGGCGCAGACGGCGCAGTTCGCCGTCTACAATACGCTGCTGTGTGCGTGGAACGAGCGCATGAATCTCACAGCGCTCACCGCGCCCGAGGATGTGGCGGTCAAGCACATCATCGACAGCCTGACAGCGTACGATGCGGCGCTCTTCGGCGCGGCGCATACACTCATCGACGTGGGTACGGGCGCAGGTCTGCCGGGCATCCCCCTCGCGGTCTATGCACCGCATCTGCGCGTGACGCTGATGGATGCGCTGCAGAAGCGGGTGCGCTTCCTCAGGGAGGCGGTCGATGCGATGGGGCTGACGAATACCTCTGCCGTCCATGCGCGTGCGGAGGAGGCGGCGCGTATGCCGCAGTACCGTGCGGCGTATGATATCGCCGTGAGCCGTGCGGTGGCGCGCCTGCCGGTACTGCTCGAGTATACGCTGCCCTTCGTGCGTACGGGCGGGACGCTGCTCGCGCTGAAGGGGCGCGCCTATGTGCAGGAGCAGGCGGAGGGGCGGCGTGCGGCGGCGCTGCTCGGCGGCGGTGCGGTGACGGCGCGCCCCGTGCGGCTGCCGGGGCTCGACGATGTGCGCGCGATCCTCTCGGTACGCAAGGATCGCCCGACCCCTGCGGCATATCCGCGCGGCGGCGGCCTCCCCGCGAAGAAACCGCTCCGCTAGGACTGCCTCCCGTCCCCTGTGCGGCGGATATCCCCTATATGAAGAAGAACGGATAGATTCGGTGAGCCGCATAGAGGAATTATGAGGTTTTTGTCGAAAGAGTAAAGGATAGATGAGATTATATACACTGTACATAATTTTCTGCCGAACTTAGGGGAAGGACGTGCAGCACTGCGGCAGTGTACTCATTCGATGAAGGGATGACGATATGAAACCATGGAAAGGGATTGCGCTCGGTACGCTGACGGCAGTACTGCTGACGGCATCGTCTGCGGCGGTATCCGCAGCCGCAGCGGAAGATACGGAAAAAGTGCAGCAGAGCGCCGCGGCGGATACTGCCATGCAGAAGGATGCACGCGCCGCGGAGAAGGCGGCGGCAAAGGCCGCCAAGAAGGCGGAAAAACGTGCAAAGAAGGAGGCTGCCAAACGCGAGAAGGCAGCGCGCTACAAGACCCTCTTCAGCGATAACGGCTTTACCTACTATTTGGATGCGCAGAACTCGCGCTGGATTCAGCGTCCGCATCGGCCCGACGAGCCGATCATCGAGGCGTGGATTCGTCTGGTGGAGGATACGGCGGGCGCGCAGGCGGCAGAGGATGGCAGGATCCGACCGACGAAATATTTTCTCGAACATTACTATATCAGTCCCAAGAACCGCCAGATCATGTTCATCTCCGAGCTGGAGGTGACCGGCCGCCCCGAGAACGCGATCAAGGAGCGTCCGTATGATGAGGCGAACTGGGAGCATCTCGTCCCCGGCTCGATCGAGGATGAGCTGTTCACGGCGGTCACGACGCGCATGAAACACGCTCCGGGCAGGCATGGCGGCGTTCTCAGCGGCATTGACGGGATGAGCATCCGCGACATGGTAGAGGAATTCGCACGCATCTCTCTTTGACAGAGGCGTGTAGAAATGGGGGACTACATTTTGCTGGAACAGTACGGCGAACGTGACCTCTGCCAAGTGACAGGGCTGCTCAATATGATGCAGTTCATGCGCCACGCATCCGTGCATCTGCAGGATGATCTGGCAGAGCCGCTGACGTTCATGTATTTTGACATCGAGAATTTCAAGAGTTTTAACCAGCGCTACGGCTTTCAGCAGGGGAACCGCCTGCTGCGCTATGTGGCGGATCTCCTGCGCGAGACCTTCGAGGGGAATCTGGTCGCGCGCTTCAACGACGATCATTTCGCGGTGGCGACGCAGAGCGAGAACCCCGGAGACTGCATCCAGTTTATTCACGAGAGGATTCGTGTCTACGATCTGGGGCTGCCGATGGAGGTCAAGGCGGGCATCTATCATCCGCCCGAGGGTGTGACGGATGTCGCGCTCATCATGGACCGCGCAAAGATTGCCTGCAACAGCATCAAGAATACCTATGATCTCACATGGGCGGAGTTCGACCCCGCGATGGAGGAGTCGCTCAATTTCCGCAGCCATATCATCCGCTCGTTCCAGGAGGCGATGATCGAGGGCTATATCGAGGTGTTCTACCAGCCGGAGATCCGCGCGATGACGCGCGAGATCTGCGGGGTGGAGGCGCTCGCACGCTGGCGCGACCCCGAGCACGGCATGATCTCGCCGGGGGTGTTCGTCCCCGTGCTCGAGGACGCGCATCTCTCTCCGCAGCTCGACCTCTACATCATCGAGCTGGTCTGCCGGACGATCGCGCAGATGCGGCGCGATATGCCGACATGGGAGCTGCTGCGCGTGTCGGTGAATCTCTCGCGTGCGGACTTCCGTCTGATGGATATGGTGCAGGCGGTCGAGGACGTGCGCCTGCGCTACGATGTGCCGCGCCAGATGCTCAACATTGAGGTCACGGAGGGGGTGCAGAGCGAGGATGAGAGGTTCCTGCAGGGCGAGATCGCGCGGTTCCGTGCGGCAGGCTACGAGGTCTGGATGGACGACTTCGGCAGCGGTTACTCCTCGCTGAACAATGTCAAGGACTATGTATTCGACGTGCTGAAGATCGATATGAACTTCCTGCGCTCGTTCGAGACGAATCCGAAGTCCGCCATCGTCATCCGCTCCATCGTCAACATGGCGAAGGAGCTGGGGATGCACACGCTCGCCGAGGGGGTTGAGACAGAGGAGCAGTTCGAGTTCCTGCGCGAGATCGGCTGCGAGAAGGTGCAGGGGTATCTCTTCAGTCCGCCGATCCCGATGGAGGAGATCATCGCCTACTGCCACGGTCCGCATGCAAAGGTCGCGGTCGAGCCGTTCCGCCTCGGCGGCTACTACTCGGAGATCGGCGCGATCAACGTGCTCTCGAATGAGTCGTTGGAGCGGCGCGGTTCGCCGGAGATCGGCGACGCGCTCTCGATCGCGATCATCGAGGAATCTAACGGCGAGATCAGCTATCTCTACCAGAGCCGTATGTTCAAGACGTTCCTGCACAGTATCGAGCTGGATGAGTCGAGTGCGCACACGCCGCACTTCGAGCGCCGTCTCCGTCAGAACCGCCGCATGCTCGCGCGCATGATGGAGGAGGCGGACCGCACGGGGCGCGAGGTCTACACGGACTTCATCACGCGCAACTCGTTCAACAGTCTGCGGCTGCGCCTCATCACGCGCGATGCGGACGATACACGCGCCGTGTTCCTCATGGCAGCGGTCAACATCTCGCGGTTCTCCCCCGAGGCGGGCTCGATGCAGGAGGCGCTCAACCAGATCGTCTCGCTCTATGACCGCGTCGATCTCTTTGATCTCAGCAAGCGCAAGCTCACACAGCTCTACCGCGCCATCACCGAGCCGGGCCTGGATCGGGCATACGGGCATTTCGAGGAGCTGGTCGAGCGCTACGCCGAGGACAAGATCATCCCTGCCGAGCGGGCGCTGTTCAAGAAGTTTTACAGTGAGCGCCATCTGCGTGCCGTTCTTGAGGATAAGAAGGTGCGCGAGGAGGTCGCGGTGCTGTTCTACAAGGCGATGCCCGACGACACGCGTGTGCTGCGTCTGCATCATCTCGTTCCGTTCCGCCTGGGGCAGAGTGAGTACATCATCTCCTGCATCCAGAGCATCGACGAGAATATTATCAATGCCGCTATGCATGCAGTGTCGGCGCTGCCGGATGAATAAAGATCCTATCGAAGGCTAAAAAAACCGCAGAGAAATCTGCGGTTTTTGTGTATCAGCATGATGGCGTGTATTTTTGCGCACAGCGCGGCGCTGCGCGCGTACATCGGGGAGAGAATCGTGCGCCATGAGCGTGATGCGCGTTTTGCGCACGGCGATGTGCTCTGCTATACTTCCTTTGAATAAAACATTTGTTTCGTCAAAGGAGGTATTTTTATGGACACAGTGAGGAACTATCCTCCGCTCGCCAAGGCAGATGAGGATGTGCTGATTGCGCGCGCGGTGCGCGGGGAGGCGCAGGCGATGGCGGAGATGAGCGGACGCTATCGGGGGCTGATCATGGCACAGGCGCATGCCTCATATCTGCGGTGTGCTGCGCTCGTGCAGGATGCCGAGAGCATCGCCGTGCTCGCCTTTATCGAGGCGCTGCATGACTACGATCCGCGGCACGGCGCACCGTTCGCGCCGTTTGTCAAAACGCGCATCCACACGGCGCTCTACACGGCGTATCGCCGGGAGCGGCGGCGTGCTGCGCGGACGGTGCACCCGGAGCAGGATGCGGATGGATGCACGGCTTGGGAGCGGTGCGGCGGGACGGAGGATACCGTCGCGTGCGTGGAGCGCCGTCTCCTCGTGCGCGGGATTCTCGCCCGCGTAATGCACCGTCTCACCGCGCGGGAGAAGGAGCTCCTCTCCCTGCACTATGGGCGTGATCTGACGCTGCGCCGCATCGCGGCACTCCTCGGCACGTCGGCGGGCGCACTCAGTAAGAGCAAGGCAAATCTCCTGCGAAAACTGCGCGCAGGTGCGGGGCTGCCTCTTGCAAGCCCCTGCGAAATATGATATTCTATGGATGCGGTAATGGATTTGTAAAGGGGATGTCATACATGGCACAGACCAGCATCAGCATTCGCATGGATGCCGAGCTCAAGAAGAGCTTTGAGACTTTCTGCGGCGCGGTGGGCATGAATATGTCCACGGCAATCAATATGTTTGCGATTGCCTGTGTACGCGAGCAGCGTGTCCCGTTCGAGATCTCGGCGCAGCGCGCGCTGCCGGGCGAGTCGCTGGATCTCTTTACGGATACGGCGTGGGGTGAGGGGGAAAACTGATCCCATGCTTTTGCCAATGGGGGATATGGCTGCGCGCGGGAATGCGCAGCCATGGGGGGAAGACGCCTTGCTCGGCAGGGCGTCTTTTTTTGCGCTGGTTCAGACCTTTTTCGCAGATGTGACTCCTGCAACGGAATAGGGAATGATTCTCGTCTATACTGATGTCACTGTTGAAAACAGATGCAATGAGATAGATCGGAGGATTTCTGATGGCAGAAGAGAAGAAGCACGAGATGGGGCACGAGTTCCTCGCACGGCTGGGCAAGACCCGCCTGCGTCCGGGCGGGCGCGAGGCGACGGAGTGGCTGCTCGGAAATGTCGATTTCAGCGCGGATACGCGCGTGCTCGAGGTTGCCTGCAACATGGGCACGACCATGGTCGCACTCGCAGAGGCGCACGGCTGCCGCATCACGGGACTGGACATGAATCCGAAGGCGCTCGAGAAGGCGCGTGAGAATATCAAAAAGCACGATCTCGGCGATGTGATCGACGTGGTTGAGGGGAATGCGCTTGCGCTCCCGTTCGCGGATGCATCGTTCGATGTTGTGATCAACGAGGCGATGCTGACCATGCTCCCGCGTGAGAATAAGGCAAAGGCGGTCGCGGAGTATTTCCGCGTGCTTCGTCCGGGTGGCATTCTCCTCACGCACGATGTCTGTCTGCGCGCGCGTGATGAGGAGCATGCCGCAGAGCTGCGCGCCGGCATCTCGCGCGCCATCAATGTGAATGTCGATCCGCTCTCAGAGGAGATGTGGCGCGGCATTTTCACGGGTGCAGGATTTGACATTGAGGTGCAGACCGGCGATATGACCCTGCTCGATCCTGTGGGCCTCGTGCGCGACGAGGGATTCGACGGGGCGATGAACATCATCCGCAACGGGCTGCGGACGGAGAATATCGAGCGCTTCCGCAAGATGTTCAATTTCTTCTACGACCACAACAAGGAGTTCTCCTTCATCGCCGTGGTCAGCCAGAAACCGGTATAAGAGCGCCCCTGTAAAACGAAGTAAAAACGAGAACAGAGACAGAGATGCCCCTGCCGGCATGATGCGGCAGGGGCAGTCTTTATGCGGAAAAAGATAAATAACAATAAATTAAAATAAATAACTATAAATGAATATAAATAACGAACAATAAATAAAGAAGGCCAGAGAAGTCCTCAAGACATAGAAAAACCGCCGCAGTGTGCATATCAGCCCGCTGCGGCGGTTCTCTTTGCCCTTAGCCCAGCTCGTAGCCTGCGTCGTCGAGGACGGCGGCGAACTCGCTGTCGGGGATCTCGCGGGCGGCGACGAGCGAGGCCGTGCCTGCCGCGAGGTCAACACTGACGTCGCTGACACCCTCCATGCCGGAGAGTGCCTTCGTGACGTGCTTGACGCAGTGGGGGCAGGTCATGCCCTTGACATTGATGATTTTTTCCATGGAGATTCCTTCCTTTCCCTGTGCGGCGGGACTGCCCGCCGATATTTCATCCATCGCAAGTGCGATGGGGGTGATCTGCGGCTCGATGGGGGCGCGCTCTGCGGCGGATGGCGGCTCATGCGCGATGGCGAAGAGACGCAGACGCAGTGCGTTCAGCACGACGCAGACGCTCGAGAGACTCATCGCAGCTGCCCCGATCATGGGCGAGAGCTTTATGCCGAGGGCAGGGTAGAGCACGCCTGCTGCGAGCGGGATGCCGATGATGTTGTAGAAGAACGCCCAGAAGAGGTTCTCCTTGATGTTCCGCATGACGCTGCGCGAGAGGCGGATCGCAGAGACGGCATCGAGCAGGTCGCTGCGCACGAGTACAGCATCCGCACTGTCCACGGCGACATCTGTGCCGGCACCGATGGCGATGCCGAGGTCTGCCTGTACGAGGGCAGGTGCATCGTTCACCCCGTCGCCGATCATGGCGACGCGGTGCCCTGCGTGCTGCAGGCGCTCCACATGGGCGCGCTTGTCCGCAGGGAGTACCCCTGCGATGACCTCGGTGATGCCGAGCCGTGCGGCAATCGCGTGCGCAGTGCGTGCATCGTCGCCTGTGAGCATGACGGGGGTCAGTCCCATGCGGCGCATCCGTGCGACGGCGGCGGCACTGGTCGGCTTCTCTGCGTCGCTGACGCCGAGGAGCCCCATGATGCGCCCTGCCCGCACGATGATGAGCGGGGTCTCGCCGCGGTGTGCCATCTCATCGAGTGCCGCCGCGGCAGGCGCGGGGAGCGGAATGCCCATCTCCGCGAGGAGTGCAGTATTGCCTGCACCGCAGTCAGTACCCTCCACGCGGGCGCGCACACCCCGTCCGAAGACGGCGCTGAAGTCTGCGGCAGGCGGAACGGTGAGCTTTTTTTCCGCCGCATAGGTGCGGATTGCCGCGGCAATCGGATGCTCGCTGCCTGCCTCGAGGGCCGCGGCGAGCGTCACGAGTGCCTCTGCTGAGATGCCCGCGGGGCGGATACTGACGAGCTGCGGCCGTCCCTCGGTGAGCGTGCCCGTCTTGTCCATGAGCACGGTGTCGATATGCCCTGCCGTCTCGAGTGCCTCGCCCGACTTGATGAGGATGCCGTGCGCCGCTCCGCGTCCTGTGCCGACCATGATGGCGACGGGGGTCGCGAGACCGAGGGCGCACGGGCAGGAGATGACGAGGATGGAGATGACGATGGAGAAGGCGAACTCAAGGCTCGCCCCCTGCAGGAGCCAGACACCGCCCGCAAGGAGTGCGAGAGCGATGACAACAGGGACGAATACTGCCGATACGCGGTCGGCGAGACGGGCAATCGGCGCTTTTGATCCGCTGGCATCATCCACGAGGCGGATGAGCTGACGGATGGAGGTGTCCTCCCCGACGCGCGTTGCACGGAAGCGGATCGTGCCCTCGACGTTCAGCGTGCCCGAGGTGACGGGATCACCGACGCTTTTGAGCACGGGCATGGACTCTCCCGTCACGGCGGACTCGTCGATGCTGGTCGCACCCTCCGTCACGCTGCCGTCTACGGGGATGCGCGCCCCCGGACGTACGGCGATGATATCGCCGACGGCGAGTGCGGAGACAGGGACAACCTGCTCCGTGCCGCCGCGCACGACCGTCGCCTCGGCGGGTGCGAGCGCCATGAGCGCCTTGAGCGCGCCCGTCGTCTGTCCCTTTGCGCGTGCCTCGAGATATTTGCCCACCGTGATGAGCGTCACGATCATGCCCGCCGATTCGAAGTAGAGGTTTGCGCTGTACTCCGCCGCGAGCGCGAGATCGCCGTGCCCGAGTCCCCAGCTCATGCGCAGCATAGCGAACACCCCGAAGAAGGCAGATGCCATCGAGCCGATGCCGACGAGTGTGTCCATGTTCGGTGCGCCGTGGAGGAGATTGCGAAATCCGTTGACGTAGTAGGCGCGATTTACATACATGATAGGGATGATGAGAATGAATTGTACAAGCGCAAACGTCAGGGCGTTCTCCGCGCCCCAGAATACTGCGGAAAATTCTGCCGGATAGGGAATGCCCCACATCGCGAACATAGGGCTCATCGCGATATACATGGTCGGCAGGAGGAAGAGGAGGGAGACGGCAAGACGCCGGCGCATCGCACGGATCTCGCGTGCGGGTGCATCCTCTGCGTGTACCGCCGCTGTCTGGGGGGCAGACGTGCCCTTTACCTGCGCGCCGTAGCCCGCTTCCTCCACGGCGGCGATGATGGCATCGGTGTTCGTACATGCCGCATCGTAGGAGAGGGTCATCGTATTGGTCAGCAGGTTGACAGAGACGTCCGCCGTCCCTGCAATCTTTTTTGCGGCACGCTCTACACGCGCCGCGCATGCCGAGCAGGTCATGCCCGTCACGCTGAAGGTCTCTTTCTGCATGGTGTTCCTTTCCTCTGGTGATGATTTTCTACTATTATATCAGACGTGGCAAGAGGGGAACTGTATCTCCTGCAAAAATTATGCGCAGATAGTAATGAGAAATATTATCTGAGGTGTTGCGCCGCTCCTCTGCACATGGTATGCTAAACGAGCGGAGGCATGCTCCGCATCGGAGAAAATAAGGCAACGATATAAGGAGGCAACTGTGATGGCAAAGGCTGCGGTAGTATTCTGGAGCGGTACGGGCAACACCGAGGCGATGGCGCATGCGGCGCTCGATGGACTGAAGAAGGGCGGCGCAGATGCAGAGCTGATTCCCGTCGAGGACTTCTCTGCCGACCGCATCGCCGACTATGACGGCATCCTCATGGGATGCCCTGCATCGGGCACAGAGGAGCTGGATGAGGGGGCGTTCGAGCCATTTTTCGAGGCGGCAGAGGGGAACCTCTCGGGGGTGAAGCTCGGCCTCTTCGGCTCGTACGGCTGGGGCGGCGGTGCGTGGATGGAGGCGTGGACGGAGCGCGCACAGGCGGCGGGCGCTGATCTCGTCGCGGACGGTGTCATCCACGAGAACGAGCCGGACGATGCGGCACTCGCAGCGTGCGAGGCGCTCGGCGAGACTCTCGCCAAGGCGATCGGCTGAACATCGGCAGAGAAAATCCCTCCTGCTGCGGAAAACCGCGGGCAGGAGGGATTTTCTATGGAAATGATATGATTTTATGAAAGCGGGCGCCCGCCTGCGGTATCCTGGGTCCGTGTCCGCTCCCAGAGGTCGCCGAGGAGGAAGAGGACGAGTGATGCGGTGATGCCGACAGCGATGGGGTGCAGTCCCATAGGACGCACGCTCCACGCCATGGCGGCACAGTAGATGAGCGTACCGCCCGCCATGGCGCAGAGTGCGCCCGTGCGCGTCGCGCGGCGGGTGAATAGGCCGAATACGAGTACCCAGAAGAACGCGGTCTCCAGTCCGCCGAATGCGAACATATTGATCAGCCAGATGAGGGACGGCGGGGAGACGGCGAGCAGAAAGACGATGATGCCGAGTGCGGCGGTGACACCCATCGAGAGGCGGCGCAGATGCGTCTCGGGGACGGCTCTGCCGCGCTGCTGCATGTGGTGGAGGTAGACATCCTTGACTACGGCGGACGAGGCGACGATGAGTACGCCCGAGATGGTCGAGACCGATGCCGCGAGCGGGCCGATGATGGCAAGCCCGAGCAGCGCAGGGGGCATGACGTGCGCCATGAGCTGCGGGATGACGCTGTCCACGCCGCCGAGCGCCTTGGCATCGACGCCCATGACACCGCGCCCGAGCACGCCCACGAGGTTGACGGCGATGTTCATAAAGGCGATGACGACCGTGCCGATGATCATGGCGCGGTGCATGTCAGCGCTGCTGCGGTAGCTGATGCTGCGGACAACGGACTGCGGCAGGGCGATGGTGAGCGCACCGACGAGCAGCCACTGCGATACATAGAGTGCAATGGGCATGCGCCCCGCCGCCGTCGGCGTGAACATCTCCGGGTGTGTGCTGCGCAGCTCCGTGAGGATGGCAGCGAGCCCGCCGCCCGCCTCGAGCACATAGTAGAAGAGGAGGACGACCCCGAGGATCATCACAATGGCACAGCAGGTATCTGTCAGTGCGACGGCGCGAAATCCGCCGATCGATGTATAGACAACGACAACAAATCCGAAGAGGATCAGACCGAGTTCATAGCTGTATCCCGTGACCGCAGCGAAGAGCTGTGCGCCGCCGACGAACTGCGCGACCATTGAGGCTGCGAAGAAGACGACAATGGCGCACGCCGCGATGGCGGCGAGTGCATCCGACTGGTAGCGATGACGGATAATATCCACGATCGTGACGGCGTTGATACGGTGTGCGAGCCGTGCAATCCGTTTACCGAAGATGCCGAGCACAAGGAAGATGGTCATGGTCTGGATAACCGCCATGTAGATCCATCCGAATCCGATCTCATACGCCATGCCGGGCCCGCCGACGAAGGAGCTGACCGAACTGTATGTCGCAACCATCGTCATAGCGAGTACGAATGCGCCGAGCGACTGTCCGCCGACGAAGTAGCCGGAGAGGAAGCCCCCCGCATGGCTCTGACGGCGCACATAGAACCCGAGGGCGAGCATCGCCGCCATGAATCCGAGGAGCGGCAGGAGCACCGCGAGACCGCCGCTCATCGGACTCCCTCCTCTCCGGTATGGGGCGCGAGCGGAACATCCTCCGCTGCGCAGGCGAGGCAGACGGCGATCACTGCGCCGACGGCGAGCACGCCGACGGTGGACGTCACCGCCCACAGCGGGAATCCCGCTACCGTCACATCGACCTCGGAGAGACCGAATCCGAGTGCCGCCCACGCCGCAGCGAACACAGCACCTGCCGCCGCAGTACGCTTCGCCTCACGGGCGATGGCGTCTGCGGCCTTTTTTTCATCCTGCATGATGAACCTCCTATGAAGTTGAATCTCCTGCCATCGGATGCCCTTCGGCTCTCCGCGGCACAGAGTATAGTACCGGGATATCCTATCATATCCATCTGCAGAGTGCAATCATAATTGTAGTAAAATAAAA
>CAUQID010000030.1:0-15175 GCA_963518105.1 uncultured Selenomonas sp.
GCGGGTTGATCTCAAGAATACGGCGCGCCTTGAACATCGGATTGTTCATCTCGGCGAAGGTCTGCTCCATCGAGAGCGACGGACCAGCCTCATCTGCGACGATGCAAACCGCACTCGAGCGCAGCCGCTGCGAGATCTTCACCGCAGCGATCTTGTCCCCGATGGCTTCCTTCACGTCCTTGATGAGGTCGTCATTCGCCTTGGCGATATCCTCGGTCTCCTTCTTCGCCGCCTCACTCTCAGCATCGCCGAGGTCAAGGTCGCCGCGGCTGATCGAATGGAACGTCTTGCCCTCGTACTCGTGCACCGTCTCGATGGCGAACTCGTCCACGGGATCGAGCAGGAAGAGTACCTCGAGCCCGCGCGCGCGCAGCTGCTCCATCTGCGGGAGCTGCTCGATGGTCGCCTGATCCTTCGCCGTTGCATAGTAGATGCTCTTCTGACTCTCAGGCATACGTCCGACATATTCCTTCAGAGAAACGAGCTGTCCCTCCTGCGAACTGCGGAACAGGATGAGATCCTTGAGCTTGTCCACCGTCTCGCGGCCGCCGTACATACTGTTGTAGATGCCGATCTTCAGCGAGCGTCCGTACTCATTCCAGAACTTTTCATAGTCCTCACGGTTCTTTTCGAGTTTCTTGGCGAGTGCCTTGAGAATGTTCTTCTCGAGCGCACGGCCGATGGTCTTCAGCTCGCGGCTCTGCTGCAGGAGTTCACGCGAGATATTCAGCGAGAGATCCGGAGAGTCTACAAGACCTTTGACAAACCGCAGATAGTCCGGCAGGAGATCCTTGCACCGCTCCATGATGAACACATGGCGCGAGTAGAGCTGAATCCCCGGCTCGTAGTCCGCCTGATAGAGATTGAACGGTGCACGCGCGGGAATCTCAAGGAGGGCCGTGTACTCGACCGTTCCCTCCGCTTTTGTATGGAACACTTCCATCGGCGTTTCCCACTCATGGAACTGGTTTTTGAAGAACTCGTGATACTCCTCTTCCTTGATCTCCGACTTGGCACGCGTCCAGAGGGGCTGCATCGAGTTGAGCGTACGCAGCTCCGTCTTCTTGACTGGCTCCGCGCCCTCGATGATCTTCCCCTCATCATCGCGCGGCATCTCCTCCGTCGTGACATTCATACGGATCGGGTAGCGCACATAGTCCGAGTATTTCTTCACGAGTCCCTCGAGTGTATAGGTGTCCGTGAAGTCCGTCTCGCCCTCCGTGAACTCCTGCGCGAGGTGCATCGTCACCGTCGTACCGCAGGACTCCTTCTCTGCATCCTCGATGGTGTAGCTGCCGTCGCCCGCCGACTCCCAGCGCGTCGCCTGCTGCTCGCCCGCACGGCGCGTGACGATCGTCACACGGTCTGCGACCATAAATGCCGAGTAGAACCCCACGCCGAACTGGCCGATCAGCTCCTTGTCTGGCGTGCCGCCGCTCTCCTCCTTCGCCTTTGCGAGCTGCTCCATGAACGCCTTCGTACCCGACTTTGCAATCGTGCCGATGTTCTCCACAACCTCCGCGCGCGACATGCCGATGCCGTTATCGGAGATCGTCAGCGTCCTGCTCTCCTTGTCGGGCACAAGGAAAATCTCATACGCAGCCTCCCCCTCTCGCATCTCTGCGTGCGTTAGGCTCTCAAAATGCAGCTTGTCAATTGCATCTGATGCGTTCGAGATCAGCTCACGCAGAAAGATCTCGCGGTTCGTGTAGATCGAATGGATCATCAGATCCAGCAATTGTTTTGTCTCTGCTTGAAACTCGAATGTTTCCTTCGCCATGTTATCGTTCTCCCTTGTCGTCAATGATTTTGCATGGACTTACGGCTCATGCAAGTGTAAAGCTATGCTTATCTTATATCAAAAATGACAAAAAGTCAAATATCTGTCCGGGAATCGGCAACCTCGCGCATCAGCTGCTCCCATCGCGCCCAGATGATCTCCGGTGCATAGGCGCGCATGGAATCCCGCGCCGCCTGTCCCATACGGGCGCGCAGATCACGGTCGCGCATGAGGATCGCCATCTTCTCCGCGAGTGATTCCACACCATCCTCTGTGAGAAGACCGTTCTCACCGTCGCGGATGAGGGCACTCAGAGATACACAGCTCCGATAGCCGATGAGGGGCAGTCCCATGCTCATCGCCTCTGTATGGGCGAGGCTAAACCCCTCGGATGCACTCGGCGCAACACAGAGGTCGGAACTCTGCAGTACACGCGGTATATCAGACGTTGTTCCGCAAAGGTGAATGCGCTCCGCAAGACCTGCGGCAGCAATCTTCTTCTTCAGTTCTTTTTGATATCGCCTATTATCCTCTGCGCCCCATAGTTCAAGTATCCAATTAGGAAATTCAGCAGCAATCTTGATGAAGGCTTCTATAAGGAGATGCGGTCGTTTATGGCTGCGAACGAGGCGTCCAACAAAAAGTATTTTATAAGTCTCCTTATTTTGGGCAAGATTTGCCTGCTGTTCGTACTGAGGAACAACATTTCCAATAACCTCAATACGAATATCCAACAGATGCGTCCTCAAATGCTCCTCATAAATCGGCAAAAGCACTTGGCAGACACTGCTGAGAGAAAGTGATGGAAGTTCTTCTGTCGGATAGGTGTGAAAATAATCCTCTGGATCGCCATGTGACATGGTGATCACAGGAACCCTCGTCTGCAAATTGGATAGTAAAACCTTCGACGATGCCGGCTGGAAGGAAACTATAACATCCGGCTGCGCCTCATCGAGAATGGTACGCACATACGGCAGCAAGTATTTCTCTACAAATACAAGATTGACCGCGCGTCCCTTGCGCTCAGAAAATGCCCGCAGAATCTCCCGCCGTATTTTATACGAGATGGGAAAGAGATGTGTCTGCCCGCGAAAATGTCGTAAATTGTACGCCGTCACACGTTCATCGAGCGGATAGAAAAAGTCTCCCTCAAGGTCGTCACTATAAACAGTGGTGACCGTATGCCCGCGCCGCACCATCTCGTTGGCAAATGCCACATTCACTTTGGCAAGGCCTCCGCTGTCCCCCACCATCTTTGTAAAATTGGCCAGCAGTATACGCATTTCGGCACTCCAATCTTCTCCAGCTCCGCTTCATTGAGATGGATTCATTGTAACAAATCCAAATGTCTTTCGCAAACACCTCTGCCGCCTTGCACGCGAAAATCTTTTACCTCGACATAATCCTTTTCCCCCGTGTCTATGCTATAATATGTGTAATTATAGGGCTTTCTCATCCAAAATGGAGGTTTGCTATGAGACGTACATCATTCACCTCGCTCGCATGCGCGGCTGCACTCGCAGCGGCGCTCATCCTGCCGGCGGGCAGCGCCGCAGCAGAGGAAGCGGTGCTGACGGTCAGCGGTGTCGGTACGGCGCGCATCGCCCCCGATACGGCGGAGGTCACGGTCGGCGTGGTCACGGAGGCACGGGACGCGGCGAAGGCGCACGCGGACAATGCAGCGCAGGTGCAGCGCGTCATGCGGGCACTGCAGTCACTCGGTGTCGCACCGCGCGACATGCAGACGATGCGCTATGACTTCTCGCCCGTCTATGATATGCGCGAGAACGGACGCAGCAGCATCACGGGCTACACGGTCTCGCACGCGCTGGTCATCACCGTCCGCAGTCTGGACGATGTCGGCAGAGTGATCGACACGGCGCTCGCCAGCGGGGCAAACCGAGTGGATGCACTCACATTCACGGCGAGCGATGTGCGCACCGCAAAGAATGCCGCGCTCCATGACGCAGTACTCGACGCGCGGCGCAAGGCGGAAACGATGGCAGATGCACTCGGTGTGCGCATCGTCCGTCTGGCGAATGTCTATGCGGATGCGCCGCACGACGCCCCGCGCAATGCCATGCCGATGATGATGGAGAAGGCAGCCTTCGACGCTGCGACACCAATTGCTGCAGGCGAGCTGTCCTATGATGCGGCGGTAAATGTCACCTATGTCATCGAGTAAGCCTGCGCGGGTCTCCGCCGTCGAGGCGATCCGCGGCATCTCCATGATGGGCGTGATCGGCATTCACATCGGCGCAGAGTATCTCGCGAATCCATCACCAAATCTTCATCTTGTGGCGCTCTTTGATATCGGCACGCGCTTCAGTGTGCCGATTTTTTTCTTTATCTCGGCATTCGGTCTGCTGTACGGGCAATCACTCTCCGCGCCGTTCTCCTACCGCGACTTTCTCGTGCGGCGCGGGCGCGCGGTCATGATCCCCTATCTCATCTGGTCGCTCCTCTATCTCATCCACGATGCGTATGTCTACGGGGTCGGCTTCCCCCCGCTCCGCGCACTGCCGTCGATTCTCTTCTTCGGCAATGCGAAGTATCAGCTCTACTTCATGGTCATCCTCATCTGGTTCTATCTGCTGATGCCGCTCTGGCGGCTGCTCCTGCGGCGGATGACGCTGCCGCTGCTCGCAGGGATTCTCCTCCTGCAGATTGGATTCGACTACTGGTCGAGCTTCAGTACCGCCTTTAATCTCTATGTCTATGGTCTGCCCGATGGCACGGTGCTGCGCGCATTGCTCTTCTACCGACTGAACTACTGGGTCATGCACTACGTCTTCATCTTTCTGCTCGGGGGATATATTGCTCTCCATTTCGATACGTTCCGCGCGTGGATGCTGCGTCATACGACGCAGCTCTATGCATGCGGCATCATGAGTCTAGCCGCCCTCCTCGCGTGGTATTATAAGCTGATCCTCGCAGACGGCTATACACCACTTGAGGCAATCTACACGGCGCATCAGCTCTCGCCGCTCGGCATCCTCTACACGATCGGCGCATCGCTTGCGCTTTTTGCCTTCTTCACGCACCTGAAAGCGGAGAGTCTACTGGGACATATATTCCAGCTGCTCGGCAAACATTCCTACTTCATCTACCTTGCGCATCCGCTTGCCATTACCTACCTGCTCATGCTCGTGCATGCGGGCGGATATGTACTGACTGCGCCCGTCGCTCTCGCGATGTATGCGGCAACACTCCTGCTGACGCTCATATCAGCTGTGATGGTACGCAGTATCGGCACGCGCGTACCGCTGGTAAATGAACTGACGATCGGACTAAGGCAAAGAAAATAAACGGGGCTACTGCATGAAGCGAAAATCTTCATGCAGAGCCCCTTCTTTATGCCTTTGCACACGCTCCCCGTCACTATGGGGAGTTTTTATCTACTGCAGCCGATGCAGCGCCTCCTCCGCCATCCGCGCAAGGTAGCGCGCCGTCTGCGGAATCGCCGCAGGATCGACACTGAACTGCGGATGGTGATTCTCAGGGCCGACGCCCGTGCCGACGAAGGCAAAGCACGTCTCCATCGTCTCCTGATAGTAGGCGAAGTCCTCGCCTGCCATCCACGGCACAGCCTCGACGACGACAAAGTCCGCTGCCGCTGCGATCTTCCTTGCGAGTGCACTCCACCGCGCCGTATTCACGACGGCGGGCGGCCCTGCCGTCCACCCGATCTCGGCACGCCCGCCGAACGCCGCTGCGATTCCATCTGCGAGTTCCTCCATGCGTGCCTTGACGAGCACGCGGTCGTCCGCGTCGAAGAGGCGGATCGTTCCCTCCATCCACGCCCGCTCGGGCAGGACGTTCCACGTCGTCCCCGCATCGATGTGCGTCACACTGACGACGGCAGGACGCAGCGGGCTAACGCTCCTCGCCGCGATGGTCTGCGCCGCCGTCACGAACTGCGCCGCCATGACGATGGGATCGCACCCCCGATCAGGCTGCGCCGCATGTGTGCCGACACCATGAAAGGTGAGCGTAAATTTATCCACGGATGCCATCATCCCGCCCGCGCACAGCCCGATCGTCCCGACGGGGTAGATGGGACGCGCATGGATGCCGAAGATCGCTGCCGCACCGTCGAGTGCTCCCGTATCGAGCACTGTGCGCGCACCGCCCGGTGCTTCCTCTGCGGGCTGGCAGACAATGTAAACCGTCCCCACGAGATGCGCCTCGCGCTCCTTGAGGAGGAGCGCCGCCGCGAGCACCGATGCCATGTGAAAATCATGCCCGCAGGCGTGCATTTTCCCCGCATACTGCGATCGATACGGCAATCCCGTCTCCTCCTCTACGGGCAAGGCGTCAATGTCCGTGCGCAGGACGACGATGGGTTTTTGCCCCGTACCGAGTACGGCGATGAGTCCCGTCGCGAGCGGCAGATCGAGGATGCGGATGCCCGCCCGCGAAAACGCCGCCCGCAGATATGCCGTCGTCTCCGTCTCCTCATAGGCGAGCTCCGGATGCGCGTGCAGCCACATGAACGATGTACGCGCCGTCTCCATGATTGCGTTCTCGGTCATACGTCACCTCATTCCATCAATGAAACGGGCTGCTGCACAAAACGATTTCGCTTCATGCAGCAGCCCTATGCCGAGACATCTCTGCCGAGATGCCTCTTTGCTCTTACAGTCCGGCTTCCTTCTTCAGCGCATCCGCCTTGTCCGTCTGCTCCCACGGCAGCGCGACATCCGTGCGGCCGAAGTGGCCGTATGCCGCCGTCTGGCGGTAGATGGGACGGCGCAGGTCGAGCATCTTGATGATGCCTGCAGGACGCAGATCGAAATGCTTCTGCACGAGCGCGACGATCTTCTCCTCGTCCACCTTGCCCGTGCCGAACGTCTCCACCATGATGGAGACAGGCTGTGCAACGCCGATAGCATAGGCAAGCTGGATCTCGACGCGATCTGCAAGCCCCGCCGCGACGATGTTCTTCGCGACGTAGCGCGCTGCATACGCCGCACTGCGGTCAACCTTCGTGGGATCTTTACCCGAGAACGCGCCGCCGCCGTGACGCGCCCAGCCGCCATAGGTGTCGACGATGATCTTGCGCCCTGTGAGACCGGAGTCGCCGTGCGGGCCGCCGATGACGAACTTGCCCGTCGGGTTGACGAAGTACTTCGTCTCCGCACGCAAGAGTTCTGCGGGAACGATCTCCTTGACGACCTTCTCGATCATGTCCTTGCGGATGGTCGCGAGATCGGTCGCCTCATCGTGCTGCGTCGAGATGACAATGGTGTCCACATAGACGGGCTTGCCGTCCTCATAGGCAACCGTCACCTGCGTCTTTCCGTCCGGCCGGAGGTAGGGGAGCACGCCGCTCTTGCGCACGTCCGTGAGACGGCGTGCCAGCTTGTGCGCAAGCACCGTCGTGAGCGGCATATACTCAGGCGTCTCGTTCGTCGCATAGCCGAACATCATGCCCTGATCGCCCGCGCCGATCGCCTCCGCCGCGTCCATCGTGCCCTCGCGCGACTCAATCGCCTGATTGACCCCCTGCGCGATATCCGGCGACTGCTCGTCGAGCGAGACGAGGATGCCGCAGGTATCGGCATCAAAACCGTAGCTGGCATTCGTGTAGCCGACCTCGCGCACCGTCTGGCGGATGATCTTCGGGATATCGACGTAGCACGATGTCGAGATCTCGCCGACGACGTGCGCCTGCCCCGTTGTGACGAGCGTCTCGCACGCCACGCGTCCCATCGGATCCTGCGCGAGAATCGCATCGAGAATACTATCCGAGATCTGGTCGGCGAGCTTGTCGGGATGCCCCTCGGTCACGGATTCGGACGTGAACAGCATTTTTTTCATGCAAAAACCTCCCTGCATATAGATATGAACCCCTTCTTGAAAAGGAAACCTCATACCAAAAAGCCTCCCTGCTAAGATAAGGGAGGCTTTTTATCACCGCTCTCATCTCATAGGCCTTGCCTAAAGGAATTGGCACCGTTGGCGCATCCGCCATGGTTGCCGCAGCTTCATCGGGCCATTCCCTCCACTGCTCTGGATGAGGTATATTCTCTTCTATGCCTTGCATTGTAGCGAATGCACCGCACGTTGTCAAGGACTATTTTCTCAGCATCCCCGCGAGGCGATCGAGGATGATGCCCGCGAGCGCCGCCTTCGCCATCAGCGGGTGCTCCTCCGCGCGGCCGTCCGCGTAGAAGATCTGCACATGATTGGTCGCCACGCCGAATCCCGCGTTCTCCTCTGCAACATTGTTCGCCACGATGAAGTCTAGGTTCTTCTTTGTCAGCTTGCCGCGTGCGTAGTCCGCAACGTTCTGCGTCTCCGCCGCAAAGCCGACAAGGATCTGATGCCGCTTCTTCTGCCCCAGCTCATAGAGGATGTCGGGGTTGCGCGTGAGGGTCAGCGTCAGCTCGCCGTCCGATTTCTTGATCTTGTGCTCTGCCGTCTCTGCAGGGCGGTAGTCCGCGACCGCCGCCGCCTTGATGACCGCATCCACGCCGTCATACGCCGCAAGTACTGCCGCGTACATCTCCCGTGCGCTCCGCACATCCACGCGCTGTACGCCCGCAGGTGTCGCGAGAGGGGTCGGCCCTGAGACGAGGATCACCTCTGCCCCACGCCGCGCCGCCTCTGCCGCGACCTCATAGCCCATACGCCCCGTCGAGCGGTTGCCGAGGTAGCGTACAGGATCGAGCGGCTCCTCCGTTCCTGCCGCCGTGACGAGGATACGCCGCCCCGTAAGGCTCTGTGTACGAGCGAAATGCGCCTCTGCCGCGCGGACGATCTCCGCCGGCTCGGGCAGCCGTCCCGCCCCCACCGCCCCGCAGGCGAGGAATCCCTCGGCAGGCGGGATGATCTGCGCCCCGCGCGCCGTCAGACGGTGTATATTCTCCTGTGTGACAGGACTTTCCCACATGACCGTATTCATCGCGGGCGCAAGGAGGAGCGGGGCGCGGGTTGCGAGCACGGTTGTCGTCAGCATATCGTCGGCAATCCCCGCTGCCGCCTTCGCGATGAGATTCGCCGTCGCGGGTGCGATCAGCACCAGCTCCGCAAACTCTGCGAGCGCAATGTGCGCGACATGATGCTGCGGCTCGCCCCACATCGTTGTCGCGACGGGTGCATCCGCCACTTCGCGAAATGTGAGCGGCGCGACAAACGACTGCGCGCCGCGCGTCATGATCACGCGCAGCTCTGCCCCTGCCTTCTTCAGACGGCTCGCGACCTCGACCGCCTTGTAGGCGGCGATGCCCCCTGTCACCCCGAGGACGATACGCCGCCCCGCGAGCGCGCCCATGCTCAGATGCTCTCCTTGCAGAGGTCGTAGCTGATCTTGCCCTCGGCAATCTCCTCGAATGCGTTCGTGACGTTCTTCGTCGAGCGCGCCATCTCGGACTTGATCGGATCGCCCTCGAGCAGCTGTCGTGCGCGCTTGGCGGCAAGTACGACCATGCCGTAACGGCTGTCTACCTTCGTCAGCAGCTCATCCGTCGAGGGATTGACCATACCGATTTCTACATTCGTCTTCATCACTTGTACCTCTGTCTTTCAAATATCAAAATCAAACTGCGTCAGATCTCTGTCCGCACGCAGGCGCTCCGCCGCGAGGATGGTCTGAATCCGCGCGACAGCATCGCCGACCGTATCATTCATCACAGCATACCGATAGCGTTTCCCGAGGCGAATCTCATCGCGCGCCGCGGCAAGACGCTCCGCGATGCACTCCGCTGTATCCGTGCCGCGCCCCGTAATACGGCGGCGCAGTTCCTCATACGAGGGCGGCAGAAGAAAGATAAACGTCCCGTCCGGACAACGCTCCATCACGTTCAGCGCGCCCTGCGTGTCGATCTCGAGAAGGATGTCCTCGCCCGCCGTGCGGCGTTCCTCGATGGGGCGCAGCGGCGTACCATAGTAGTTTCCGTACACATCTGCATACTCAAGAAACTCCCCCGCCGCAATCATCGCTTCAAATTCCGCACGCGTACGGAAATAGTACTCGCGTCCGTCCTCCTCTCCCGCACGCGGTGCGCGCGATGTCGCGGAGATCGAGTAGGCGATGCCCGGCGCACGTGCCAGCAGCTCCTTGCACACCGTTCCCTTGCCCGTACCGGATGCTCCCGAGATAACGATGAGAAGCCCTTTTTTCACGCCGTGTCCTCCTTCGTTGTTGTCATACGTCCTGCGATGGTCTCCGGCTGGAGCGCCGAGAGCACGATATGCCCGCTGTCCATGACAAGCACAGCGCGCGTCCGCCGTTTGTACGTTGCGTCGATCAAACGCCCTGCCTCCCGCGCCTCCTGCACCATCCGCTTCACCGACATAGAGGACGGTGCAACAATGGCGACCACGCGTCCCGCAAGGACGATATCGCCGAACCCGATGCTCACAGTCTCCATCATCACTCCAGATTCTGTACCTGCTCGCGCAGCTTCTCAACCTCGTTCTTCATCGCAACGACGAGCTGCTGCGCGGCAGCATTGTTTACCTTTGAGCCGATCGTATTCGTCTCGCGATTGATTTCCTGCAGCAGGAAATCGAGCCGCCGCCCCGCCGGCTCCTCCTCCGCGAGAATCGTGCGGAACTGAGCGAAGTGACTCGCCAGACGTACCAGCTCCTCCGTCGTATTCACACGGTCGGCATAGAGTGCCGCCTCCTGCACAATACGGGTCTCATCCGCCGCGACGTCCTTGAACTCTGTCAGCACCTCTGCCAGATGGGCACGATAGTCCGCTACGATCTGAGGAGCGATCTCCTTGATGCGCAGACGCAGCTCCTCGAGCCGTCCAAGGCGCCTCTCAAAATCGCGTACGATATGCGCGCCCTCGGCACACCGCATCTGATCCAGCGCCGCGAGCGCCTGCTCTGCGGCCTCCAAAAAGACCGTACGCGCCCCCGAGATATCTGCATCCTCGCTGACCGTAATCACGCCCTCATAGGCAGCCGCCATGCGTACACCATCATGCAGCGGCGCATCCACTGCGCGTGCCACGCGGGATAGTGCTGTATAGTAGGCGCGCGCCAACTCCTCGTTGACATGCACGGCATACTTCTTCTCGCTGCGATCCTCAAAGTTCACATAGACATCGAGCTTCCCGCGTGCTGCACGGGTGCGGATGAGATCACGCAGATCATTCTCCCATGCGGAAAAAGCACGCGGCATGTGCGGCATGATCTCGAGGAAGCGCTGATTCACTGCCTTGATCTCAACCGTGACGCGGTAGTCCGCCGTCTCCGCTGTCCCTGCACCGTATCCCGTCATGCTTCTGCGCAGACTCATACATCCTCCCGCCATACGCCGGTAAAGACCGGCTCTGCCGGTCCTGTCATAAAGATATGGCCATCCTCATGCCACGCGACATGAATTACGCCGCCGTCCACCTCGATCTCCGCCGCACGGTCAAGCACATCGTTCAGCACGCCCGCCGTGAGTGTCGCACATGTCCCCGTCCCGCAGGCGAGCGTAATGCCCGCCCCGCGCTCCCAGACGCGCATCCGCGCGTGCGTGCGGTCGCGCACCTCGACGAACTCCGTATTGATCTTGCGCGGGAATGCAGGATGATACTCGAACTGCGCCCCCAGCGCCGCGAGCGGGAACTGGTCGGCATCATCAACAAAGACGACCGCATGCGGATTTCCCATCGAGACGCAGGTCACCGCGTACTCCTTGCCGGCCACCGTGAGCGGCTGCGCGACCACGCGTCCTGTACCGAATCCCGTCGCGGGGATGCGCTCCGCATCGAGCACAGGTACGCCCATATCCACCTCGACCGCCGCCACAGCGCCCTCCTTGAGGACGATGCGGGGCACCATCATCCCCGCGAGCGTCTCGATGGTGAACTGCTCCTTTGACACGCGTCCATAGTCATAGAGATAACGCGCAAAGCAGCGGATGCCGTTCCCGCACATCTCCGGCTCAGTGCCGTCGGGGTTGAACTCGCGCATCCGCACATCCGCCGTCTCCGACGGGCAGACCACCATCAGCCCGTCTGCACCCACACCGAAATGCCGGTCGCACATCCGCACAGCAAGCGCCGCGAAGTCTACCGGCTCACGATCCAGAAAGTCCACGACCACGAAATCATTTCCGCAGCCCTGCCATTTCGTAAACTCCATACAATACACCGCCTCATCCGTGTATTGTACTATGAAATCCGCCCATGCGCAAGGCACACACCTTGCCTATTGCGCTCCGCACGTGTATAATTTCTCCAAACACGAACGAAAGAAGATGATCCCATGAGTCTCGACGGATTCTCCATGTCCATCCTCGCGCGTGAGCTCGCAGACACGCTCACAGGCGGGCGCATCGACCGCATCAACCAGCCGAATCGGCAGTCCATTGTCCTCGGCATCCGTCAGCCCGGGCAGAATCTCCTGCTCTGCATCAACACGAACGCGGGCAATCCGTCTGCCCACCTCATCGAGACCGCACCCGAGAACCCCGCAGAACCGCCTGCCTTCGTTATGCTCCTGCGCAAGCATCTCGAGACAGGACGCATCGCTGCCGTTCGGCAGGAGGGACGCGACCGCATCCTGCACATCGACATCGACATCATCGCTGGCGGCGGCCGCATCGTCACGCGCACGCTCACCCTCGAGCTCATCGGCAAGTACAGCAACATCATCCTGCATGAGGACGGCATCATCACAGAGGCACTGCGCCGCATCGGTGAGAACACGAGCCGCGTCCGCACCGTCTACAAGGGGCTGCCCTACACGCTTCCGCCCGCACAGGACAAATGCGACCTCCTCACAGGCAGCATCACAGACATCATCGCGCGCCTGCGAACGACGGGTGATGCGAAACTCTCTCAGGCACTCATCGGCGCAGTGCTCGGCTTCGGTCCCGTCTCGGCAAAAGAGGTCTGCTATCTTGCAGGACTCGCACCCGGCATCACCGTCGATGCTCTCGATGCGGCAGACCTTGATGCACTCGGTACGGCACTCACCGAAATACATACCATGATGGAGCACCCTGCTCCCTCGCTCCGTCTCGACGAGAACGGCAAAGTCACGGCAATGGCTGCATTCTCCCTCAGCACGCTGCCGCGGACGACACGCCTCTCCTATCCGACTGTCAGCGCACTCATGATCGATGCAGACCGCCGTCTCGGCAGTTACGTTATCCCCGACCGTGAGCGATTCCGCCGCCTCGTGCGCACCGAGCTCGCCCGCGCACGAGAGAAATACGGCAAGCTCGACGCGGAGATCGCCGCCGCCGAAAGCGCCGAGGAGCAGCGCATCTGCGCCGACAATCTCATGACCTACCAGTATCAGTACCGCGATCATGCCGACGATGCAATCACCGTCCCGAACATATACAGCGAGACCGGCGAAATGCTCACGATCCCCCTCGACCGCCGCATCGGCATCATCCAGAACATGCAGGCCTACTATAAACGGTATGACAAGCTGAAACGCGCCCAGCACCTCCTTGCCGTCCAACAGGAGCAATGCGCTGCACGCATCCGCCACCTCGAAAGCATCGAGGCCTCCCTCGACTCCTCTGTACGGCTCGCCGACATCGCAGAAATACAGGACGAGCTGATTACCTCCGGCTACCTGCACGAGAAGCTCCCCAAGCGCAGCAAAGACCGCCGCGCACGTCCGTTCTCCTTCACCACGCCCGACGGTGCATCAATCCTAGTTGGCAAGAATAACGCACAGAACGATGCACTTACGTTTAAGACAGCAGCACCGTCGGACATCTGGCTGCACGTCCGCGACATCCCCGGTTCACACGTCATCCTGCGGACAGACGGCGGTGCACCGAGCGAGCAGGCACTCCACCTCGCCGCCCAGCTCGCCGCACACTTCAGCAAAGCGCGCGGCTCGTCGAACGTTCCCGTGGACTACACTGCGGTCCGTTTCATCAAGAAGCCCTCGGGCGCAGTCCCCGGATTCGTCCGTTTCATCAATGAAAAGACACTCTTCGTCACCGAGGATGAGGAAGCGCTCGCCCCCATTCTTGCGCAGGAGAGTGCAGAATAACTTGCGGCACAAAAAACCCTCCCGAAAATTCGTTTCGGGAGGGTTTTTCGATGTCTCTTACACGAGCTCGATGATTGCCATCGGGGCAGCATCGCCGCGCCGGGGGCCGAGCTTCAGGATGCGGGTATAGCCGCTCTTCCTGTCCGTATATTTCTCTGCGATTTCACCGAAGAGCTTACGCACGACATCCTCTTCTGCCAGCGCCGCGATGGCCTGGCGGCGTGCGCTGAGATCGCCGCGCTTGGCGAGCGTGATAAGGCCGTCAGCGAGGGAGCGGAGCTCCTTTGCCTTTGCCTCGGTGGTCTCAATGCGTCCGTACTTGAAGAAGGATGTGAGGATGCTCCTGAGGAGAGCCTTGCGGGCCGCTGCATTGCGTCCGAGCTTTCTCATGTATTTCCCACTCCTATCGTTATTCGTTGTCTTGTCTCAAGGAGAGTCCAAGCTCCTCAAGCTTTTTCTTCACTTCATCCAGAGATTTACGTCCGAGATTGCGCACCTTCATCATATCGTCCTCGGTTCTCTGCGCGAGGTCGGCAACCGTATTGATGCCGGCGCGCTTGAGGCAGTTGAAGGAACGCACGGAAAGATCCAGATCGTCGATCGTCATCTCGAGCACCTTAGCGCTGTCGTCGACTTCCTCCGGCGGAAATGCCGCGGTCTCTTCCTCCTCCTCAATGATGTTGCCGTCCATGTTCTGGAACAGGCGCAAATGCATGACGAGGATGGCTGCTGCCTTACTCACGGCCTCCTCCGGACGGATGGAGCCGTTCGTCCACACGTCGAGAATAAGGCGGTCGTAATCGGTGACGTTGCCGACGCGCGTGTCCTCTACGGTGTAGTTGACGCGGTGCACGGGCGAAAAGATAGAGTCGATGGGAATGACACCGATGGAGTCATCCGACTTCTTGTTCTTATCCGCCGGAACGTAGCCTCTGCCGCGCTCGACAGTCATCTCAATCTTGAGTTTGCCCGTCTCGTTGAGCGTTGCGATATGCAGCTCGGGATTGAGAATCTCAATCTCGCTGCCGCACTCGATGTCGGCCGCGGTGACTTCACATGCACCGGCCGCCTCGATGCGGATGGTATGCGGTTCGCTGCCTTGCATACGGATGCAGAGCTGCTTAAGTGCCAGCACGATGCTCGTCACGTCATCCCGTACCCCGGGAATCGTGGAGAACTCGTGGAGGACGCCGTCAATCTGGATGGAGGTGACCGCTGCCCCGTCAAGGGACGAGAGCAGCATGCGGCGCAGACTGTTCCCGAAGGTCGTGCCGTAACCCGGCTCGAGCGGCTCGCAGACGAATCGTCCGAAGCGCCCGTCCTCGCTGATCTCTGCGATCTCGATTTTCGGTTTCTCGATATCTGTCATCTATGTGCCTCCTCCATAATAAACGCGTAATGCAGACACATTCACATTCATTA
>CAUQID010000031.1:0-14122 GCA_963518105.1 uncultured Selenomonas sp.
CAAAATCTATACTGAATATACACGGAAAAAAGCAAAAAGTCAAGCGCAAAATGACAAAAAGTCAAATTCTTTTTTCAAAAAAAGAGAGCTTCCCGCGGGAAGCTCTCCTGCTTGCCGATAATCAATGGTTCTATGCGGTCAAGATACGGCCGTCGTACGCTGTCCGTCCAGCACGTTAAAAATGTAAACAGCGCGAATCTCCACCGGTGTCACGCCGAGATCCTCGATTGCCGTGAGCAGCCCTGAGGCGAGCACGGCACGCTCCGCCTTTCGATTCTCGCCCGTAATAATCTCGAGCGCAGCATCATCCTGCGGATACAGCGTAACGATGCCGTTGCCGAACGTCACTTCATACGCACCATTCTGCGTCTGGTAGAGGAAACTGAGGGCCTGCTCCGCCGTACTGCGAATCTCCTTCGGGTCGGGAATCTCGACCTTCTTCGACGAGGGCTTGATGGCGAGTTTCTCCGGCGCGTAGTTGACGGTGTAGACACCGTCGAGATCGCGCGTTCCGCCGTTCGTGAACAGCACAGGGATCGCCTCGGATGTATTGCCATGCACCTCCTCGGGCCGCACACCGCGAATACCGCGTGTCCTGCCGAGGTCAAAGCCGAAGCTGCCGTCTGCCCCCGTGATAAAGCTATGTGCCTCGGAGGAGTGACTGCTGCTGACAACGACCCGGCTGTCCCATTGGGTCGGCACGGCATTTTTCGGCATCTGAACGTGCACGCCGTCAGCGAAGGAATGATCCTGGCCGGCCGTCTGCGGAACAACGGACTGTCCGGACCTCCCGCCCGTGCCTGCGTCAGCGCTGCTGCCTGCCGCACCGCCAAGGCCCGCAGTCACCTGCGTTGCAGCGCCCGTACTTGCAATCACCGCTCTGCCCTCAGGCGTGCTCATATCAAACCCGCGCATCGCGATGCGGAGCGTCCCCGGCACATAGGTGAACCGATAGTTCGAGAATGCCGTTGCTCCTGTATAGCCGCTCGCGACGGATGCAGGATCGACATGGATCACCCCTCGATAGATACCGCCGCGTGTGGCCGCGTTCATACCCGCATCATAGTGCGATGTGATGCCGCTGATGTCGTCGCCCGCAAGCAGACCGCGCTGCGACGTGTGGTCACCGCGCTCAATCATGTATGCGGTTATGACAGGATTCGGTGCACCGTAGTCACGGGAGGCACTGCCCGCCGTGATGCGCACCTCGCGCGGAGTGATCGTAAATCTGCCGTCTGCGTAGTGGATATTGTAGTTGGCATCCGTGCCATGCGAGAACTGTGCGGCACTCGCCCTTGTCCAGAGGTGCGGCGTGCCCGCATTCGTTGTGACCGCAGCGGTCGGGTCGATTGTCTCCGTGATGGAGGAAATCCGATCACCGTTCGCAAGCCCCGTTGCAGCGTCAGTCGTGCGCACATTGAGACGGCTCGTGCCGTTCACATACTCCGCCGTTGCGTTATCCGCACCGTAGGCGCGGCTCTTGTCGCCCGCCGTGATATAGAGATCACGCTTCGTGATGGCAAAGCCGCCGTCGACATAGGTAATGTTGTAATTCGATGCCTTACGATTGCCTGCGAGGCGCACATTTGTAATCTGCGTCTTGAGTCCCGTCGTACCGGCGTTCGTCGTGCGCAGGGCATCTGTCGATTCATCAACATCAGCGATGGTATCGCCGTTCACAAGACCCGTGGTCGCCGTCGCTGCATCCGCACGGAACTTCGATGTGCCGCCCGTATAGGCGGCGGTGCTGTTCTCCGTGCCGTAGATGCGCGTCTTGTCTCCCGCATGAAGCGTCAAGTCGCGCGGCGTGATGGCAAAGCTGCCGTCCTCGTAGGAGATGTCGTAGTTATTGGCATTGCCCGTGCCGAATACGGCATTTGCAATCTGCGTCTTGAGTCCCGGCGTGCCTGCGTCCGTCGTGACGGTCGCACGCGAATCGATCGTCTCCGTGACGGTCGAAACCGCATCGCCATTGACGAGGTTCGTGCCCGCCTTGACGCGGAAGAGATTCGTGCCATTGACATAGCCCGCCGTCGCGTTCGCCGTGCCGTAGATGCGGCTCTTGTCGCCCGCAACGAGCGTCAGCGGGCGCTTCTTGATATTAAAATGTCCGTTGACGTAGGTGATGTCATAATTCGCCGCCGTACCCGCCGAGAAATGCGCGGCACTTGCCTTTGTCCAAAGACCTGCCGTGCCCGCATTCGTCGTGACGGTTGCCGACGGGCCAATCGTCTCTGTTACATCATCAATCGCATCGCCGTTGACGAGTCCCGATGTCGCGGTTGTCGCGCCAACGTTGACCTTCGCGGTGTTGTTGACATAGTCCGCCGTCGTATTGGCATCGCCGTAGAAGCGGCTCTTGTCGCCCGCCGTGATGGTGAGCGGACGCTTTTTAATCGTCAGCGTCCCCGTGCTCGAGGTGATGTTGTAGTCCGTGGCATAGCTGCGGCTGCCCGCAGCAAGCGCAGCACCGTTCAAGGTCATCGTGTAAGTGCCGACACCCGTACGCGCGGTGACGTCATTCGTGCCGTCCGTCGCCGTGACTATATACTTTGCGAAGCTGTCGCCTGAGATAAGCGATCCCGTATACGACGGTGATGGAATCGTCACGCTGTCGTTCGCCGTACCGTAGATGCGTTCGCCGCTCGGTGCGGTAAAGTGGATGTCGATCGGTTTGATCGTCAGCTTGCCCGGCACGTATTTGAACGTGTAGTTGCTCGCCGAGAGATTGCTGTTCGACAAGCCAACCGTGTACTCGCCCGCATGAATCGCGCCCTGCGCAAAGCCCGATGTCTTTGTCGCGTCCGCAATCGGGGTATAGGAAACAGAACCCGAGAGCAGTCCCGACGTGTTTTCCGCCTGACCGTTCGCGAAGTTTGAGAACGTGACCCCCGCGTTGCCCGTATAGCTGTGCGGATTGCCGTTGTAATTTACGGTCGAGGTCTTGCCCGTGACCGTAACGACGCGCGGCACGATGCGGTAGTCGACCGTGATCTTGTAGTTGAGGTCGTTATGTCCTATATAGGTAATCTTCTCATTTGGAATGGTCGAATCCGAGCCGTAGGTATTCGTCCCCGCACGTCTGGTGACATCGGTCATCGCATTTGTCACCGTGCCGTCTGCCGTATTGACGTCGGCATTGACATTCGTATGCTCCGTTGTGCCGAAGTTATGCGTGCCCGAGTCAATCACATGATCACGAATATAGTCGACCTCCGTTTTGTCGAGTGCACGCCGCCTCTCATCGCCATCGTCTTTGATATAGAAGCCCGCCGTCGAGTTGAAGAAGGCTGCATTGTCTTCGCCGTAGGCGCGCGTCGAGTAGAGCTTGAGTTCCGGCTGATACGTGTAGAACATGGCATTCTGACCCGCAGGAATCGTGATGCTGTTTCTCTGCGTGTAGTCCGTGCCGTAGCGGCGGAACTGGAATACCAGCCCGTCGATCTCGTTCTCGATGGAGTCCTCCGTATGAACGATATAGCGATGACCGGGTGCAGTCTTGATAGCATTCGCGCCGCCCTTGTTCTTGAATGCGCCGCCCTTCGCCTCGATGAGGACATCGGACGTACCCGTGCCGACGATCTGGCCGCCGGGCGCGATCGTGACATTGCCGCCGTTCTGGTTCTTGATGTTGATCGGATCGTTATTGCCCGTGATCTTACCCGTGACCGTCGTGCCGCCCTTCGTCTCAACGGTCACACCTGTGGCGGACGTGATATTGCCGAGGTTCTTGATCTCGTTCGGCCCCGTAAGGTTCACGTTATGTGCATCTACTTCGAGCGTCGGAACGGATTTCAAGACGCCCGTCGAGGTGACATTCTTATTCGTCTTGATGGATACGGCATCGGCAAGCCCCTCGGGCAGGTCAACGTTGCCGATCTTGATATCCCCTGCATTCACACCGCCAATGCGGATCTTCTTAAAGCCCTTGCCGTCGGCGTTCTTGCGCAGGAGTCCCGTGCCGCTGAAGATGTCGGACGGAAGCGTGGGATCGGAGGCAGAGCCGCCTGCGCCGGGTGTGCCGAAGTTGAGCGTCTTGTCCGGCGTATAGGTATCAAAAGATACGTCTCCATGCCCCGTGATCGTACTGCCGTTCGCCGTGTTGAGCTTGTCCGCCTGGATGGCGACATTGCCGTCATGATCGCGGTCAGCGCCGTCGGCATTGATATGCGCATCATCGAGATTGACTTCACGGCTGGCAACGGTGTAGTCCCTGCCGTGCGTCTTGATCGAGCCAGAGAGATTGACGCCGCCCGTGCCGCTCGTGATCGCCTGCTGGATCTTGACGGTGAACGGCATGTCAATCGTGCCGCTCTGATAGAGCCTGCCGCCGCCTCCCTTGTCACCGATGTTGATGATCTCATACTCCCAGAACTGACGGTTGTTTCCATTGAAATACTTGTCAAGCAGCGAGAGCTTCGCGGGATCGTTCACCGTGCCGCCGAGCTTGAGGTCGCGATCGTGCGAGATCGGCAGGATATTGAGGGCCTTCTTGCCCTTCATCTTGCCGTTCAAGTCCATCGCATCGGTCTTGAGCGTGAGTGCGCCCGTGCCCGTATCGACATTGCTTCCCGCCGCCGTCGTCAGATTCTTCGATTCGAGTGCGAAGTCGTTGCCGTTCGTCCGAATGTTCGCCGAGCCGTCGACCGTCATTGAGCCTGCCGTAGCACCAGAGCGAATGGTCGTCGGATCGACGAAGTTCAGATTGCCGCCGACCTTTGTCGCTCCCGTCGCATCTTCGCGGCCGAGATAGACATGCTTGAAGCCGTCCTTGATCTTCGCGCCGCCGAAGAGATTTCCCGGCAGATTCAGCCCCGTGCCCGTCGCGCCGACATTGAGGTTCGTCGCGGCCGTCGCCTGCTGCACGATCAGATTGCCCTTGCCCTCAACCGTCTTGTCGAAGGTCATGGCGTCCGCCGAAAGCACGATGTCGCCCGCCGTGCCGCCGGACTCACCCGCCTTGACGCCCGTAATCGTACGCGAAGGGACGGATGCACCCGCAGGGGTCGTGATCTCGCCGATGGTCAAGGCATTCGACTTGACCTTGACGGAGAGCGCGTCTGCCGCAAGTGTGCCGATCTCGTTATCCTTTTCAAGCGCAATATTGCCGCCGACAGCAGCAAGTTTGTCCGTTTTGATCTTGCCCGCCGTCTGGTTCGCCGCCGTCTTGGCGTTGACAACGAGCGTCTTTCCCGCCGCAAGCGTCATATCTCCTGCGAAGTTGATATTGTCGGCTTGGAGCGTCACATCCTGCGTGAGGTTGGAGCCCGCGACGTTGATCGTGCCCTGCGTACCGTTGCCGATGGCGTAATGCGAGAAGTTCGGGCCGAATACTTGTGTGAACTTATTGTTCGTCAGCTGCAGGTCGCCCGTCGCACCGTCACCAAGCCCGATGGTCTTCGAGCCGTTGTACGTGCCGATACCGAGTGTGCCCGTTCCCGTGACGGACGGAGTGAGCGGACTGGACGGAGTAGCTCTATGCGCAACAAGATTCGTGATATTGTTCGTATAGAGGTTCAGTGCGCTGCCCTCGCCGATATTCATGACGCCCGCGCCGCCCGAGTTCTCAATCGCGCCCGTCGTCAGCGTCACATTATAGGGCTTATTCGAGCCGTCCGTACCGACCTTAAGTCCGCCCGCACCGATTGTGACCTTGCCCGTCTCCGCCGTCTTGACGACGACGCGGTTATTTGCCTCAAGGCCATCAATCGTGACTGTCTGGCTGCGATTGTCGCCGAGAACAAGCTCGCTGAACTGATTGCCAAACAGCTTGCCGTTGAGCTGGTCGCTCGTGATGTGGAGTCCCGCACCCGTCGCAGAGCTATTGAGCGTCAGATCGCCCGCCGTCTTGCGCGTAATGACGAGGCCGCTCTTGCCGACGATGTTCGTCGTATTGTCGTCCGCTGCGGGTGTGACGATCTCATCCGTATGCACGCGCAGCGCGCCGACCGTGTCCGTGCCCGAGTCGAGCTGAGCGCGTGCGCCGAGCTGCAGCTTGTTCGCCGTCACATCGACGTGGACAGGCGAGCCGGAAACGACCTGCACCTTTGCGTCGTCGTTCAAAATGGCATCGCCTGCACGCGATTTCAGCGTGACCTTCGCGCCGTCGCCCTCGACCTTGAGCGCGGAGTTCTGGTTGAGATGGATATTGTCCTGCGTGTTGATGTCGATCTCTGCGCCCTTGCCCTTGACCGTGACGCTCTTTCCGCTATTTACGGTAAAGCCGCCCGTAATGACCGTCTCAGGCATGGGGCCGCTCGTCGGTGGCTCCGAGCCGACCGTGAGCTTCGTGCCCTCTCCCTCGATGGTGAGATTGTCGCGCACCTCGACGCCGAGCTTGCCCGACGCGTTGATGGACTTCTTGACCGAACCGCCGTAGAAGTAGACATGCTTCTCACCTGCGACATCGAAGCCCTTAAATCCTTCGAGTGTGTCGTTAATTGTGCGGTAGGCGATGCGGAACTCCGTGGCAGGGGCGTCTGCAGCATTGTCACTGATATAGATGTCCTGGCTCGCCGATGCGCCCTTCGCCGTGACCTTACCGTCCTTTTGTCCGTTGATCTTGCCAAGGCCGAGATCGATGCCGCCCGAGAGGTCGAGGTCAAGGTTCTTGACGGCGAGCGTATCGCTTGCTGTCGGCAGTTCTGCCGTATGCGCCTTGATCTTCATGTCGGACTTACCATCCGCGCCCGCCTTCGTCGCGCCCGTCAGCGTGACCTTGCCCGTGGTCTCGATGTCCGAGGGCTTCTTGAACGTCGCGCCCTTGATATTGACATCGCCCGTCTGCGTCGCGCCGCCGATCTTGATCTTGCCGTAGGCCGCGTTGTTGATGTTCCAGTCGTTCGCGCCCGTGCCGACGTTGATGGTCTGCGCCTTCGTCGCCTTTTCGAGCGTGAGCTGATTGCCGACATTGACCTTGTTGTTGCCGAGGTCGAGATCGTCGGCTTCGATCTTCGTATCGCCCGTAGAATTCAGCTCGCCCTCAACCGTGAGTTTCTGCCCCGCCGCCATCTGGATGTCCGTCGATTTCGTCTTGAGACCGTCGACGTTCTTCGCAGGATTTACCGTACGGTCTTCGACGACCGCGACCTTCATGTGCGTGTTGTTCTTGAGCTTCAAACTGCCGTCCGACATATCAGCGGCGATATTCTTGATCGCATTCGGCTGCGTGCTGAGATCCATCGAGCCTTTGCCGAGGAGCAGCAGGTTGCCGACCGAAACGGGCGCACTCTGAGAAAGCCCGTCGCCGAGCGTCGTGCCCGGCGCATCGGCATGGAGCGCGAGCGTATCCGTCGGCGCACCGTTGACCGCGCCCGTGATATTGATTTTCCCCTGCGTCAGGATGCTCGTATACTTGGGCAGATTACCGCTCGAAATGGTGTCAATCGTCGCCGTTCCCGCGTTTGCCTTGTCTCCAATGCTGACATTGCGGAAGTTGCCCGCCGCTAGTTTTCCAAAGCCTGCATCCGTCACAAGACCTGCCGTGCCGCCGACGGTGAAGTTTCCTGCCGTCTTGGGCTTCAGGACGAACGTGCCCGCGTCGTTCGTATCGGCAAACGTCGCATTGTTCCAATTCGTGACAGCATCCGTCACCATCGTCATCGTGCCTGTACCCGCCGCGAGGTTTGCGCCCGCAGCAAAGTCCACGGCGTTCGCCTTGAATGTCGTATCCTTGCCGCTTGCATTCGTGAGCACACCCGTGAACTTGATCGTCGATGCAGATTCCACCGTCAGCGGTGCTTTGACATCGGCTGTGCCGATCTCGACATTGCCCGTAGACGCATTGCCCAGATGGACTTCGCCCGTGCCGGAGCTGATAAAATCGAGGTCATTCATGTGGACATCGGCACTCGAAGAGCCGACGGCCATCGTCTTGCCCGCAGTCTTTGTCTCAACCGTGACCTTTCCGTTTGCACTCGAAAGAGTGCCCTGCGCTCCCGAGGGAAGCGTCAGTGCATCCGTCTTGACGTTGATCGTGCCGCCTGCTGTCGATACCTTGCTCGCCGTGTCGAAATTGACCGTCGTCGCTTCAAGCGATGTCGCCGCCGCGCCCGTCGAATTGACTTTGGCATTCGCATCGAGCGCAAGCGTACCGCTCGCCTTGAGCTTCATCGCACCCGCCGCATTTGTTATGCCGTGCGCACCGACGGTCAGATTGCCCGTCACGTCAAGTTCTGTGCCACCCGTTGTTGTCGTAAAGCCCGCATCCGCGCCAACCGTGAGATTCGTGCCGTTCTTAAGCGTCAACCCCTTTGCCTTGCCGTCGAGCTCCTTGACAGCGTTCGCGCCCGTGAGATTCACGGCTGCATCCTCTGCGTCGAGCTTGAGCGCGTCCGTTGTGATGACGCCCGCGCCCGTGATGGCGTTTTTCGAGCCAAGCGTCAGTGCGTGCAGCGAAGCGACACTGACCGTGCCGCTGACCGTCAGCGTGCCGGCACCCGTATAGAGGTCGAGATCTTCGTCTGCCGTCACGCCGTTTGCGACGATGTCCGCCTTTTTCGCGGCGTCGCCGACCATATTCTTCTTGAAATTCTTGATCTTGCCCGCACTTGAGAACGTATCACCCGTAAGGTCAAGTCCGCCCGTGCCTGTGCCAAAATTGATGGTCTTCCCATCTGAAAGCGTCCAGACCTTCGCCGTGCCTGCGGGATCACCATCACCCGTAATCGTGCCCGAGAGGTCGAGAGAATCCGTGCGCAGCTCGACCGAGCGCGTCATGATGGTTCCGCCGAGGGCGATGCCCTTGCCGCCGCCCGTGGATTTGCCGACGAGCGTGACCTTGCTCGCGCCCGCCGTGATCGTCGTACCCGCGAGCGATACGCCCGCCGCGTTTGCCGTTGTGCTGCCCGCGAGTTCGACATTGCCGCTCGCCGTGGTGCCGTCCGTGGTATCAATCGTAACACCATCGAGCGTGATGCCCGCTTTGCCCGCGCTCTGCGAGTTGGCAAAGCCGACGCCATCTTCAACAAGACCGCCGCCGATCTTGACATTGCCGCCGAGCGTCTTGATGTTCTTTCCGCTCGCGACGCTGACACGACCGCCCGTGCGGTGATTCGTATCGGATAGAATCTCGACATTCAGCTTGCCCGCCGTCGACGTGATATCGGCATTGACGGCGACATTTCCCGTCGCCTTGAGCGTCAGCGTTGCATCGCCGCCTGCCGTCTTTTGAATCGCATCCTCCACGGTCAAATTCCAATCTTGGTCGCCGCTATCCGTCTGTACCGTTTTGGACGTACCTCCATCAAGTGCACTTTTGATACTCTGCACATCAATGTACGAGGTGTTCGTGCCTGTCTCCGTACCTGTAATATTCTTGATAACGACGTGACCGGGATCGGTAAGCCACTCACCCGCCTTGCCCGCTTCGGACGAAGCGTTGACTGAGCCCGTGATCTGCACCTTCGCCCCCGAGGTCTCGACCGCGCCGCCCGCGCCCGTTCCCTTGCCGCGTGCCGTGATCTCGCCCGCGAACTTTGTCATGCCGTCCGACCAGACGGCGACCGTACCGCCCGCGGCATCCGCTGCCGTTGCATCGGCACGCAGAGCCGCACCGCGCTCGATCGTGACATTCTGCGCGTGTGCGAGGTCACCCGTGCCCTGCCAGCCGCCGCCGATCTCGACCGTACCGGCTTTCGCGCCGCTCACATCCGTCACGCTGCCCGCCGCAAGGCGCACGTCATTCGCCGTCATGCGGATCGCGCCCGCCGCACCGTCCAGGCTCGCGGCACGCACGATGCCCTCCTGATTGACCGCCGAGCGCGTCAGCGCGTCACCCGTCGCTGCGGACATGAAAACGAGGCCTCCGTCTGCTTCGACGAGACCTTTGTTCGTAACCGCTTGTTCCATCGCCGCCTTCGTCGGGACGACCGAGACCTTGCCGTCGCCGTTAAAGTCCAGCGACACGGCTTCGCCCGCCGCGAGTACCGCCGCGCCCTTCTTCGCCACGATAACGCCCTCGTTCACGACATCCTTGCCGAGCAGGGCGACCGTCCCTTCATTTTTCGCAATGAGAGAGGCGCGGTTGATGACTTTCCCATCCGTCGGCGTACCGACAAAGGCGTATTTGCCCGCCATAAAGTCCGCATTCGTAATGTTCATCGTCGAGGCGAGAATCGAGCCCGCATCCGCCTGTGCGCCGGGCGCAAAGAGGACGCCCGCAGGGTTGACGAGGAAGACACGCCCGTTTGCCGAGAGCGTGCCGAATATCTCGGAGGGATTCCCCCCGAGCACACGGTTCAGCAGAGCCGCCTGGGCATTCGGCTGATAGATATTGACGCGCTCGCCCGCGCCGATGTTGAACGAGTTCCAGTTGATGACGGCATTCTGCGTTGCCTGATGAATCGCCATCTCCGCCTGCGTCTGCGCGATCTCCGCCGCTCCCGCAGCTACCTGTCCGCCCTGCGGCAGGGCATACGCCTCCTGTGTGCCGCCCATCATCAGTGCGCCTGCTGTGAGAATGCCGAGCCCGCCGTTCAGGCTTTTTCGCAGCATACTGCGGCGCTGTTTCCTCATCATACTCATATCGATACCCCTTCGTTAGACCCCGTATCACGCATCAGGCAGCCCGGATGCGTCCATTTCTTAAAAAAATTTATAGAGCTGAAACCAGAGCCGCCCCCCGCGGTCTGTATCCGACAGTGCCTCCGCACGCCCGATTTTCCATGCATAGTGCAGGTGCGCTACCCAGTTTGCCTGATTGTTCCAGTTCACCCCGATGCCCGCACCATAGAGACTGCGTCCCGCAGCGCCCCGATAGCCCGTCAGCCCGTCATGGTAGAGATTCACATGACCGCCGTCGGCAAATGTGATCAGCTGCCATACATTATCATCGCCTTCGCGCGTCGGCAGATTCCAGCGCAGCTCCGATGTCCATCGCCAGCCGTCGTCACCCGATGCCTCACCGAGCGGGTAGGCGCGTACGCCATGCGGACCGCCGAGAGAGAATTTCTCCGAGGAGTCCAGATTCTTCGTTGCCCACTGGCGCTGGTAGCTGAGATAGAGTGAAACCCGCTCGCTCACATGCTGCAGGCGCGTCAGTTCCATGTTGTACTTGCCGAACCGCCCTGCCGTCCGTGCCGTCGCCGCATCATAGCTGTGCTGGACAGCATCGTCGATCGACAGATCGCCATGCGTATATGCAAGGGAAAACGTGTTGCGCCCGCCCGTCCAGAAACGATCAAGACTGTCTCCATTCACACCGAACACCCAGCTGCGTGCGCTCTTGGGGTTGCTGTACGCCATGCTCTTTGCCTCATCTTCGAGACTTTTGAGATCAAGACGGACGGTTCCGTAGATGTTCACATCGCGGCTGCGCTTGAAATTATGCTGCCAGTGGACGCTCAGCGTCTGCGCCGTTCCCGTGTAGTCAAGGGCAGAAAACGCTCCACCGAGCGTATAATGCGAGCGCGCATAGCTGATGCCGACACGCTCGCCCTGTTTGGCAATCGGTGTTGAGTAGGAGACCGATCCCGACCACATGCCGCCGTTCGACAGAACGCCGCCCACCGAGAGGAGATCTCCCTCGCCTGCGGGGCTGGCATAGTTGACAAAGGCGCTGTACTGGTAGCGGCCTGTATAGCGGTAGCCGCCGTTGTCGACACCGGCATAGCCCCATGTACGGTGTCCCTTGTTCTTGACATTAACGACAAGATCCGTCGTCCCCTGCCGGCTACCCGCCTTCAGCTGCGTATTTGCCTCCACGCGTGAAAGATCGTTCGTCAGCCAGACACCGCGGTTGAGTGTGCTCTTTTTCACAATGTCGCCGGAGGAGATACCAATCTCGCGCCGGACGGCCGCATCCTTGAGATAGGATTCATTATTCACAATGACTTGGTCATAATGCCCCGATACAATCGTGAACTCCACCACGCCGTCCTGGAAGGTCTGCGGTGCGAGATAGGCAAACGCGACAAAGTATCCCTTTGACCGCAGATACGCCGTAATCTCCTCTGCCTGCGCCTCCAGTGCTGAGAGCGTCGCCTCCGTATGACGGTGCGGCGCGAGTACATCCGCAAGTTCCGCCTCCGTCACGGGATTCTCTCCCGAGAATGTGTAGCGTGCCACCCAAATACTCGCAGGCGCAGCGGTCGGGGGCGCTGCAGCGCCCCGTGCAAAAGGTGTGCAGGCAGCGGCAGCTGCACAGGCAGCAATAAAGAGGCGCGCGGCATGTCCGCTGACACCCTGCACGCCGTTCACTCTCTTTTTCTTGTGCCGTTTCATCCCCATCGAGTCCTCCACCGCTCGGATTCCGTACTTATCTTACAAATATGATCGGTTATTTAGTATCTAATCTTAACATATATGCGACTTTATTCCTAGAGCCGTATGTTCTTTTTCTGTTTTTTATTCTTCTCATATATCCGTTATATTAACCTAACAAAAACGGGGTTGCTGCACGAAGATCTTTCAACCTTCGTACAACAACCCCGTTTCCAAAAGGAAATTTCGTCTGAATTACTTCAGCTCGACCGTTGCGCCGGCCTCTTCGAGTTTGCCCTTGAGCTCCTCAGCCTCAGCCTTGCCGACGTTCTCCTTGACCGGCTTCGGTGCGCCGTCAACGAGCTCCTTCGCTTCCTTCAGGCCGAGACCCGTCGCCTCACGGACAGCCTTGATGACGTTGATCTTCTTGTCGCCGGCAGATGCGAGAACAACGGTGAACTCCGTCTTCTCCTCATCAGCGCCGCCCGCAGGAGCAGCACCGCCGACAGCAGCAACAGCAACCGGTGCAGCTGCGCTGACACCAAACTTCTCCTCCATAGCCTTGACGAGCTCGGAGAGTTCGAGAACGGTCATGTTCTCAATGGCTTCCAGAATCTGATCCTTGTTCATGCTGTATACCTCCAAAATACTGTAATTTCTCTCTGTATGATCTTATGCGGACGCCTTCTGCGCACGCACTGCATCAAGCACATAGACGGCATTGCGGATAACGCCCTGGAGCACGTTCACCGTGTTCGAGATCGGTGCGTTCATGCTGCCCATGAGCTTTGCGATAAGCTCTTCGCGCGACGGGAGCGACGCAAGCGCCTGCACCTCATTCGCCTCGATCACCTTGCCCTCGACCGTACCAACCTTGACGGACAGGATGCCCTTCTCGTCGAGCTTGTTCTTCTTGATGTAGCCGCAAATGACCTTCGCCGGAGCAACCGCATCCTCTGCTGAGAACGCGAATGCCGTCGTCCCCTCGAGATGCGGATCGAGTCCTTCGAGGCCGAGCGCGTCGGCCGCACGGCGCACCATCGTGTTCTTCACAACGTGGTAGGTAACGCCCGCAGCGCGCAGCTCGCGGCGCAGCTCCGTATCCTGTGCGACCGTGAGACCGCTGTACGTCGTGAACACAGCACCTTTCGCCGAGGAGAGCTGCTCTTTCAGCTTCTCGACGATGACTTCTTTTTTATGATCTGCCATGTAATCATTTCCCTCCTTTCTCGTCGCCGTTCATCTCAGCACGTCATTCGACGCCAATCTGGACGGCTCTTATTCTTTCGAATGAAAAATCTCCGGCTGCTCTACTGCCGGAGATGAATGTTCAAATTCACGTCCGGCCTCGGCAGGCGACTACGTCGTTAGATGCTTGCGCAAACCTGCTGTCTACAGCCCGGGGAAATTCCGTATACGCTGATTAGCTGAGCGCAACGGGGACGGCAGGTCCCATCGTCGCCACAACGGTGATGGAGCGGATGTACTGCCCCTTTGCCGCCGCCGGCTTCACGCGGATGAGCGTGTCGATGACTGCCTGATAGTTCTCGCGGAGCTTGTCCGCGTCGAACGACGCCTTGCCGATGGGGACATGGATGTTGCCCGCCTTGTCCGTGCGGTACTCCACCTGTCCTGCCTTGATTTCGCCGATGGCCTTCTTCAGATCCATCGTGACCGTGCCGAGCTTCGGGTTCGGCATGAGGCCGCGGGGACCAAGCACCTTACCGAGACGGCCGACCGTCCCCATCATGTCGGGCGTTGCAACAGCGACATCAAAGTCGAGCCAGCCGCCCTGGATCTTCTGCACGATCTCATCCGAGCCGACGAAATCCGCCCCTGCGGCCTCCGCCTCTGCGACCTTTTCGCCCTTGGCGAAGACGAGAACGCGCTGGGTCTTGCCCGTGCCGTTCGGCAGGACAAG
>CAUQID010000032.1:0-11142 GCA_963518105.1 uncultured Selenomonas sp.
ACGCGTCTGCGCGTCACGGTCAACGATCCCGAACTCGTCGCTCCGACGGGCGCATTCACCGAGGCAGGCGCACACGGACTCGTCCGCAACGGCCACGCATTCCAGGTCATCGTCGGGCTCTCCGTCCCGCAGATCCGCGAGCGCTTCGAGGCGCTCATGACCGCGCCTGCCTCCGATGTAGACGAGATCGCGGTCGGCACGGAGAAATCCTTCGCCATTACGGCTGTTACGACGGGTCATATCATCGACATGAGCGAGGTACGCGACGAGATGTTCTCGCAGAAGATGATGGGCGACGGTGTAGCGGTTGAACCGGCCGAGGGCGTTGTCGTTGCGCCTGCCGATGCCGAGATCACGATGGTCATGGAGGAGAGCCGCCATGCGGTAGGACTGCGCATGGACAACGGTGCGGAGCTCCTCATCCACATCGGCGTGGACACGGTGAAACTCGAGGGCGCAGGCTTTGAGCTTCTCGTCAAGATGGGAGAACGCGTACAGGCAGGCACGCCGCTCGTGAGATTCGACCGCGATGTGATTCACGCAGCGGGCTATCAGGACACCGTCATCATGGCGGTCACGAACTCCGGCGAATACCCGCTCATGAAGAAGCACACGGGCATGGATGCGGCGGCGGGTGAGACACCTGTGCTGACGTTCTGAGAAAGGAATCCCAATGAAAGCAACGAAATGGTGGCAGAATACCGCCGTCTACCAAATCTACCCGAAGAGCTTCAACGACACGACGGGCACCGGCACGGGCGACCTGCGCGGCATCACCGAAAAGCTCGACTATCTAAAGGAGCTCGGTGCGGGTGCGCTCTGGCTGACCCCCGTCTATCCTTCGCCGATGGTCGACAACGGCTACGACATCAGCGACTACTGCGATATCGACCCGTCCTTCGGCACGCTCGCGGATATGGAGGAACTGATCGCAGAGGCAAAAAGGCGCGATATGCGCATCGTCATGGATCTCGTCTACAACCACAGCTCCGACCAGCATCCGTGGTTCATTGAGTCGAAATCGAGCCGCACGAATCCCAAGAGCGACTGGTACATCTGGCGCGACGGCAGGCCTGACGGCAGTGCGCCGACGAACTGGCGCGGCATCTTCGGCGGATCTGCGTGGACCTACTGTAAAGAGCGCGGTCAGTATTACCTCCACACCTTTGCCGAAGCGCAGCCCGACCTCAACTGGGAGAATCCAGAGGTGCGCGCAGCACTCTTTGCAGCAGCGAACTTCTGGCTGGACAAGGGGGTCGGCGGATTCCGCATCGACGCGATCACCTACATCAAGAAACCTGCTGTCTTCACCGACGGCACCCCCGATGCGGCTGACGGCATGGTCAGCGTTCACGCGATGACGGCAAACACCCCCGGGATCTTGGACTTCCTCCATGAATTCCGCAGGGAGGTCTTTGACGGGCACGACATCTTCACCGTCGGCGAGGCGAACGGGGTCACGGTCGCAGAACTCCCCGACTGGGTCGGCGAGAACGGCGTGTTCTCGATGCTGTTCGAGTTTGCCCACGTCCTTGTTCCCTACGAGGACGGCGAATGCTGGTCGAAGATGATCCCATGGCCGCTCACAAAGCTCAAGGCTGCACTCTCTGCGAGCCAGGCAGGCGTGCGGGATGAGGGCTGGTATCCGATCTACTTCGAGAACCACGACCGTCCGCGCTCGGTGAACTACTTCTTCCCGCACGGCGGAGATACGAACCGCGCGGCAAAAGCGCTCGCGACCGTCCTCATGACCCTGCGCGGCACGCCTTTCATCTACGAGGGCGAGGAGCTCGGCATGACGAATGTCCGTTGGGACGATATCGACGCCTATGATGATATCTCCTCGCACGGGCAGTATGCGCTGGCGCTCAAGGAGGGATACACGCCTGCCGCGGCGCTCGGCTTCGTCCATTACAACAGCCGTGACAATGCCCGCACGCCGATGCAGTGGGACGATACGCCAAACGCCGGCTTTACCTCCGGTACACCGTGGCTGCCCGTGAACGAAAACTACCGCACAGTCAATGCGGCGGCAGAGGCGCAGGATGCGGACTCCGTCCTCTCCTACTACAAGGCGCTCCTCCGTCTGCGCAAGACGCATCCCGTGCTGCTCCACGGCGTATACAAAGAACTGCTCAAAGACAACACACAGATCTACGCATTCTCACGCACGGAAGGATCGCGGCGCATCGTGACGGCGGTCAACTTCTCCGCAGAGGAGGCAGCGCTGCCCGCAGGATTTCTCGCAGGTACGCGTCTCATCGGCAGTGATGCGGATGCACCGTCGACATCGCTCCGCCCGCTCGAGGCGGTCGTCTATGAGGAGGAACTGGCATGAAAGTAGCGGCAAGCGACTACGATGGGACCCTCCTCAGGGGCGGCAAAATCGACGCTGAGACGAAGGACGCCATCGCACGCTGGCGCGCAGCGGGGCACAAGTTCGGTGTGGTGTCGGGACGCGACTACGGAATGCTCGCTCCGCAGCTCATCGCCTACGGGATCGCATTCGACTACACCGTCTGCAACAACGGCGGCATCATTCGGGGGAGTGATGGCGCTGTGCGGTTTCAGGCAGAGATCGACCCGCGTGCGCTCACGGCGATTGCGGCAGAGGCATCGGCGCAGAAGTCCTTCCATTTCGCCTTCTCGGCGGCAGAGGTGACCTACCTCTGCCACCACGCCGAGGGCTCATGGATCGAGCGTGAGGCACGGGACTGGGACTTTCCCATCGTCTATATCGAAGAGTCTGAGATCGGAACACTGCGGGGGATTCAGCAGTTCTCACTCGGATTTCACGAACCTGCACTCTCCAATGCCTGCGCCGCAGTGCTGAACGAGAAGCTCGGAGATATGATTCATGCCTTCCCGAATGCGTGCAGTCTCGACATCACGCCCGCGGGCATCAGCAAGGACGAGGGCATCCACCGCCTCCTCTCCGTCATGGGCTGGGACGGTGCGGAGGTCTACGCCATCGGCGACGAGACGAACGACCTGCCGATGCTCAAGGCTTGGGACGGCTACTCACTCACCACCGCGCGCCCTGAGATCCAGGCGCAGGCAAGACAGGTATTCCCGAGCGTCGGTGCGATGCTCGATCACTTTTGTTAAGCGGCTTGGAAGAGGAACATAGAATAAGGAAATCTGCATATACGATTGGGAGGAGTCATCATGAATTTTGATCGCGAGAAATTCAACGCAGTAAAGGCCGCCTTTACACTGGACGATGATGCGCTGCGCACGATGGTCGAGGATTTCCGGGCCGATATGCGCGCGGGTCTTGCAGGCGAGCCGCACGCAATGATGCGGATGCTCCGTTCCTACCTGGGGCTGCCGAGCGGCAAGGAAAACGGTACGTTCCTCGCGCTCGATTTCGGCGGCACGAATGTCCGCGCGCTGCGCATCCTCCTCAAGGGCGGCGGGGACTACGAGGTGCTGAGCAAGGTCGCAAAGCCGCTCACGATGCCGGGTCTTTACGACCACATCAGCGCGGACGCGACCGCAGAGGAAATGTTCGACTTCCTCGCCGAGCTGATCGACGAGGCGATCGAAGGAAACCGCACGACACCGTACCTCCTCGGGCATACCTTCTCCTTCCCGTCGCGCCAGACTGATATCTACAATGCAGAGCTGATCATCTGGACGAAGGAGTTCGCCACGCGCGGCGTCGAGGGAAAAGTCGTCAACGATCTCCTCAAGGAAGCACTCGCACGGCGCGGCATGACGAATGTCACTCCCGTTGCCGTTATCAACGATACCGTCGCGGTACTGCTCGCAGCAGCGTACAAGAACGAGCACACCTACATCGGCTCGATCTACGCCACGGGGCAGAATACCTGCTACTACGAGGAGTTTGCAGACGGCAGTGCGCCGGCGACCATCATCAATATGGAGTCGGGCGGATTCTGCAATCTCCCCTGCACCAAGTACGACGATGCCATCGACAGAGAGTCCGAAAAACCCGGTGCGCAGCGCCTTGAGAAGATGGTCTCGGGCCGCTACCTCGGTGCACTCTACGGAGCGGCGCTCGCCGACCTCCTCGGAGCAGACGGTATCTACCCCTTTACGAGTATCGAACTGTCCGAGATCGTCGCAGATGCCTATCTCGACCGCCATTCGGCGGGTGCGGCCATCGAGGCAAAGACGGGCATGACCTTCAGCGCTGCAGAGCGCACGCTTCTGCAGGAGCTCGCGACTGCCGTCATCGTCCGCTCTGCACGCATTGTCGCTGCCACCTACGCAGGCATCATCCAGCATCGGCGCGGCGAAGATGAGCTCGAGAACCAGTTCATCGCCGTCGACGGTTCGGTCTATGAGAAGGTTCCGCTCGTCGCGCACCACCTGCGCGCTGCGCTCGATATGCTCCTCATGGACGAGGCAGTCAACGTCCAGATCATCCTCGAGAATACAGGCTCCGCCCTCGGTGCGGCACTCGCCGCTGCGATGACAGAAACGAAGTAGATACGCAGACAAAAACGCCCCGCAGAACCGAACCCTGCGAGGCGTTTTTAGTTGCTTTTATATCGCTTTATAGTATTTCAGCTGCCGATAGAGTGAGTAAATGGCGGCGGGAAAACCGAGCAGGATGCCCGCAATGGTACAGATGCGCCCTGTACCAAGGAACTCGTCGGCACACTGTCCGAGGTAGAGGAAGATCCCGAGGAAAACAACGAGGTAGATCCCCGCCCCCGAAAGCAGCCCGAAGGCGCGCAGGGCATCCGCGAGTCCCGAAGAGGACGGCTGCTGCTTCATCTCTGTTCGCCCGCCCCTCTGCTAAAGGCTGCGAAACGGTGCAGGCGGCGTCTGCGTGCGCCCCGCATGGTAGAGAATCGCCTCGATGATGCGGCGTGCAGCCTCCCCGTCGCCGTAGGGATTCACTGCCTCTGCCATATGCGTGTATGCCGTCGGCTCGGTAAGCAGGCGTTTCGTCTCCTCGTAGACACGCTCCTCAGCTGTGCCGATGAGGCGCACCGTCCCTGCTGCGACCGCCTCAGGACGCTCTGTCGTATCGCGCAGGACGAGGACGGGCTTGCCGAGCGAGGGAGCTTCCTCCTGGATGCCGCCCGAGTCCGTGAGGACGATATCGACGCGCGCCATGAGATTCGCGAACGGCTCATAGTCGAGCGGATCGATGAGATACACCCCGCCGAGACCGCCCAGCTCCTCCTGCACGATCTCACGCACCTTCGGATTGCGATGCACAGGGAAGATGACCTCCACATCCTCGATCTCTTCGACGATGCTGCGGATGGCACGGTATACGTGGCGCATCGGTTCACCAAGATTCTCACGGCGATGGGTCGTGACAAGGAGGACGCGATGATTGGCAAAGTCCACGCTGCCGAGTTCCGCGGGGAGTACATAGTCCCGGCGTACGGTGTGGTGCAGTGCATCAATGACGGTGTTGCCCGTGACGAAGATGCGCCGTTCGGGCACCCCCTCGGCGAGGAGGTTCGCGTGTGCCGTCGGGGTCGGCGCGAAGTGCAGTGTCGCGATGCCGCCTGTGAGGCGGCGATTCATCTCCTCGGGAAACGGCGAGTAGATGTCATGCGTCCGCAGCCCCGCCTCGACGTGTCCGACAGGAATCTGATGATAGTATGCCGCCAGGGCCCCTGCAAAGGTAGTCGTCGTATCGCCGTGTACGAGTACAAGATCGGGACGATCCTTTTCGAACACCTCATTGATGCCCATCATGGCGCGCGTCGTGATATCAAAGAGGGTCTGTCCCGCAGCCATGATATTGAGATCATAGTCCGGCACGATATGGAAGAGATGCAGCACCTGATCGAGCATCTCGCGGTGCTGTGCGGTGACGAGTGTACGCGTCTCGATGGCGTCGTCCTGCTGCATGAGCGCCATAACGACAGGCGCCATCTTGATTGCCTCAGGGCGCGTGCCAAAGATCGACATGACTTTGAGTTTGCCAGTCATTCTGCCTGTGCTCCTCTCTCGAATAACAAGGTCTTTCGTGCGTGTTCCGCGCCGCCGTTATTACTTCTGCGGCACATCCATCTGGAGGATGCCAAGCTTGCGCGCGCCGACGAAGACCGCCGCCGCAACAACGGTGATGATGAGCATCGCCGCCTGCATGCTGACTGCCGTAAGGGCAAGCGCGCACAGGCCGAAGAGGGCGCTGACGACATACATGAGCAGCACTGCCTGTTTCTGCGTGAAGCCGTGCGCGAGGAGACGATGATGCAGATGCCCCTTGTCCGGCTTGAAGATGGGACGATGGTTGCGCGCACGCCGCACAATGGCGAATGTCGTGTCGAGAATGGGCAGCCCCAGTGCAAGAATCGGCACGATGAGCGCAATCGTCGCCGCACTCTTGACTGCGCCGACCACTGAGACACCTGCGAGCATGAAGCCGAGGAACATACTCCCCGTATCGCCCATGAAGATACGCGCGGGGTTGAAATTGTAGTAGAGGAATCCGACCGCAGCACCTGCAAGAGCTGCCATGATCATCGCGACGAATGGAATCCCCTCCTCCATCGCTACGAGAAAGATGGTCACGGCGGCGATGGTGGAGACTCCCGCCGCAAGTCCGTCCAGTCCGTCGATGAGATTGACCGTATTCGTCAGACCGACCACCCAGAAGATGGTCGCAGGGATGGCAAGAAACTCGAGGTAGATATAGTCGCCGAACGGATCGGTAATGACATCAATACGCACGTCGAATCCGATGACGAGTACCGCCGCCGCGAGAATCTGCCCGAGCAGCTTCACCCTTGCAGGCAGGTCGCAGTAGTCATCGATAATGCCGATGGCGACGATGATCGTGCCGCCCGCGAGGAGTCCGATCAGACTCGTCATGAACTCCGGCGTCACATCGGCGAAGAGGAGCTGGGCGAGCACCGATACCATGAACGCAGCGTAAATCCCAATCCCGCCGATGCGCGGAATAGGGCGCGCGTGCACCTTGCGTGCATCGGGTTGATCGAGTGCTCCCGTGCGCCGTGCAAAGGCGATCACAGCAGGCGTAAGCACGAGCGCCATGCCGAGTGCAATCATAAATGCTAAGACATGATCAGGCATGAAATATTGCTCTCCTTAGAAAGAAGTATCCGCAAACATACTTCTGTTTATCTTACCGCAGGACAGACGGGCTGTCAATCGGCAGCACGCGGCGGATATCACGATGCAGCGAGAAACTGCCGTGCCAAAATCACCGCGACGAGATCATCCACCGGCACGGGCGGGACAAGCATCCCGCGCGGCACGAACCGCCGCCAACCGCGCGGCGGATACATCTCCCAGTAGAGCCGGCGCGCCGCATCCGTCGTACGGTACTCATCCACAAGCACGACCGCATATCCCGCGCGCTCCATGCGCGCCTTCGCCGCCGCACTCGTCGTCCCGTCGCCCATGATGATGCGGGCACCTGCGGCAGATGCCTGCTGCGCCGCTGTATCCGCGAGCGCAGCCGTCGGAACAACGGCGCGGTAGAGGATGACGCCGTCTGCGGCGAGCAGTGCAATGCCGCATTTCTCCCGCCCGGGATCGATGGCGAGTACGGGAGCGCTCACGGCGTTCCCTCGCTCTCGATCTTGAACGTCAGGCGCAGCGGCCCCATCGCATCCGTATCCCCCGCCGCATACGCCGAGATGACTGTCGCCTCGCGCCGCTCCGCGAGCGCCTGCACGAGGCCGTAGAACTCCGCGCCCTCGATGACTCCCACCGTCCCGCGCAGGGGGTCTGGCAGGATGCCCCGATCCGAAGCCGCCGCATTGACATCACGCAGGAATGCCATAACCGCCTGCTCCGCTGCACCGCGCAGTCCCTCGGGCGGGTAGACGCGCGCGATGATGAGTTCGCCGTCGTGATAGATGGTCCGGTTCGGATAGAGCTCGATGGAGGCGCGGATCTCATCGCCGCGCACGAGATTCCCTGCCGCAACGATGCGCACGATCATATCCGTGCTGCTCTCCTCGATGGCACGCACGGCAGCATCGTATTCGGGGCGATAGATCCAAAGATCCTGATCCGTATGATTCTCCCCGAGCCGCGCGGAGATATTGCGCGTACCGAGCTGCGCGATACCTGCAAGCCCGCGCTCGATCTCATCGTGGCTGAGGCGCGCGGGAATCACGCCGCTCGCGATGATCTCGCCCGCCTGATAGGTGATGTTGCCCTCACGCAGATTGAGAATCCCCGCACGCAGCTCCTGCGCACGCACGCCGAGCGCACGGATATCCTCCTGCAGCGTCTCGTTCTCTCCCGTGAGACGGCCATTGATAGAGATGAGCCCCTCCTTCTCCATCATGAGTGCGCGGTTGCCTGCCGAGAGGCGATCGGATTCGGCATGGAGCTCCTCCTGCTCGGCCCGAAGGCGCGCGATTTCCTCCTCCGATTTCGTGAGTTCCCCGCTCGCCTCCTCCTGCGCACTCTGTGCACGCGTCAGTTCGCCGGCAGTAAAGTCCAGCGCCGCACGCGTTTCGGCTATCAGCGCATTCAGCTTGTCCATACCAAAGAGCGCCGTGCGTACATTCTCCGACACCGCCGCCATGATGCCGAATGTCACCGTCGTGATGCAGATGCCCGTAAATATAGTCACAACCACTGCCGTATGGCGCGGGCGCAGCCCGAAAATTGAGAGTTTCTTTTTGCCGATGCGCGTGCCGAGTCTATCCCCGATGAAGGCGATGACGCCGCCGACAACTGCGAGGACGAGGATGAGTGTAATACCGTACATAGAAGCGTCACCCCTTTCGAAGAAGAATCAGTGGATATATCTGCTACCGGGAGGCACGGCGCAGGAGTACCGCCCCCGCCGCGATCCCGACGATGTTCGGAATCCAGACCGCCAGCATCGGCGGAAGTACACCGCCGCGTGCGAAGGCATTGCCCATGGTCATGAGTGCATAGTAGAGGAAGATGATGATCACGCTCATCGCAAACCCCGCTGATGAGGAATTTCGTGTCGGCTGCAGGCCGAGCGGGACGCCGATCAGCGTAAAGATGAGGCTCGCCATCGGGACGGATACGCGCTGGTACAGCTCCGCCTCGAGCTTCGTTGTATTGACATACTGCGTCTGCATCAGCGTGATCTGATGCCGCAGCTCGCGCATCGTCATCTCCTCCGGCGCTTTCTGTTCGCGGATGATCTGACGCGGGTCCTTCTGCACGGGGAGCACCTGCTTCTCAAAGCGCATGCGGCGCTCGATATGCTCGTCCGCGATGTCGTAGACATCGCCCTTATGCATGACCCACTCCGTCCCCGTCCACTCCGCATACTCCGCATTCTCGACATGCGTCACGCGTCCGCCCGCGCCGAACACCTGCAGACTCACGCCCGTGAGCCGCTGCCGTTCCGCCTCATAGGAACGTGCATAGACAAGACGGCGGATCTGCCCGCCCTCGATTTCCTTGATGATGACGTGCTCCTGCGACTTCATGCCGGAATTGCCCTCAATCTCATAGTAGATGACGTTGCGATATGCGGTATTGGCGCGCGGGACAACATGCTCGTTGAAGAGAATCGCACCGACACTCACGACAAAGCCGAGCAGGATTGCAGGCGCAGCGATCCGCCCAAAGCCGATGCCGCACGATTTCATCGCTGTGATCTCACTCGCGGACGAGAGACGTCCGAACGTCAGCAGACTCGCGAGCAGCATGGACATAGGAAACGTCCACATGACCACACCGGGCAGACTAAATACGAAGATTTTGATAATAGACGGCAGGGATGCGCCGTAGTCCGTAATGTACTGTGCGATGCGAAAGAGCGTGCCCGAGCCGATGAAGACCGCTGAGAACGCGCAGATAGCAAAGAGGAACGAAAAAAAGACCTCGCGGAAAATATATTTGTCGAGAATACGGAGTTTCAGACGCATATAGGACTCCTCTGACTGCTGCAAAATAATGGATGATATCCGCTCTATTTTATCATTTTCACACGTCCTTGACAAGGATAACAAAAAAGGAGCTCCTTGCGGAGCTCCCTTAAAATCGTAAGAGTCCTTAGCCGATAACGACGAGCGAATCGCGCACCTTGACCGACTGACCGGCGGAGCAGTTGATTGCCTTGACCGTGCCGTCGACCGTTGCGGGGATCTCATTCTGCATCTTCATTGCCTCGAGAATGACAAGCGTGTCGCCAGCCTTGACAGCCTGACCGACCGAGACCTTGACCTCGAGGATCTTGCCCGGCATCGGCGCATCAATCGCCGTCTCGCCGGCAGCAGCAGCCTTCACGGGTGCAGCGGCCGGAGCGGGTGCAGCAGCCTTCGGTGCCGGAGCCGGTGCAGGAGCAGCAGCACGCGGTGCAGCAGGAGCAGCAGCAGCGCCGCCGCGTACTTCCTCGACCTCAACGTCATACGCAGTGCCGTTGACAGTGATGTTGAACTTTTTCATGTGTAATTCCTCCAACATTTATATTCCTAGTGACGGACAGCCTGCTGATGCAGGGCATCCTCAAAGGTTGGTACGATTGGCAAGCGTCCAGACCTCTGCGGGCTTGATGCTTACAGCGACGACCTTATGCCCCGCCGCCGTCTGAACGGCGGCGGTAATTGCAGCGACGATCTCCGGCGCCACAGGGGTGGTAGCCATTGTAATCCCTCCTGCTCAATTAGAGAGGAATGTTCCCATGCTTCTTCGTCGGGTTCTCCTCACGCTTGCTGGAGAGTGCATTGAGCGCCGTGATGATGTACGGACGCGTCTCGCTCGGCGTGATGACCATGTCGATGTAGCCGCGCTCTGCCGCCTTGTACGGCGTTGCGAACTCCTCGATGTACTCTGCCGTGCGGGCATCCTTGTCCGGATCCTTGCGGAAGATGATGTTGGCAGCGCCTGCGGGTCCCATGACAGCGATCTCGGACGTCGGCCATGCCATGACCTGATCCGCGCCAAGCTCACGGTTGCACATTGCGATGTAGGATCCGCCGTATGCCTTACGCGTGATGACGGTGATCTTCGGCACAGTTGCCTCGCTGTATGCATAGAGCATCTTTGCGCCGTGGCGGATGATGCCATTGTACTCCTGATCGACACCCGGCAGGAAGCCCGGCACGTCGACGAGGTTGACGAGCGGAATGTTGAACGCATCGCAGAAGCGGATGAAGCGCGCCGACTTGTTGGACGCATCGACATCAAGGCAGCCTGCCATGACGTTCGGCTCGTTCGCGATGATGCCGACCG
>CAUQID010000033.1:0-9368 GCA_963518105.1 uncultured Selenomonas sp.
GCCAAATCGGTGATTCTGTATTTCGATTCTGACATCAATCCACCCCCGTCGGTATTTCATGCAGATGGCCGCTGAGCCTGTCCGCAAAGCCTCTATCTATGAGCACAGCAACCGCACGATACTCTTTCCCGAGACAGTGCCCGAGCTGCTGCATGGTCAGTATCTCCGCTGCCGGCACATCGGTCTGCGCCGCCATGCGGGTAAATTTTGCCTTTGTCTCTGCGGATGCATCCGCAGCGAGCAGGAGGAATGTCCCCTGCTTCCTCTTGAGCGCCTCCTCCGCCGCAAATGCGCCGGATGCGATGCGGCGTGCACGCGCCGCCATGCTGAGGAGATTCATGATACGCTGTTCGCGCGCCGTGCTCATGGCTGCCCCTCCTCGTGCGCCCCGATGGCCTCTGCCAACCGGTCATAGAGCGCGGGATCAACCCGCCCCTTAAACGACCACGAGAAGCCGCCTTGCCGGCGTGCCTGGCGGAGGCAGTCCATGTTCGGGCAAAGATATGCGCCGCGTCCCGGATGCCTGCCCGTTGGGTCGAGCGAGATCTCTCCCGCCGGTTCGCGCACGACGCGCAGGAGTCTATCCTTGGGATGCAGCTGGCGGCAGCCGACGCACAGCCGCTCGGGCTGTACCGCCTGCGCCATCTATACCTCCTCCGCAGCATGCTCCGCTGCGGGGAGTGCATCGGCATCCTCTGCCGCCTGCAGTTCCTGCGCCTGCGACTCGCTCTTTATGTCGATCTTCCAGCCTGTGAGTTTGGCTGCAAGGCGGGCATTCTGCCCCTCCTTGCCGATGGCAAGCGAGAGCTGATAGTCGGGAACGACGACACGGGAGACCTTCTCCGCCTCGTTCACCGCGACCGAGATGACCTTCGCAGGGTTCAGCGAGTTCGCAATGTAGGTCGCAGGATCGTCGCTCCACTTCACGATGTCGATCTTCTCCCCTGCGAGCTCATCCACCACCGCCTGCACACGCATATAGTGCGGGCCGACGCACGCGCCGATGGGATCGACGCGCTCCTCGGAGGAGGCGACGGCGACCTTGGAACGGCTGCCCGCCTCACGCGCGATGGACTTGATCTCAACTACGCCCTCCTGCATCTCTGGGACTTGCAGTTCGAACAGTTTTTTGAGCAGCCCCGGATGTGTCCGCGAGAGCATGATCTGGGGACCGCGGCTCGTGCGCTTTACCTCGATGATGTAGGCACGCAGGGTATCGCCGTAGTTGTAGGCCTCGGTCGGCATCTGCTCCGTCGCCATAAGCACCGCCTCAGCGCGCCCGATATCGACGAACACGTTGCGCCCCTCAACACGCTGCACGATGCCCGTCACGATGTCCGACGAGCGGCTGCTGTACTCCTCGTAGACAATGCCGCGCTCCGCCTCGCGCAGCCGCTGCATGACAACCTGCTTTGCCGTCTGTGCCGCGATGCGTCCGAAGTTTGCGGGCGTCATCTCGATCTCGACCACGTCGTCGACCGCATAATCCGGGCTGATGGCACGCGCCTGTGCGAGGGAGATTTCCGTAATGTCGCTCTCCGTCTCCTCGACCACTTTCTTGATGGCAAAGACGTGGAACGCCCCCGTATCGCGCGAGAGAGCGATACGGACGTTCTGCGCCGAGCCGAAGTTGCGCCGGTATGCTGAGATCAGCGCCGCCTCGATGGTCTCGAAGAGGAGCTCCTCGTCGATACCCTTCTCATACGCCAGTTCCTTCAGTGTTTGAAGGAACTCCTTTCCGCCGTTCTTCTCCTTCGTAATCTTTCTTGCCAAAACCCAAATCCTCCCTAAAAGTCGATATGCAGACGCACCTGTGAGACCTGCTCCATGGGAATCTGCACATCGTCATCCAGTGTCAGTATCGTGCCATCATAGCCGGAGAGCGTCCCCGTCCATTGTTTTTTCCCATGATAGGGTGCATAGAGCGTCACATCGACCGATCGCCCCTGCTCGCGCGTGAAATCCCGCGCCTTGCGCAGCACACGGTCAAGGCCTGGTGATGATACCTCCAGGATATAGGCATCGGGGATGAAATCCTCGCGGTCGAGCACTTCCTCCAGACGCTCGCTGAGACCTTGGCAGTCCTCGATATCGATGCCGCCCGTCTTGTCGATATAGACGCGCAGGTAGTAGTCACGCTCGCGCACATATTCGACATCCACCAGCTCCAGTGCCGGCAGATCCGCCAGCAGACCGCGCACGATCTCCTCGACGCGCTCTTCAATCTTCGCGCTCATGCTCTCCCTCTTCTCATACGCAATGAAAGAGTGGGCTTTCACCCACTCTTCCCAAAGTCTTAAATGAATTTATTGCAGTATAGCACACGGCGTAGATTTTGTAAATACCTTTCCGTGATTTTTACCTGCCGTAGAACCGCCGCATAATCCATGCGAGGATGCGGCCGCGCCCGGCGATGCGGATGACTGCCCAGAGGAGAAGCACACCCACTCCCGCCATGAGAACAGCGGGCAGTGCAACGAAGAAAACGAGGATGAGAAATACCGCCAGCACTGCTGCCCAGATCAGACTCGTGAGGAGCGAGCGGTGCGGCGATACGCTGCCGATACGAATGTAGCGCACGGAACTGCCGCCCGCCTGCGTACGCGGATCTCCCTCCCATGCACGCCCCTCTTCCTCTGCACCGTCCTCATTCACAGTAACACCGCGGTAGGCGGCGTTCTCCTCGCGGCTCATCGGCCGTACACGCGAATCCTGCTCCATAGCAGCCTCCTCTCTCCGGCGTCAGCGCGCCTCGTCCTTGACCGTTCTGCCCACGACACTATACAGCATCGTAACGAAGCCGTCCTCCCCAAGATAGCGCGGGTCGAACGGTACACAGCCGAGCGCCGTACGAATCTCATCGCACGCCGCACACACCTTCCTTTTGTTTGAGCCGAACACATGATACAGTTCCGTGATGGACGCGAGGTCGATACGGTTGATCTCGGCAAAGAGAAAGATGACGGCCGTCAGTGCCTCCGCCGTCTGAGCACGTCTGCGGTCTAGCTGTGCGTAATCGAGATAGAGACCGCGCATGAGCGTCTGTGCATAGCGGCTAAAGCCAAGCTTCTCTGCCACCGTCCCCAGCACTGACAGTTCCTCCTCGCAGCAGCTCGGTAAAATCGTCCGTGCAATTTGCTGCGGCGGCGACTGGCGCGGGAGGACATCGAGCTGCGCGAGCGTCGCAAGCACATGAATCGTATGGCGCACGAGTGCGCCCTCGCGCGCGAGAAAGTCATCCACCGTCGCTCCATGGTGCTGCATCGAGAACAGTGTGTGCTCACGCTGCAGTGTGTCGCCGATACGGCGCTGGAGGCGTTTGCTCGCGGGAATCGCCGTGAGATAGTTGAGCATCATCATGCCATCATCGCAGATATGCCCAAAGAGGATGCTCTTCGTGAGCGTCCCTGGCAGGTCAGGATGCGGCAGGACAACCTCCTCACCGCGCAGAATATCGCGGCAGACGACGTGATCCTCGTATTCCTCCTCCACAGCGAGCACGGCGAACCGCGCCGCCAGAAGGTCCTGTATGATCTCCCGCTCATCGATGCTGAGGCCGTCCCGCTCCTGCTCACTGTAATGGGCAATCGGTGTCTCATCCGTCGCAATCAGATGATAGTCGAAGAAGAAATAGTCCCAAAACCGCAGCCAGAAGGTTTCCTTCTCCTCTGCGGAGGCGTGCTCATACGCATTCATGTCGTAGAGCTCGCCTGTATAGATCATTGCAGCGCGGCCGATATCGAGCTGATACATAGGGCGGCGGAAGTATTCACCAACCTTGTGCAGGAGCGCATTGAGCTGGATGTTCAGTTCCTCCATCTCAATGCGTTCGTCCTCCTCGATATCCTCGAGCGTCAGCCCCTCGACCTCCTCCCAGGCAACACGTTCCGGCAGACGAAAGCGCCCCGTAATATAGAACATATCGAGATCTGCATCCAGCTCGCCGAGATCGACTTCATAGTCGCCTGTCTCATCGAGATAGGTCAGGAAGTCGTTCATGCGGGCAAAGTAGTCCTCCACATGGCGCTTCAGCGGCCGCCGGTCGATGTGTGCATCCGCATAGCGAAAGAAGAGCGCGAGGTAGTCGATGCGGATAAAGAGCCGCGCCAGCATATCGTCACGCCGGATAATGACAGTGAGGAAGTCCTCAATGCAGTACCAGTCCGTGCAGAGATCCTCGCTGCTGCGCCCGCGCCATGCAGCCGCGCGAAGATAGCGTTCGATCAGCGTGCGCGGAACAAAGATATTGGCGCGGCCATGCGCCGAATAGAAACGCTTGACCAAAGCGTAGACATTTTCCATGCAGCCCTCCCGCCGTCATGCGTTTCCCCTCAAAAACACCTCAAGAATACGGTTTATCCTAACAAATGTGCGAACCAATGTCAATGCGCGGAAGGGGCTGCTGCACGAAGATTAGAAAGCCTTCATGCAGCAGCCCCTGTCATAATTACGCAAAGAGATCTTTGAATTTCTCTGTAAAGCTCTTCTGCTCCGGATTCACCGCATCTCCGCTGAGTTCCGCGAATTCCTTAAGGAGTTCCTTCTGCTTTGCGGAGAGTTTCTGCGGTGTCGTTACCTTGATGCGCACATGCTCATCACCGCGTCCCGCACCGCGCAGATTCGGTATGCCTTTCCCCTTGACGCGCAGAACCGTACCCGTCTGGATGCCCGCAGGGATCTTAAGATCGACTGCGCCGTCGAGGGTCGGCACCTGCACGGTGTCGCCGAGCGAGGCCTGTACGAACGTGATTGGGATCTCGATAAGAACATCGTTGCCGCGCCGCTGAAAGAGCTCATGCGGTCGGATGAAGATGTAGACGTATAGGTCGCCGCTCGCACCGCCGCGCACGCCTGCCTCGCCGCCGCCTGAGACGCGGACGCGCTGTCCGTCGTCCACACCGCGCGGGATGCTGACCTTGATGGTCTTGGTGACGCGTCTGCGCCCCGTCCCGTGACAGTCGCTGCAGGGATTTTTGATGATCTTGCCCGTGCCGCGGCACTGACTGCAGGTACGCGAGGTCATCATGCTGCCGAACATTGTCCGCTGCATGACCTGCTCCTGTCCCGAACCGTTACAGGTCGTACAGGTCTCGGCACTCGAGCCCTTTGCCGCGCCCGAGCCGCCGCAGGATGCGCAGTTCTCCTCACGCGGGATGGAGAGCTCCACCTCCTTGCCGAAGGCTGCCTCCTCGAACGAAATCTCGAGGTCATAGCGCAGATCTGCACCGCGCTCAGGGCCCTGCCGGCGCGCGCGGCGGCTGCCGCCCATGCCGAACATATCGAAGATATCATTCATATCGAAGCCGCTGAATCCGCCCGCACCGCCGAAGGGATTTCCTCCGGCGCTGCCGCCGCGCCGCGGATCAAAGGCATCGTGTCCGAACTGGTCATACGCCGCCTTCTTCTGCGGATCCTTCAGCACATCGTAGGCCTCGTTGACCTCCTTGAATTTCTCCTCGGCGGCCTTGGGGTCATCGCGGTTGAGATCGGGATGGTATTTGCGCGCGAGTTTTTTATATGCTTTTTTGATCTCATCCTCTGATGCGCCCTTTTGAACGCCGAGGACTTCGTAGTAATCGCGTTTCTCGCTCACGATACCACCTTACTTCTTATCATCCTTAACTTCGGTGAACTCCGCATCAACGACATTGTCATCCTGCGGTGCGCTCTGTGCGCCTGTATCTGCCCCCGGCGTAGCACCTGCCGCACCCGCCGCCTGCTGTGCCTGCTGATATGCCGCAGCGGAGAGCTCGTAGAGAGGCTGGCGTGCCTCCTCGGTCGCAGCCTTGATGGCCTCGACATCCGTGCCCTTGAGGGCTTCCTTCAGCTTGTCGATGGCAGTCTGCGTCTTGGAAACGAGTGCCTGATCGGCATTCTCGCCGAGATCCTTGATTGCCTTCTCTGCCTGATAGACGAGGCTGTCGCCGGCATTGCGCGCGTCGACGGCTTCCCGCTGCTTCTTATCCTCGGCAGCGTGGCTCTCCGCCTCCTTGACCATGCGCTCGATATCCTCTTTGCTCATGCCGCTGTCCGACTGGATCGTGATCTTCTGCTCCTTGCCCGTGCCGAGATCCTTCGCAGACACGTTGACAATGCCGTTCGCATCGATGTCGAACTTGACCTCGATCTGGGGTACGCCGCGCGGTGCAGGCGGGATGTCCGTGAGCTGGAAGCGGCCGAGTGTCTTGTTGCCCGCCGCCATCTCGCGCTCGCCCTGCAGAACGTGAATCTCAACGCCCGGCTGATTGTCCGCCGCCGTGGAGAATACCTGGCTCTTCGAGGTCGGAATGGTCGTGTTGCGGTCGATGATTTTCGTGCAGACACCGCCGAGCGTCTCGATGCCGAGCGAGAGCGGAGTCACGTCGAGAAGCAGAACGTCCTTGACCTCGCCGACAAGCACACCGCCCTGGATCGCTGCGCCGATAGAGACGCACTCATCGGGGTTCACCCCCTTCGAGGGCTCCTTGCCGAGGATCTTGCGGATCGCCTCCTGCACAGCAGGAATGCGGGACGAACCGCCGACGAGGATGATCTTGTCGATGTCGCTGCCCGAAAGGCCTGCATCCTCCATCGCCTTGCGCGTCGGGATCATCGTGCGCTCGACGAGTTCTGCCGTCAGTTCGTCGAACTTCGCACGGCTGAGGGTGAGATCGAGGTGCTTTGGTCCCGTGGCATCCGCCGTGATGAACGGCAGGTTGATGTTCGTCTGGCTCATGCTCGAGAGCTCGATCTTCGCCTTCTCCGCCGCCTCGATGAGACGCTGTGCGCTCATCTTGTCCTGCGAGAGGTCGATGCCGTTCTCCTTCTTAAATTCCTCGACCATCCAGTCCATGACCTTCTTGTCGAAGTCGTCGCCGCCGAGCACGGTGTCGCCGTTCGTCGCCTTGACCTCGAACACACCCTCACTGAGCTCAAGGATGGACACATCGAACGTGCCGCCGCCGAGGTCGAACACGAGCACGGTCTCATCCTGATCCTTGTCGAGGCCGTAGGCAAGCGCAGCCGCCGTCGGCTCGTTGATGATGCGCAGCACCTCAAGGCCTGCGATCTTGCCCGCATCCTTCGTTGCCTGGCGCTGGCTGTCGTTAAAGTACGCCGGAACGGTGATGACCGCCTGCGTGACCGTCTCGCCGAGATATGCCTCTGCGTCGCTCTTGAGTTTCTGCAGGATCATCGCAGAGATCTCGGGCGGCGTGTAGTTCTTGCCGTCGATGGTCACATGATAGTTGCCCTCACCCATGTGGCGCTTGATGGATGCAATCGTACGATCGGGGTTCGAGACCGCCTGATTCTTCGCGAGGCGGCCGACGAGACGCTGCCCGTCTTTCGTAAAACCGACAACGGACGGGGTGATGCGGCTGCCCTCGGGATTTGTGATGACGACCGGCTCGCCGCCCTCCATAACAGAGACAACAGAGTTTGTCGTACCAAGGTCGATGCCAATTACTTTAGCCATTTTATATTCCTCCAAAAATCTAATTAAGATGTTGTTATCGTCGTTAATTTCCGGCGACCTGTACCATGGCGGGACGGATTACCCTGCCTTTTGCCTGGTAGCCTTTCTGGAGCACCTGCGTGACAGTACCATCCTCCACATCGGGATTCTCGACACGCATGACCGCCTGGTGCACGTTCGGGTCGAAGGGCTGCCCCTCCGCCTCGATGTGCTCGAGTCCATGCTTCACGAGGGTCTCCCGCAGCTGCGTAAAGATCATCTCCACACCCTTCTGGAACGCCTCGCCGTCCGTCTGTTCCACCGCCATCGCCCGCTCGAAGTTATCGAGGAGCGGCAGCATATCGCTGAGGATATTCTGCGTGATGACGGCCGCAAGTTCCTCCTTCTCCTTCGCCGTGCGGCGGCGGAAGTTCTCGAAGTCCGCCTGCAGACGCAGAATACGATCCCCTTTTTCCTTGCACTCAGCGGCAAGGGCGGCAGCGGAATCCTCCTCTGCGGGCGGCTGTGCCGCATCCGTCTCCGGCACGGCAGCCTCCTTCGCCGCAGTCTCCTCGGACTGCTCCTCTGCAGTCATCTCTTCCTGTTCCTGCAAGCCGTTCACCTCTCCTACCATTTCAACTGATAGATCATTTCTGTCAGATTCGTATTTACATAGTCCAGTATCCGCATCGCCTTCGCGTACTCCATGCGCGTCGGTCCGAGCACGGCAATCGTCCCGAGCAGCCTGCCGTCGACATGATAGGTCGCCGTAATAAAGCTGCTGTCCCAGAACGTACTGCTCTTATTCTCGCGCCCGATCGTAACCTCGAGTCCCTCACCCGCATGCGTGTGCAGGATATCCTTCACGAGATCCTCTCGCTCGAGGACAAGCAGCATCGCGCGAACGCGCTCGAGGTCCTGAAACTCTGGATTGCCGAGCAGCTGCGCTGTACCGCCGAGGTAGAGGCGATCCTCTGCCCGCCCCTCGAGTGCGCGGTGCATGACTTCCACTGCAGCAACGAAGATGGATTCATCGCCGATAGCATCGCGTACGCGGCGCATATCCTGGCGCGTCACCGCCGAAAGGGCCTTGCCCGCCAGCGTCATATTGACAGCACCCGCCATCCGCTGAAAGTCTGCGAATGTCGCGCCGTCGGGAATCTCCACGATGCGGTTCTCGACGAATCCCGCATCCGTCATGAGGACGGCTATCGCATGACTCATGTCGAGCGGCAGGAACTGCAGCATGCGGAACGTCGACTGTGCCGCCTGCGGCGCGAGCACGAGCGAAACATTGTGCGTCACATCCGCAATCAGCCGCGCCGTCTCCTGGAACACCTCGTCGAGCCTCCGCACACGCCGACGATACCAGTCGTGAATCCGCGTCTTTTCGGCATCTGTTACAGGGGCGACGGGCTGCAGTCCATCGACGTAAAAGCGGTAACCCTTCGACGACGGGATGCGCCCTGCGGAGGTGTGGGGATGCTCCAGATAGCCGAGCATCTCCAGATCCGCCATCTCGTTCCGTATCGTTGCGGGGCTGATGCCGAGATTGTACTTCTGCGCGAGTGTCCGCGATCCGACAGGCTCTGCCGACGCGATGTAGTCATCGACGACCGCCCACAGGATCTGGCTCTTGCGCGCATCCAGATCGTCCGACATTCACCCCTCTCCTCTCCTGCTCCATCTTGTTAGCACTCTCCAAAACTGAGTGCTAATCAAAATCTATACTGAATATACACGGTAAAAAGCAAAAAGTCAAGAGCAAAATGACAAAAAGTCAAAAGGATTTTAGAAAGGCTGCTGCACGAAACTAAAATCTTCGTGCAGCAGCCCTAAGCAGCATATGCTTTATGGAATTTTACTCCTCTTCCGTCTGCCCCTTCAACACATTGAAGATGTAGACGGCGCGGATCTCCACGGGAGTCACACC
>CAUQID010000034.1:0-8229 GCA_963518105.1 uncultured Selenomonas sp.
CGCATACGGCGCGAGCTGCGCCAGAGGGCGAGCATCGTTTGATAACGCGCCTCCTCGGCACTGCGGATCATCTGCTCATGGAGCTGCCGCGTGTGGAGTGCGTTGCCCTCCTCTGTATAGTGTGCGAGGAGATTCGATACGCGCAGGTATTGGATGAGGGCGAGCGGGAGCAGCAGCCGCGCAGCGATGATCGTCGGCTGCACCGATGTCCCCGATGGATCCGCGGCGACAGCGAGCGCGACGAGAATCACCTCATAGCCGCAGAGATAGAGCCAGAGCCGCCGATCATCAACGGACAGCATCGGCATGAGCAGGTGACGGATCGTATGCAGCGCGGCGGGCAGGACGAGGAGGAACATCATGGGGACGAGCAGACATTTCCACAGTCCCGGCGGCAGTCCTGCACCGAAGAAATGCTCCGCCGCCGCACCAATCGTCCCCGCAAGCATCAGCAGCGGATAGGCGAGCAGGGCGATCGAGAGCACGCGCAGCGGGCGGTCATGGATTGTCGCCATCATATAGAGTACGGCGAGCGGGCGGCACAGGAGGGCCGTCAGCGACATATCAAGCCCCGCCGTCATCTGAATGCACTGCGTCAGTACGAGCAGGAGCAGATAGCCGACGAGGACGCAGCTCCGCGCAAAACGCAGCCGCTCACGAAAGACATAGAAAACGAGCAGGTCAAAGGGCGGTGCACACACGAGCGTATGCAGCAGCCGAATCTCCGTGTCGGTCATGATCTGCCGCCCCCTTTGCAGCCGTCCCTCCGCGTCGGCGTGCCGTTTGCCGTACGCATTGCTGTCGCTTGCAGCACAATCGAGACCGCAAAGAGCGCACCCTCCGCCGCAATCTCCATTGTTCCGCCGTAGTGCGCCAGACTCGCGCGTATGCTCTCCATACCGATGCCGCGCTCGGTGTAGCCGCGCTTCGACGAGAGCAGCTGCTCCTCTGCATCGTAACGCAGCACTCCGTCATAGCTGTTGTCCATCGTCAGAAAGAGGGTGTCCCCCTGATGGATGAGTGCAAGCTGCAGGATGCGCGGGACATCGGGCGTGAGGCGTTCCAGTGCCTCGGCGGCGTTACAGAGCAGATTGCCGAGGATTGCCGTCAGATCGAGCGGGTCAATCGGATTCTTTGCACCAACCTCAATGCGGTATGCCGTCTGTACGCCGAGCCGTTCAAAGACCGGCTGCCAATAGCCGACGAGAATGTTTACCGTCTCATTTGCACAGACGGGCGCGCAGCGCGTTTGGATCAGAGACGCAGCGTCGCCCATCAGCCGCTCGATTCCCGCCGTGTCCCCGCGTGCGAGCAGTTCCTGCGCCGCAGCGACCATCTCCGTGAACTGTGTGCGAAAAGTGCGTGTCGTGCGGGCATTTTCCTCCATCCGCGCTGCATTTTGGCGCGTGATTTCCGCCATCTCCGCCTCGCGTGCCACCTGTTCGCGCAGCTCGCGCTGCCGCAGCCGCGCATTCATGGCATAGAGTGCCAGCCCGATGCAGCAGAAACCGCCGACCGCGCCGCTCAGACGCACAAAGAGTGCCGTATGTGTCCGCAGATCATTGAACGGCGAGAGTAGGATCGTGAGCACGAGAATCAGCCCACCCAGCCACGCGAGCGGTGTCCATACCGCGTCAAAGGAATCATCTGCAAGCAGCGGTGCGGCAATCGTGCGCCCATAGTACAGAAAAAGCGGCACAGCGATGGGGAGACAGGCAATCGTGCAAAGCCCCGAGAGCAGGAACGGCACATCAAAGAGCGGATAGACATCCTCCACGGCATAGATCACCGTCTGCATGGCGAACCAGACCAGCCCCGGAGGGATGAGGATGCAGATCTGCTTGCCAATCGGCACGCGCGTCATCGCGAGCAGATAAAAGAAGATAAAAAAGAGAAACGGAAAGGCAATGCGCCGCGAAAATACTGTGACCGCCTCGATCTGGATGACCGCCTCGATCCCCGTGAGCAGGAGCAGCCCCGCAATGATCGTCAGCGGAGCAAAACGCAGATAGCGGCGAAAGATATAGAGGCGGATCAGATTGACGGGCAGAATGTGAACCGCCGTATACAGCAGCGTTACCAGTGGCACGGCAAGCGGATACTGCATGAGTTCGAGCATAGGAAATGCGTGCATGGGTTTCCTCCTATGACGAAAATCCTGCACGCATTTTCTGCAGCATATAGGCGTGGTAGCTGTGCTCGACCTCGCTGCTGCGGCGCGTTGCAATCGGCAGGAGCGTGCCGTCCGCCAGCAGGATGCCGTCCGAAGTCAGCTGCTGTATATAGTCCATATTCACCAGCAGACTGCGGTGGCAGGCGAGGAACATCGGCATGGCATCGAGCAGCTCCCGTGCGCGGGCGAGCGTCATATAGGGAGAGCGTGTCGTGCCGTCCGTCAGATGAAACGAGCAGCGGCGCCCGTCCGCATCGACATAGCGAATGTTTTCGATGGGGATTCGCTGCTCCGTATAGTCAATCGTGAGCGTGATGGTAGGACGATCCTTTTTGAAGAACGGCGTGCGTGACAGTGCCTCACGCACCCCTTCCTCCGTCACGGGCTTGATGAGATAGTGCGCCGCCGTTACATCGAATGCCTCGACCGCGTGCTCGCGGCTCGTCGTCACGAAGATGATCGCGCAGTTCGTATTGAATGAACGCAGAATCTGCGCCGTACGGATGCCCGTGCGCTCCCCCAGGTAGATGTCGAGAAAGACAATGTCGGCGCGCGCGGAGGACATATGCGCAAGGAATTTCTTATCATCCGTGAACGCGCGAATCATAGGGCGCGGCATATGGTCCGAACAGATCGTGTCGAGTGTTGTGCAGAGCGTTCGGATTGTCATCGAGCACCGCAATCTTCATAGAATATGCCTCCTTCTTTATAAAATATTTTATGAAAATAAGAAAAGGATTGCAAGTATAATTTGACTGCTTTCACGTTCATGACATACTTTCGTCGTTTATGACCAACTTTGTTGATATTGCTCTCAGATGTGAGAAAATAATAATGGTATATATAGTTCTTTCGTATCAGTAAAACAGAGGGAAATGATGGTCTATGAAATTGCGCTTGGCGTAGACACCGGCTATGTAAAATATGCGGGTATCGTCATGACCTCCGTTGCCGCAGAGAATGCGGGGGAGGAGATTGGCTTTCATCTTGTTTGCGACGGAATTGCGGAGGAGGACATCGAACGACTGCAGGAATTTCGCGCCGCCTTTCCGAGGACGGATGTCCATATCTATGATGCACGCGCGGCACTCGATGCCATTCCGTTTCCCAACGGGATTCCGCATGAGCGGATCAACCGCAGCGTATTCACGCGGATTCTCATGCCGGAGCTGGTGCCGCAGGAGCTGACGCGGATCCTTTACCTCGATGCCGACACACTCTGCGTCGGGCGGCTCGCCGGCCTCTATGCGCACGACCTCGGCACGGCACCGCTCGCCGCTGCCCGTGAGGGCGACGGCGCACGCAAGGCACAGCGCATCGGCATGCGGGGGACGGACTACTTCAACGCGGGTGTCATGCTCATCGACCTCGCGCGCTGGCGCTCCATGCAGCTGACCGCACGCGTCCTCGATGCGTGGCGCACGCATGGCGCCTCGTTCCCCCTCCTCGAACAGGACGCGCTCAACAGCGTTCTGGACGGGGATTTTGCCGTGCTCGAAAAGTGTCATGTGCGGCTGATGGATGCCTTTGCGCCGTGGGATGTGGACTTTGCGGCGGAGCATACGATCTGGCATTTTCTCAACGAGGGGAAACCGTGGATTCGCTATGCCGATCCGCGTGTGCGTGAGCCTTATTGGCAGGTGGTACGGAACTCGCCGTGGCGCGGTCTCACACCGTCCGAGCCGTGGGAGACGCGCATCGCCTACCTTGCGGGCTGTCATGCCGAGGCGGCGGAGGACTACCCTGCGGCGGCGCATTACTTTCACGCGGCGGCGGAGCGGCTCATGCAGTTCTATCTGGAACAGACGAGCAGGATCAATCAATCGGGACAGGAGCGTTAAACATGAAGACGAATGCAGACAACAAACAGGTGCACCTCGGTACGCAGATCGCCCTTGCACTCACTCTGGGCACGGCATTTGTGCCAACGACCGTATGCGCTGCGCCGATCACCGCGCCGCAGACCTATACGACAAGTACGACGGTGACGGAGGATGTCGATATTTCGGGCGGTACGATTGCCGTGGAGGGGGTCAATGATGATTCGACAGGACAGCATGAAAACCGCACGGTCGAGCTCAAGGGAAGCAATATCAAAATCCTGAATCCGAGGGGCAGCGTCCTCACCGCACTCAGCCGCGGTGACGGTACAATGGATTTTTCGGGAGTTCTGACCGTCAATCCCGATCGTACGGGGAAGGTCGAGCTGCACGGTGACATTCTTGTTGATAGGCGCGATAACAGCAATTCCAGCACTTCTTACAGAGGCGGCTATGTCAAACTCTATCTTAGTGGCGCGGATTCCTACTTTGCAGGCGGGATTACCGAAGTTAAAGATGTGGGGAACAATGTGATCCCGCTGCATAAACGCGGCGGCGTGCTGCTTGACCTCTCAAACGATGCGACCTGGTATCCGAAGGGGGATGCCTATACGCTCTTCAACCCGGATGATCCATCGGAGAAATTCAGTTTTAAGCCGGATTGGAGTGAAGATCAGAGCAAGCCCGTAGGATTCCACCTCTCGGCGAACGGCGGCATCATCGACATCGCGTTTGCTGCGCCGAATGCAGCACGCGGGACTGCCGCCGGACAGCGCACGCTGACATTCCACAATGCGCGGGCGGCTCTTAATGGTGCAACCTTCCGCATCTCCACCGACCTCACGCATAATCGTGCGGACAAGATCGTGCTGAACGGCGTGACCGGCACGGGCAATCAGTATCATCTGCAAATCGGTTTCGACCCGAAGATGAACGACGCCGCAAATAAGACGAACTATGTGATTGCCCCCACGGTTACGGGCGGCATTCCCGTACTGGATTCCAACAATACGGGCGACACGGTAACGGCACCGGAGTATACTGCAAAGAAAGCCGTTGCGGCAGGGCTTCTGACGAAGAATTTCAAGATCAAACCGACACTTGTTGAGGCAACGGAGAGTGGTAGAAAGATCGTGCGTGTGACGAAAGTCGAGATAACGGATGAAAATCCGACACCACCACCAACGCCGCCAACCCCACCCCCGACACCGCCAACACCACCCCCGACGCCGCCGTCGCCAACCCCAGGTCCCGCGCTGCGCACCGCCGACCTTCTCATGGATATGGCGCTCGCCCAGCTCAGTGCATGGCGCGGCGAGAACAACGACCTGCATCGGCGCATGGGCGCGCTGCGTACGGGCGGAGCATCCGGCGCGTGGGTGCGCGGCTACGGCGGCAGGACGGAGTTCGGCAGCTATCCTACGGAGGGGCGTTACAGCGGCGCACAGGTCGGTATTGACCGTGCTGCTTCGCTCCATGGAGGTACGCTCTTCATGGGGGTTGCAGCCTCAACATCGAGCGGCACGGCGCGGAACAGCGACCTCGACGGCAGCCATCGTGCACACTTCTTCGGTGTGTACGGCAGCTACATGGGCAAACGCGGCGATTATCTTGACGCGATCGTGAAATACGGACGCATGACGAACGACGCAACCGCCGTCTTTGACGGTACGGCATATACGGGCGGCTACGGTGTGAACGGCTGGAACATCTCCGTCGAATACGGACACCGCATAGCCATCAACCCGCATTTCTACTGGACACCACAGGTCGAGCTGAACTATGGACGCATCGGCGCGGCAGACTACACGATGCGTGCAGGTTCTTTGTCGGGGGCTCACATCGCAAACGATGCCGTCACCACACTTGTCGGGCGCATTGGCACACAGATTGGCTGCGAGGACGAGCACGGCACGGTCTATCTGAAACTCGGCTATCTGCGCGAGTTCAAGGGCGATCTCCATATGCGGGCGCAGTATGGATCGACCTCCATTGACCGCAGCTACACGGCACGGGACAGCTATTTCGAGTATGGCGTAGGCTTTGCGCGGCGCGTCGGCAGAGCGGACATCTACGGTGAGCTCAGCCGTACGGCAGGCGCGGATGCCATTCGTGAGAAATGGAAGGCGAATCTCGGTGTTCGCATCGAGTTCTAATCGTATACTTTTTGAAACAAGAAAGGCCGAAGCAAAATGAAATCAGCATCGAACAAACATCTGCACCGCAAACTCCTCTGCGCCATCTTCGCGGGCGCACTCGCCGCGCCGTTTGCCGCACCGCACGCGTACGCGCTCCCCATCGAGGGCGCGAACGCCGCAGCGAACAAGACCGAGGCGGATATCTCCACGAGCGGCACGGTCATGGACATCACGGGCAAGACCGACCACAATGTGCTCCGATGGGAGGACTTCTCCATCGAGAAGAACGAGAAGGTGCGCTTCGACGGTGGCAATCAGACACGCGACTATCTGAACCTCGTCACGGGCGAGGGCGCATCGAACATCTACGGCACGATCGAGGGCGGCAGGAACGTCTACCTCGTCAACCCGCACGGCATCCTCTTCGCGAAGGGTTCACAGGTCAATACGGGCGCGCTCTACCTCTCGACGGCAAACCCCGCTGATGTCGCGAATGCGGCAGGGGCATCATGGAACGGCACAAGCCCGCTCTCCGCGAGCGCACAGATGGGCGACGTGCTGAACCTCGGCACGGTAAAGACGAGCAAACTCTACATCGAGGGCAAGAACGTCAAAGTCCTCAACACGGATGCGGTCACGGACACAAACGGCACGGCGCTCACGGGGGCGAACGTCACCATCCGCAGCGAGGATGCGCCGCACATCGGCTACGATGTCGCTAATACCACGACGCGGAACTTTACCGTAAACGGCGTAACTTCCTCGAAGACGGTCTCCGACTATGCAAGCACGAATGTCGCGCATCATGCCGCATCTGCAAAATCGCGCGGATGGGATGTCAAGAAGTTGAACGGCACCGATGCGCATACGGACTATGACTATATGCGCGTGCATAACGTCTACGAGCTGCAGCACATGGACGCGAATCGGGTGAATGCAGCGGTTACCGGGTCGGATAAGAAGATTATCGGCAGATATATGCTCGCGAATGACATCGCGGCAAGTGAGACACAGGACTGGGATGGGGGCTTTCAGCCGATTGGCAGTTCTGATAATAGCATGGGGGCCTTTACGGGACGATTTGACGGCGTAGGGCACACGATCACGGGGCTTACCATTAAGGCACCGACCGATAGTTTCGGGGGGTATTCTCGCGGGATGTTCGCATACATCGAGCACGCAATCGTCGAGAATGTCTCCCTAAAGGGTGCCTCCGTGTCGGGAGAGAAGGATGTCGGTGGCATTGTGGGAGCTGCAGACTATTCGTGTGTCGTACGGAACGTCTCCTTCAGCGGTAAGGTCTATGGAAGCGGTACTGTGGTCGGCGGCATTGTGGGAACGCTACAACGAAGTACCCTTGAGAACGCCTACCATGAGGGCACGGTCGAAGGGGACAAGGCTGTCGGCGGCATTGTGGGATATATGATTCAAAACTCCACCGTTCAGAACGTCCGGAATGCGGGCAAGGTCATAGGAAATGAGATGCTCGGCGGCATTGCGGGATCGGTAGAGTTGGGCAGCAGCGTTCGGAACGCCCTGCAGACGGGAGACGTGGAGCAACGATCGGGACAGACGGATTCGCAAGTCGGCGGCGTTGTGGGACTTTTGGATGGTAGCACGCTCAGCCATGCCGTATGGAAGGAGGGCAGTGCAACGAATGGGAGCGGCGCTCTGATCCAGAACGGCATCGGCAAAAATCAGGGAAATACTACAGTGGACGATGTCCAAGAGCACAGTCTGGACGATATGAAGAAGGCGGCGACATACGCGAAATGGGGCAGTGACGTTGCCACCGAGGGCGGCAAGAGGACGCCGTGGCGCATCTACGACGGCAAGACCATGCCGCTGCTCAAGGCATTCCTCCGGACGAAGCACCTTGCAAACCGTGAGAGTGTCTACGACGGCACGGCTCCGACGATTGCGGGCGGCGACGGCATCACATGGACGGCAGGGAAGGATGCCGGCACATATCATGCCTACAGCGAGCAGTATGACATCGTCGGCGGCGCGTACACAGTCAAGCCGAAGGAGCTGACGCTCAACTTTAAGAGCGGCACGCGCTTTGACAAGACCTACGACGGCAATGCAAACGTCACGC
>CAUQID010000035.1:0-5590 GCA_963518105.1 uncultured Selenomonas sp.
GTTCGGACGAAAAAATCTACGCCAATCGGAAGGACTTCATTTTATCAGCGATTCCTAAAAGCGCGGCTTTTTCGGCAAACAACAAAGGGGGCTGCACAGCCCCTTTTTCTGTATATTATCTTGGAGGGCAATATGGGCATGAATATGAGCGAGAAGATTCTCGCACGCCATGCGGGACTGGATCACGTCGAGCCGGGGCAGCTCGTGACGTGCCGTCTCGACATGGTGCTCGCAAACGATGTGACGGGCCCGCCGTCGATCAAGGAGTTTGAAAAGACGGGACGTCCCGTCTTTGATCGGACAAAGATCGCACTGATCCCCGATCATTTCCAGCCGGCGAAGGACATCAAGTCCTCCGAGCTGGCGAAGATCATGCGGGACTTTGCACGCAAGCACGACATCCTGCACTACTATGAGCAGGGGCGCGTCGGCATCGAGCACGTCATCCTCCCCGAGAAGGGCATCGTCGGCCCCGGCATGCTGACCATCGGTGCGGACTCGCACACCTGTACCTACGGTGCGGTCAACGGGTTCTCGACGGGTGTCGGCACGACCGATCTCGCAGTCGGTATGGCGACGGGCGAGGCCTGGTTCAAAGTGCCCGAGGCGATCAATGTGCATCTGACGGGGAAGAAGCCCGCCGATATCAGCGGCAAGGACGTCATCCTGACGCTCATCGGCATGATCGGCGTGGACGGTGCGCTCTATCAGAGCCTTGAATTCACGGGCGAGGGCGTGGCGGATCTCACAATGACCGATCGTCTGACGATTGCCAACATGGCGATCGAGGCGGGCGCGAAGAACGGCATTTTCCCATACGATGACGTGTGCAAAGCATACGTCGAGGGCCGTATGACGGGCGCGTTTGAGCCGGTGAACCCCGATCCCGACGCGCGCTATGCGCGTACGGTGGAGATCGATCTCAGCGGGCTGCGTCCCGTCGTCTCGTTTCCGCATCTGCCGGAGAACACGCGGCGCGTGATGGATATCAAAGAGCCGATTGCGATTGATCAGGTGGTTATCGGCTCGTGCACGAACGGACGGCTTGAGGATATGGAGATCGCAGCGGAGATTCTGAAGGGGCATACGGTGCATGAGCGTGTCCGCTGCATCATCATCCCGGGCTCGCCGTGGGTCTATCAGGAGGCGATGCGGCGCGGCTACCTCGAGATCTTCATGGAGGCGGGGGCGGCGGTCTCCACGCCGACCTGCGGGCCGTGCCTCGGCGGGTATATGGGTATCCTCGCGGCGGGCGAGCGGTGTGTGTCGACGACGAACCGCAATTTCCGCGGGCGCATGGGACACGTCGACAGCGAGGTCTATCTCGCAGGGCCGCATGTTGCGGCGGCGAGTGCGATACTGGGGCGGATTGCAGCCCCCGAGGAGGTGGCGTAATGTTCGAGGGAAAGGTCTGGCGCTACGGCGACAATATTGATACGGACGTGATTATCCCCGCGCGCTATCTCAATACATTCGACCCGAAGGCGCTCGCAGAGCACTGCATGGAGGACATCGATACGACGTTTGCCAAGGAGGTCGCTGCGGGCGACATCATGGTCGGCGGGCGCAACTTCGGCTGCGGCTCCTCGCGTGAGCATGCGCCGATTGCGATTGCAGCGTCGGGGATTCCCGTCGTGATTGCGGCGAGCTTTGCGCGCATCTTCTACCGCAACGGCATCAACATCGGCCTGCCGCTCCTCGAGATCGGCGACGATGTGGAGAAGATCAGCGCGGGCGACCGTCTGCGGGTCGATACGGAGACGGGCGTGATCGAGAACATCACGACGGGCGATGTGTTCCACGCGCATCCGCTGCCGGGATTCGTGCAGGATATCGCACGCGCGGGCGGTCTGCTGAACTACATCCGCGAGAATGGGGGCTTCCGTCATGGCGTATAAGATTGCAGTCGTCCCCGGCGACGGCATCGGACAGGAGATCACCGCGGAAGCCGTGCGCGTTCTCAATGCCGTCGATGCGAAATTCGCGCTCGGACTGACGTACGAGACGCGTGATGCGGGCGGTACGGCATACGATAAATACGGCACACCGCTGCCCGAGGATACGCTCGCGGTCTGCAAGGCATCGGACGGCGTCCTGTTCGGCGCGGTCGGCGGGACGAAGTGGGACAGTGTGGAGCCTGCCCTGCGCCCGGAGCAGGCGATTTTGGGCCTGCGCAAAGGGCTTGGTCTCTATGCGAATCTGCGTCCCGTGAAGGTCGCTGACGCACTGCTCGACCATTCTCCGCTGAAACCGGACCTCGTGCGCGGCGTCGATCTCGTCATCGTGCGTGAACTCATCGGCGGCATCTACTTCGGTGAGAAGTGCGAGTCCGAGCAGGTGGATGGAAGAGAGCGCGCGTGGGACATGGAGAACTACTCCGTACCCGAGGTGGAGCGCATCGCGCGCCTCGCGTTCGAGACGGCGCGTCTGCGCCGCGGCAGGGTCGTATCCGTGGACAAGGCGAATGTGCTCGCGACCTCGCGCCTCTGGCGGCGGACGGTGACGGCGCTCGCGCCGGAGTATGCCGACGTGGCGCTCGAGCATCTCTATGTCGATAACTGCGCCATGCAGCTTGCCGTGCGTCCGACACAGTTCGATGTGATCGTGACAGGCAACCTCTTCGGCGATATCCTTTCCGATGAGGCGGCGGTGATCGGCGGCTCGATCGGACTTATGCCGTCGGCATCCATCGGTACGGGAACGAGCCTCTTCGAGCCGATTCACGGCAGTGCGCCCGACATCGCGGGCAAGGGAATCGCGAACCCGCTCGGAACAATTCTTTCGGCGGCGATGCTCCTGCGCTATGCACTCCATGAGGAGGCGGCAGCGGACGCCGTTGAGGCGGCGGTGGACGCCGCACTCGCGGACGGCAGGCGCACGGCGGACATCTACATCGCGGGTACGGGCTGCACAAAGGTCAGCACGCGCGAGATGGCGGATGCGGTGCTTGCACATCTGTAAGAAGTGCCCCCAGACTCTTGAACGCACGAACGAAAATGCGGTACGAAGTCAAAACAACTTCGTACCGCATTTTTACATTTCTGCGTCTCTTTTGTATATATACCTCCACCAGACAAACAGTGCGAGTGTCATGAGGAGCATACCGCCCATCGGGAAGAGGACGTGCATCCCGAGATATGTCGCGGCGATGCCGCCCAGCAGCGGCCCGATGAACCCGCCGACCTGCTGCGCGGCGAACAGCATCCCGAACACGCTGCCCTTGAGGCGTGCAGGCGTATGCTGTGCGATCACCGCATTCAGCGAGGGATGAATCCCCGCCCCGAACAGCCCGACGGCGAACTGCATCACGGCGAACGGGATGAGCGTGTCGGGGATGCCCTGCAGCGCGAGCATCGTCCCCGCACAGGACATGGCGGTGCACATTGCGGCGAAGTAGCTGCGCCGCGCACCTAGGCTCCCCCAGAACGGCGCGGCAAACGCACCTGCAATCCCGCCGAGAGAGAACACGATGCCGGCGGTGAGGACGATGTTCTCGATATCGCCCGCGAGATACTTGATGTAGGTTGTCAGTACGGGGGTCAGCATGAACGTCACCATCTGCGCGAGCGTGCTCACCAGCATCATCGTGCGCAGCATCGGGATGTGCCAGAGATGCCACGGATTCTGCTCCTCCGCCGTGAGCGGTGCGGCATCGGCGGGCATCGGCGGCTCTTTGATGAGGAAAGTGAACGCGAGGAAATTGATGAAGAGCGCGGCACCGCCGATATAAAAGCTCATGCGCATTCCGAATGCCTCTGCGAGCACCCCGCCGAGGAGAGGTCCGATCACGCTGCCTGCCGTCAGCGTCCCCTGCATCACACCGAGGGAGAAGCCGAGGCGCTCGCGCGGCGCATAGAGCGTCATGATCGCCAGATCCATCGGCCAAAGACCTGCTGCGAACCCCTGAAAGATACGGACAACAACGAGCTGCTCGGGCGAGGTCACGATACCGCCGAGCAGATAGCTGATCGAGATCGGGAGACTCGCGCGCATCGCCATGAGACGCTTGCCCCTGCGGTCGGCGATGCGGCCCCAGATCGGTGCCATCACCGCCGACACGAGGAACGTCACCGAGAATGCAATCCCTGCCCAGAGATTCACATCTGCATCCGCGACCCCCAGCTCATTCGTCAGATAGAGCGGCAGGAAGGGGATGAGCATCGTGTAGCTCGCCGACATGAACAGCACGTTGCAGGTGAGCAGAGCAAGCACTGCTTTCCAGTTCACATACAGGACTCCTTTCTCCTATCATCTCTTTGTATTCTACCACTTTTTTCGGAAAAAGGAACGGATAGAGCGGGGACTTTTATCCTAAAAGTTGATTTTCGCACTCTAGTGTGATATGATTATATGCACGCGAAACATTTCATGTTCTAAACAAGCGCGTCCGCACGGGCAGCGCCACAATAATCACGCAACACCGTCTGCCGCGCGTCACTTACGGCAGGCATTTTATTGGAAGTAAGGAATGCTCATGAAACATATCGTCGTAGACCTAGAGATGAACCCGATTGGAAAGGAACACAGAGACATCCGCAGAAAACTCAACGGGGAGATCATCGAGATCGGCGCGGTGCGCCTGAACGAAAACTTTGAACAGGAGGACGAGTTCCAGTGCTATGTCTGTCCCGAGTACGGGATGGTGAAAAAGCACATCACAGAGCTGACAGGCATCACGCAGGAGCGCGTCGCGGGGCGGCCCGCATTCTCCGAGAGCTTTCACTCCTTCGTCGCGTGGATCGGCGGGGCGGAGACACGCATCTACTCGTGGAGTATGTCCGATATCAAGCAGCTGCGCAAGGAGTGCCGTCTGAAACTGCCGTCGTTCGACATCGGCTGGCTCGATGCCCGTTGGGTCGACCTGCAGCAGGCGTTTGACGACCGCCTTGGTCTGCACAACAGCCTCGCGCTCAAGCACGCACTCGGCGCGATGGGACGCAGTTTCGAGGGCAGTCAGCACTCCGCCCTCGCCGATGCCGTCAATACGAGCGCCGTGCTCGCCCTCATGCAGGACGATGCACGGTTTCGCGAGACCATGCGCCCTGTCCTCGAGATCCTAGAGCCGAGCGCGGGACTCTCCGACTCCATCGGCGAGCTCTTTCCGGATCTTGAGGAGCTGAAAAAACATCTGTAACGATCTGTCATACACCTCCGCACGCCGCGCGCGTGCGTTTTTTATTTCTGCACACAACAAAAAACCGCCCACATGGGCGGCTCTATCAGTCGAATTGGTGGAGATGAGGAGAATCGAACTCCTGTCCGAAGATAACGTCACATGGATTTCTCCGAGCGCAGTCTGTGTTTTGCTTTAGGCGCGGCATCCCCAGCAGACAGGGTATGATGCGCCGATCACGATGATGTTCCCGTGAGAGTTATCGTGCGATGGCTCTCAGGTATCCCGCGTTTGACCCCTGTATCCATCCGTGCGGGAGGCAGACGGAAAGGGGCTGGCTTAAGCCGCCAGAGCGTAGTTTTCGTTTGCTTTTATGTTTAATAAAAGTGTTCACCTTACTGACGGGATGATGACCCCCCGGCTCGCTGTCCACATACCGCCCATCCCCGTCGAGACCATTACATCCCCGATAATGGA
>CAUQID010000036.1:0-5437 GCA_963518105.1 uncultured Selenomonas sp.
CGGTAGTAGTACTCGTAGGCATCGATATTGTTGCACGCATACGCATACCACAGCGCGATATCGAGGTTGGCGCGCGCCTCCTCGCGCGTGAAATTCCCCTTGACGATACCGTTCTTGATGTACGATTCCAGATAGTGCAGCATCTTGTAGAAATAGCCCGCCCTGCCGTCGTCCATCGCCTCGAGCTTCTTGACCGCCGCGGGGGAGAGCAGCGGTTTTTGTGCGGCGCGGATGACGCACAGCCGCTTTCGGCAGGCCTCGATCATCTGCATCGTGTCTGCATCACCAGGGAGCGCGGCAAGCGCTGCCTCGAAGCAGGGAAGGGCGCAGTCCTCGCGGTCGAGGTAGTAGTAGGCGTAGCCCATGCGGAAGTTCCAGAGGTGGTCGCCCTTGAAATGCTCCGCGTGGGCTGAGAGGAGTCTGACCGCCTTTTCAAAATAGGCACGGTTCTCTGCGCTCGCCGCATTGTTGTAGGCGCGCGCCAGCTCGCTGTCAAGCTCGGGGGTACGCTCCTCTGCGGGCAGCGCCTCGATCTCTGCGATGATTTTCTGAAATTCGTTGTTCTCGTGCCAGCGTTGGCACTGCTCGAGTAGGGTCATGAAAAACTCCCTTTGCGTATGTGATGCTTTGATCAGTGCGCAGTCCCCCAAAAATTGCAGAGGACGATGCCTGTGTCGATGAGGACAATGCCGATTATGCCGCGTCCCGAGGTGGACTCATATTGCTTTCTGCTCTCCGCGTAAACCGCAATACGCTCTTCTGCGGCACGGTGCGGGTACACTGTATGCACATATACCGTAGGTGCGCATGAGGTTTTTTGTTGTCAATAACCGTATTGCTTCCGTTTCCGCCAAAGCAGCAGGAAGGTGAGCGATGCACCGAGGAAGTCTGCGGCAGGCGTTGCCATGAATACGCCGTCCACGATGAAGTTCACATTCATAAAGAGCTGTGAGATGATCATCGGCACGGCGAACGCGAGCAGGGTGCGGTAGGTGATGGGCGCGGATAGTTGTGCCATCGTACCATCCTTCCTTGATAACAGGCGCTATCATAGCACAGAGCGAGGCGGAAAAGCAAGATCTGTACGCTGCGGAGGATTTGCAAAAGCGTGCCGCATTTGATACACTGGCAGAAGTGTGATAAGGAGAGTATCGGACCATGAGCAATCGAACGAATGCCCGCGCAGCCGCTGAGCGCGGGATACGGCTGACGAAGGAGGATGCACTCCTTCTCTATGAGGACAACGATCTCCTCTCGCTCGCTGCGTGGGCGCGTGCGGCGAAGGAGCGTGCGAGCGGGAAGAGTGTCTACTATACGGTGAACCGCCACATCAATCTCACGAATATATGCAGCGCAAACTGCCCGCTTTGCGCGTTCCAGGTGGAGCAGGGGGATGCACGCGGCTACATTATGGAAACAGATGATGTGGCTCGCGTGTTGGAACTGGCGAAAAAAACGCCGCGTCTGACGGAGATCCACATCGTGAGTGCGCTGCATCCCGACCGTCCCTTCTCCTACTACGAGGGCGTGGTGCGGCAGGTGCGTGCGGCACTTCCCCATGCGGACATCAAGGCATTTACGCCCGTGGAGATTGTGAACCTTGCAAAATGCGAGGGGATTTCTGTCCGCGACATCCTGCGCCGTTTGCAGGCGGCAGGGCTCTCATCCCTCCCCGGCGGCGGGGCGGAGATTCTCTCCGACCGCGTGCGCGGAATCATCTGCCCGAACAAGGCGACGCGTGCGGAGTGGATCGACTGTATGCGCACGGCGCACGCGCTCGGCATCCGCACGAATGCCTCCATGATGTACGGGCACATCGAGACGGTGGAGGAGCGCATCGACCATCTGCTTGCCTTGCGCGATCTGCAGGATGAGACGGGCGGTTTTCAGGCGTTCATGCTCTTCCCGTTTCATCCGGAGAACACGGCGCTCGGTGCGGAGCGGAAACTCGCGCGCGTCGGCTCGTGGGAGGATATGAAGATGCTCGCACTCTCGCGCCTTGTGCTCGATAACATCGCACATTTCAAGGCGTTCTGGGTCATGCTGACGCAGCCGATTGCGCAGCTGGCACTCGGTTTCGGCGCGGACGATCTCGACGGCACGATCGGCGAGGAGAAGATCATCCACGCGGCGGGGGCACAGACGCAGACGGGCATCACGCGGCGCGACCTCGATGCGATGATCCGCGAGGCGGGCTATGAGCCCGTGGAGCGCGATACGTTTTATCGGCCGATCGCGGCAGGGGAGGGCGCATGAGACTCACGGAGCAGGAGGCTGCCGATCTCCTCACGCACGGCGACCCGATCGAACTCGGACGCGCGGCGGATGCGGAGCGGCGGCGGCGGTTCGGCGATACGGTGACGTTCATCGTTGACCGCAACATCAACTACACAAACATCTGCGTGAACGAGTGCCGTTTCTGCGCGTTCTACACGAAACAGGATGCGGAGGATGCCTATCTCCTGCCGCTGGAGGAGATTCTCGCGAAGGTCGGCGAGACGGCGGCAGCGGGGGGAACGCAGGTCATGATCCAGGGCGGCATCCATCCAGATCTGCCGCTCTCGTACTACGAGGATATGCTGCGCGCCATCCGCAGCCGCTATCCCTCCATCGTGATCCACTCCTTCACGGCGACGGAGATCCTGTATTTCGCCGAGAAGGAGGGCATCACCGTCGAAGATACGCTGCGGCGCCTGCAGGATGCGGGGCTCTCGTCGCTCCCCGGCGGCGGTGCGGAGATCCTCGTCGACCGCGTACGCAAGCTCATCGCGCCGAAGAAGATCATGACGGCGGACTGGCTGCGCGTCATGCGCACAGCACACAAGATCGGCATGGAGTCGACGGCGACGATGGTCATCGGCTTCGGCGAGACGATGGCGGAGCGCGTGGAGCACATGGAGCACATCCGCCGGCTGCAGGAGGAGACGGGCGGATTTCGCGCGTTCATCACATGGACGTTCCAGCCGGGCAATACCGCACTCGGCGGAGAGAAGACGTCGAGCTGGGACTATATGCGGACACTTGCCCTCACCCGTCTCTACATGGACAATGTTGCGCACATCCAGGGCTCGTGGGTGACGCAGGGTGAGCGCATCGGTCAGCTGACCCTCGGCTTTGGCGCAGATGATCTCGGGAGCATCATGCTCGAGGAGAATGTCGTGCGTGCCGCGGGGACGCGGTATAATATGTCGATCAAGAAGATGATCGATCTGATTCGCGGCGCAGGCAGAGAGCCGGCACAGCGTGACACGCAGTATCGCGTGATACGGAGGTTTTGATATGGCAGAGCAACAGGTTCCGGCAGCGGGCTATGCCGTCATCGGCGGCTCGGGGACGCTCTCGAGCGATTTCCCGCGCGCCTCGATGGCGGCGGATGTGGAGATCCTCGCGGACGGGCTGCACTTTGCAACACCCTACGGCGAGAGTCCTGCGTTCCGCCTCTTCTCCGTCGCGGGACGGCGCGTGCTGACCTGCCGTATGCACGGCTGGCGCAGCGGCGTGACGCGCGCGGATGCCTCGCGGCAGGTGTTCTGGGTGCTGCGGCAGGCGGGCGTGCGGCGCATTCTCTCCGAGGGCGGCGTCGGGACGGTGAATCCGCTGCTCGACCCGCGCGACTTCCTCATTCCTGACGATTACCTTGATATGTCCGTGCGCAAGGATGTCATGCTCGACGGACGTTATCTGCTTGTGATGCGGGATGCGCTCTGCGCGCAGCTTCGCACGGCGCTCATTGAGGAAACGAGGAAGCGCTATACGGGGCGCATCTTTGACCGCGGTATCTACGCCGTCACCGACGGGCGGCATTTCGAGAGTCCTGCCGAGATCGCGATGCTGCAGGGGCACGCGGACATCGTGGGGCAGAGCCTCGCGCCCGAGGTCTACCTTGCGCGCGAGATCGGCGCGTGCTATGCGGGGCTGTATTTCGTCGTCAACTACGGCGAGGGCATCCGCCCGTGGTCGCACGACACGCTCACGCAGATATTCTACGACGATGCGCCCATGATCGGCGACATCCTGCTCGCGACGATCCGCAGCGTCCCCGCCGAGGAGAGCATCTGCGAATGCCGCAGCCTGCGCAAGGAGACACTGCTGAAGGATGTCTACAACGCAGCGTCGGACAAGGGTTGACGCAGATATGATAAAAGCGGGTGCTGCACGAAAATGTCTTCGTGCAGCACCCGCTTTCTTGTGCCCCATCTCCGCCCAACGGGACGGGTAAGGGGGCTTCAGCCCTCGGAGTCGCCCATCCACTCCTCGGAGAAGACGGGGGCATCCTTGACAAGGGCGGTGATCTCCTGCCGCGTGCATGCGATCTCCTCGGGGGAGAGGATGCCTGTGAGCGGTTTGGCGAGGAGGGTACCGATGTATGCCATGTCCTCCTCGCGCAGGCCGCGCGTCGTGGGGTTCGAGGTCGAGAGGCGCAGGGCGTGGAGGAAGAGTCCCGCGTTCATCGTGGGAATGTTGCCGAGCTTCGCGCGGATGCCGATCTGACCGATGGTCTTTGCCGCCTCTACGATGTCGATGCCGGCGCCGGCGGAGGCGAGGACGAGATGCGTATCCGTGCCGCCGCAGAGGACGGATGCACCGTGGTCGGCGAGCGAGCGTGCGAGCACCTCGGCGTTCTTCATGACCTGCGCGGCATAGGTGCGGAACGCATCGCTGCCCGCCTCGCGCAGTACGACGCCGAGCGCTGCGAGGTGGTTCATGTGCAGCGCCTCATGTCCCGTGTTGATGACGGCGGCATCGATACGCGCGGCGAGCGCGTCCTTGCACAGGACGACTGCGCCGTCAGGGCCGCGCAGCGACTCGCTCGTGGAGAACGTCACCACATCGGCGAGGGGGACGGGGGAGGGGATGAGCCCTGCCGCAACGAGGTTGACCGAGTGGCTGATGTCGACCCAGAGATAGGCGTCGACCGTCTGCGCGATCTCGTAGAGGATCTGATAGTCGATCGTGCGCGGATAGCTCACGGGCGAGTAGATGATGAGCCGCGGCCGTACGCGCTCCGCCTGCGCACGCACCTCGCCCCAGTCGATCTGCTGTGTTGCGGGGTCGATGCCGTAGTTCTCGAACGTGTAGGAGAGACCGACGATGTGATCCTTCTTTCGCATATTAAAGGAGAGGATACAGTCGCCGGGCTTGAGCAGTGCCTGGAACACGACGCGCGAGGCGGCGGCGATGTTGCCGAGGCGCACGATCGCATGGTCGGCGCGGAAGAGCTCCATGGCGCGGCGGCGCACGATGCCCGCGAGGTGCAGACCGCCGCCCGTCGTCTCGTCGGTGCGGTCAAAGATGCTGTTCGTCAGCACGCTGCCCTCGAGATACTTCGCATACGGCGACATCGCGTTCATGTTCGGCAGGAGCGAGAGCGTGTAGCGCTGGCGCTGGCGTTCCTCCTCCAGCAGCGCATAGATCTCGGGGTCGAATGCCTTCAGAT
>CAUQID010000037.1:0-4506 GCA_963518105.1 uncultured Selenomonas sp.
CGAATCGCCACAACGTCGTTCATGATATCCATCCGATCTGTTTCAACACAAAGCATCACCCCAGAACGATCTTAAGCGGCTGCCCCTCCATATAGGTTTCGGGATGTCCGCTCTTCAGTGCGGCGCGATAGACCTTCATCGCATCCTCGAATACATTGAGCGTGAAGTCGAGATCCTCCTGTGTGTGCGTGTAGCAGGGAAAGATGTGCCAGCCGAGAAGGACACCGCGCTTGACGCTTTCCTGCATGAAGATGGAGTTATAGAGCCAGTCCTTTTTCCCATCATAGTCCATATATTCAAGATTCAAGCAACATGGGTAGCCTCTGAGATCGATCGGCACGTCAATGTCCTTGGCAAGACGGCGGAAATTGTCCTGCAGATATTTCCCCTTCTCCCAGATTGCCTTCGTGACCTCACCAGATTCGAGTTCCTTCATCACAGCAATACCGGCGGCAAGAGACAGGCAGTCACCGCCGAAGGTGGTGGAGATAAAGATCTTCTTATCCACTTCCTCCATGATGTCCTTGCGTCCCGCAACAATGGAAAGAGGCATGCCGTTCGCTGCAGCCTTGCCAAAGGTCGAGAGGTCGGGGGTCACGCCGAAATACGCCTGTGCGCCGCCGATCGAGAAGCGGAAGCCGTTGACTACCTCATCGAAAATCAGCAGTGCCCCATTCCGATGGCACAGTTCCTTCAGCTGATCGAGGAAGCCTTCTTTGGGCGGCTCGACCTCAACCGCCTCGGTAATGACAGCGGCGATTTCCCCCGGGTAGGTTTCAAAATACTCTTCGACCTTCGCCAGATCGTTGTAGTCGAATTTATGAACGAACTGACGCACTTCGGACAGGATACCGCCCTGACGAACCTTCTCCGCCGCCGTCGTCCATTCATGCCAACCGTGATACTCTCCGCGCACGATGTGTTTGCGCCCCGTATAGCAGCGTGCAATGCGGACAGCTGCCTCCGTCGCAGAGGAGCCGGTCTTGAGGAAGCGCACCTTGCCTGCACTCGGGATGTGCTTTACACATAGTTCGGCATACTCCACTTCCTCGGGTGCAACGAGGGAGTAGCCCATACCGCGGCGTAGCTGCGCCATGACCGCATCATCCACCGCCTTGTACTGGTAGCCGAGCAGGATGGGACCCAGCCCCATATCATAGTCAATGTATTCATTGCCGTCCGGATCCCAGACATGCCCATCCTTGCCGTGGTCGATATAGATGGGAGACACGCCCTTGATGTGCGTCTCCGGTCCTTTGCTGTAAAGCTGGCAGCCCGAGAGAATGGTATCCTGTGCCCTCTTCCACAGTTCATCCGACTTTTTCAAACTTCTCTGGTTGATCTTCATAATAGATGTACCTCCCCTATTTATCCCGCTTACTTCATATCCTCTGCTAAAGATTTCAGCAATCCCTCGTTCCGAACAATCCCTTGATTGAGCATCCAAAGGTCAGGGTGTTCTTTCAAAAGAGCAAGAATGTCCTGCATGGAAAAATCGTTGTTCTTCGCATAGAGCTTTTCGTAGACCGCTTCCACAAAAGCAAAGTCGCACGGTTCATCCACCGTCCAGCGCATATCACCATAATCCTCTGTACAGTCTGCATCGCCAATGCGAAAACGCTCCGGATGATTCCGAAAATAGAGTGTGACATGTTCCCGCTCAGAGACCAGCCGCGCCTCCCGATGTGCCTGTTCCAGAGCGGCGAACGTCATGATCTCGGTGTCAAGCCCATCCGGAAATCGCTCTGTTGTATGCGTATAGTCATTCTTCTCAGTGAGGTGACGCACAATCACATCATCGCTCACGCGCCAGTCAATGAGCGGACAGTCCCCTGTCACACGCACGATATGATCTGCACCATACTCTTTCGCACAGGCATAGTAACGATCCAGAACATCATCAAGGCTCCCTCGGTAGACATCGATACCCGCCTCACGAGCAACATCATATAGTCCATCATCGCTCGGGTCTACACTCGTCGCGAGAACGATCCGGTCAATGTGCCGGCTGCGGGAGAGACGCTCGATCTCACGCAGAACCATCGGACATCCAAGCAGCGGACGTAGAACCTTGTTCGGCAAGCGGCGCGAAGAACAGCGTGCTTGTAAAATGGCTAGCATCAAGATAATCAGACCTTTTCCATAGAAACATCAGCCATAAATATATACACATTCATAATAAAAAATCAGAGACAGACCTTCCACCGCTGCGGCTCGAGTATATTCACATCTATATCACGAAACGCACCATACAGTTTTTGATAGGTTGCTGAAAATGTGTGACACCTTGACAGAAGATCCGCATTCTCGTTCAACTGTGCACTCGTATCCACACCGAATACGACGTAGGAAATCCCCGCATGACAAAGTGTGTAGAGCATCGCTGCCTCACGTGGGAGGAATCCGTCCTCTGCCGCCATGGCTTGAAAGCGCTCCACATAGACACCGCTTCCCGCAACCTTTGCCTCTGCATCCGCAGAAGACATGAGCAAAAGCCCCTGCAAAAACGAGCTCCGCGCAAATACTTCTTTTCCATTTTCCTTGGCATACGCGAAAAAACCACAGCCGTCAAGGCGCTGATCAAGCACGTTATACGGCACCTGTATGATATCAATACGAGGATCCTCCGCAGCACGCATAGCATCTTCAGGTGCGTAGATGCTCACACCGATCTTATCCGTCCACCCGCGCGCCTTTGCATCCTCCATCGCATCCATCACAGAGACATCATCCATATCCTCGACGCGATGCAGCATATAGCAGTAAAGCCTAGATGCAGAAAGACGTGTAAGGGAACGTTGGATTTCGTTCCGCACATCACGCCGCTCACCGTCCACTGCAGGATGCAGCTTCGAGATGATCTGCCCGCCGCGTCCTGACAAACGGTAGCGGCCGAGCATCTCCTCCGACGTACCATATGCGCTGGCGGTATCAAACATACAAATGCCTGTATCAAGAGCGGCATCCAGGATCCCGAAGACCTCCTCCTCAGTCGGCTGACGTCCCAAGGTATTGTGAATGCCATAGTGCATACCGAACTGCACCGTTCCCAGACAGAGTTTCGCCGTCATATGTCCTCCTGTTTCCGACACCGCCGCTCCGATCAGCCGCCGATCAGCACCTCGCGCAGCGCCCGTGCGGCCATCTCCTGTTCTGCATCGGTCATACTTGGATAGAGCGGCAGCGTCAGCGCCTCACGGTAGTACTCCACTGCAGCAGGACAATCCTCTGCATGGAAACCGAGCGCCTCATAATACGGCTGCGTATGCACAGGGATGTAGTGCAGGTTCAGCGCAATGCCTTTCTCCCGCATTTCCGCAAAGATTTCCTGCTTTGTCTTGCGCACACGGTCAAAATCAATGCGGACAATATATAGATGCCAGGACGGCTGCGCCTCCTCCAAAACAAACGGCGTTCTAAGAGGCAGATCCCGCAGCAGTTCATCGTAACGCGCCGCAAGAGCACGTCTGCGTGCAACGAATACATCGAGGCGATCCATCTGGCTCGCCCCGAGCGCCGCCTGAATATCCGTCATGCGATAGTTGAAACCAAGTGCAACCTGCTGATAGTACCAGTCCCCATCGCTTTCCTTAGTCATGCGCTTCGGATCGCGCGTAATGCCGTGGCTGCGATAGAGGCAAAGCCGTTCATAGAGGGCGGCATCATTCGTGAGAACCATCCCGCCCTCACCCGTCGTGATGATCTTGACCGGATGAAAACTCAGCACCGCCATATCCGAATAGGCGCAGCTTCCCACCTTGGTATCGGAATAGTCCGCACCGATGCAGTGCGAAGCATCCTCAAGCAGTGTAAATCCGTATTCCTCCGACAGCTTCTTGATGGCACGCATATCACAGGACTGCCCCGCCATATGTACAGGAACGACGATCTTGGGCAGTCTGCCCTGCCGCTTCGCCTCCTGCAGCTTCTGCTCCAGTGCAGGGACGCTCATATTGTAGGTGTTTTCATCGATATCGACGAAGTCCACATCCGCACCGCAGTAGCGCGCGCAGTTCGCCGAGGCGACAAAGGTAATCGGACTCGTCCAGAGGAGGTCGCCTTTCCCAAGGCCTGCCGCAAGACAGGCAATGTGGAGTGCTGAGGTTGCATTGCAGACAGCAACCGCATATTTTACACCGCAGTACTGTGCAACGCGCTGCTCAAACCGCTCGATCGCAGGTCCCTGCGTCAGAAAGTCCGAACGCAGTACAGCCTCAACCGCCTGCATATCTGCCTCGTTGATATCCTGTTTTCCGTAGTAAATCATGGGTTCATCTCCCGCAGCTCTTCTACCGTCAAGAAATGTGGATTGTTTCCGGAGTTGTAGTCAAAGCCGTCCGGCACAAGTGCGCCGGTTTCACCAATCGCGTTGTGTGTGTAGTCCACCGTCTGCTCCTGCGTGGAGGGCATGATGACAAAATGATCCGCGAACTCCAATGTCTCATAGTAGAGATCCGAGGGGCACATCACCTCGTGCAGTTTCTCCCCAGGACGGATGCCGATGAT
>CAUQID010000038.1:0-4114 GCA_963518105.1 uncultured Selenomonas sp.
ACGCGTACGAGCACGTTCTCCTTGCCGCGCACATCGCCCTTCACGACGGCGAGATCGCAGCGGTTGTTGAGCGTATTCTCGTAGGCGAGCAGACGGAAGCGGCCGTACCTGCTCGGGAAATCCACATCCGAAATCCTGCGGACGAGGGTCTCTGTGTGCTTGCGGTACTCGATGAGGTCAGCAATCGTGATGATGTTTAGACCGTGCTTTTTCGCAAAGAGTTTCAGCTCCGGCGTACGCATCATGTGCCCGTCGTCCGCCATGATCTCACAGCACATCCCCGCAGGATAGAGTCCTGCGAGCCGCGCGAGATCAACGGTCGCCTCCGTATGGCCCGCACGACGCAGCACACCGCCCTCGACCGTGCGCAGCGGGAACACATGCCCCGGGCGGCGGAAATGCGCGGGCTTTGCCTGCGGATCGAGCAGCATCTTCACCGTGTGGCAGCGCTCAAAGGCCGAGATTCCCGTCGTCGTATCATAGGCATCAATGCTGACGGTGAACGCCGTCTCGTGATTGTCCGTGTTGTTCTCCACCATCTGCCCGATCTCAAGTTCGTCGAGACGGCTGCCGGCGATCGGCGTGCAGATCAGTCCGCGCGCATGCGTCGCCATAAAATTCATGTGCTCAGGTGTGAGCGTCTCGGCGGCGACGATGATGTCGCCCTCGTTCTCCCTGTCCTCATCATCAACGACGACGAGCATCTTCCCATTTCTGATATCCTCGACTGCCTGTGCAATCGTTGCAAAGTCTGACATACAATCTCTCCTAAAATCCGTTGTGCAGGAGGAACTCCTGCGTGATGCCCGCGCGATCGGCAGGCGATGTGCCGCCGAGCAGCTTCAGCGCGTATTTTCCGAGGATGTCCGTCTCGATGTTGAGCGGACTGCCCGCACTCTTTGCCCCGAGGTTCGTCACTGTGCGTGTATGCGGGATGAGACTGACGGTGAAGTCCGCCGTCCCCACCGCCGCCACCGTGAGGCTGATGCCGTCAAGAGCGACCGAGCCCTTCTCCACGATGCCGCGCAGAATCTCGGGGGCAGCAGAAACCGTCATGAGGACGGCATTTCCCTCCGTGCGCATCGCCTTGATATGGCCCACGCCGTCGATATGTCCGCTGACGAAATGCCCGCCGAGCCGCGTCGTCGGGAGCAGCGCACGCTCGAGATTGAGCGGGGCGCCCTGCGTCAGCCCTGCAAGCGAGGTGCGCCGCACAGTCTCCGGCATGACCGCCGCGCGAAATCCGCGCGCATCGAACGCGGTCACCGTGAGGCAGATGCCGTTCACGGCAATGCTGTCGCCGATGTGTGCATCCGCCTGCACGAGCGCCGCACCGATGGAAATGATACCGCCTGAGAGCCCCTGCAACGTGCCGACCTCTTCAATGATTCCTGTAAACATGACGTCTCCTCACCGCCCCGATATGCACGGATATCCCGTGACCAGAATATCCGTCCCCACCTGCTCCACGGTCATATCCGCGAGCCGAAGCGCCGTCTGCGGGCTGTCAAATCCCATGCCGCCGACGGATGCGGGTGCGCCGCGCCCGCCCATCAGCATCGGTGCGATAAAGGCATACACCTTGTCTACATAGCCCTCCGCAAGAAATGACCAGTTCACCTCCGCACCGCCCTCGACGAGGAGGGAGGTGCATGCGTGCGCACCGAGCCAATCCAGCAGCGCCCCGATATCCGTGCGCGCCGCACCGAGCATCACGACCTCTGCCCCGCAGGCGCGCAGGAGACTCACGCGGCGCGGATCGGCGCGCTCGCTCACGGCGATGACCGTCGGCGCCGCACCGTCCGTAATGAGGTGCGCATCCAGCGGCGTGCGTGCAAGCGAATCGAGCACGACACGCATCGGATTGCGCCCTGTACGCCCGGCGAGGCGGGTTGTGAGACGGGGATTATCGGCGAGCACCGTCCCGATGCCGACGAGAACGGCATCGGTCTCATCGCGCAGCACATGCACACGTGCGCGCGCCGCCTCCCCCGTAATCCACTGAGATGCACCCGTATGGCTTGCAATCCTGCCGTCGAGTGTCATCGCCGTCTTGAGCGCGACGAAGGGGCGCTTTGCGGTTACCCATTTGAGAAACACCTCATTTTGCCGCCGTGCTTCGTCCGCAAGCACGCCCGTCTCGACCTCAATGCCTGCCTCCATGAGCAGTGCAAGCCCGCGCCCCGCAACGAGAGGATTCGGGTCGCGGAGCGCCGTCACTACCCGTGCCACCCCTGCCGCCGCCACTGCCTCGGCGCACGGTCCTGTGCGGCCGTGGTGCGCGCACGGCTCAAGCGTCACATAGAGCGTCGCACCGCGTGCCAGGTCCCCTGCCATGCGAAGCGCATGAATCTCTGCATGCGCCTCGCCCGCCGCGCGATGCCAGCCGCTTGCAACAATCGTACCATCGCGTACAATGAGCGCACCAACCATCGGATTCGGTGCGGTACGCCCGCGTGCAAACGCCGCGATGCGCAGCGCCTCGCGCATATAGGACTCGTCCAGTGCGCGCTGCCGTTCATTCATAACCATCTGCTCCAGCCGCCTGCAGGCAGAGCGGCACAAAAATGCCGCCGGAAGAATTCTCCTCCGGCGGCACAAAATCGTCCTAAGAAATCACGGAATATCCGTACTTCCTTTCATAGACGCGCCTTTTCCCATCCAGACTGCGGAAGCGATATCTTCCTTCACTGTCGGCTTCGGAATCACACCGAATCGTGCCCCGCAGAGGGGCTTGCGGGCTGTACCGCCGGTGGGGATTCACACCCCGCCTCAAAGAGCATCATTCGTATGCTATTGTAACATCAAGAATTCGCGCTGTCAATCGGCAATCTTTGCCGCGCCCCGCGTCTCCTCGGCGCGGCGCACGACATCATCGAGCCCCGCACCGCAGACCGCTGCGATGGCAGCGACAACGCCCCCCTCGACGATGGGGCAGTCCGCCATGCGCAGACGACGCTCCGGCATCTCCTCGAGAATCGTCTCGACCGTCAGAATGGAGCTGCCCGCATCGGCGAGGATCACGACCCCGTCTTCATCATAGACCGCGTCGATTGCCGCAACGATACGCGCATAGCTCGTCCCGAAACCGCCGTCCTCCATGCCGCCCGCAAGCGCGATGCGGACATCCTTTGCCATCATGCGGCAGGTCTCGGCGATGCCGTGTGCGAGTGCCGCACTGTGGGTTACAATCACAAGTCCGACCATATCAGCCTCTCTGCTGCAGCCATCCGCCTATGCTGCACACCACCCCCGCGAGCGCCGCAGGGAGCAGCGTCTCCGCCTGCGGGGCAGCCTCCAGAATCATCACGCCGATCGTGCGGTCATGCACGATCATCGCCCCGCCTGTCCAGCCGAGGATGGCAGTCCCCACCACGACGAGCACAGGATACCGCTCCATCAGCGTCCCGATGAGCTGGCTGCCGCCCACCACGATGGGAATGCTGATGATCAGACCGAGCACGACGAGCAGGAAGTCTCCATGCGATGCCCCCGCAATCGCAATCACATTGTCAATCCCCATCGCCGCATCTGCAATGATGATGGTCTTGACCGCGCCCACAAACGTATCCGCCGCGTCGATGTGCTCCGCTGAGCCCGACGGCTTCATCAGTTTCACCGCGATCGGCAGCAGCACCAATCCCCCGAGTGCCTGCAGGTACGGCACAGAGAGGAGCTGCACGGCGAAAAACGTCATGACGAGACGGATGACAATCGCGCCCGCCGTGCCGACGTAGATGGCGCGTTTCCTCAGATGTGCCGGCAGACGATTCGACGCCATCGCGATGACGACGGCGTTATCACCCGCGAGCACAAGATCGAGGATAATGATCGAAAAGAGCGCCACAAAGAACTGCGAGGAAAAGAGTTCGACTTCCACGTTGTCTCCTTACTTTGCCATCATCTTGGCAAGCTTCTGTGCAAATGCGACGGGATTCTCCGGCAGGATGCCCTCGATGAGAAGCGCCTGCGTATAGAGGAGGTCGCAGTAGTCCTTGAACTCCTCGCTGTCCTTGCCCGCTGCGTGCACCTCTTTCAGTTTCGCAAAGAGGTCATGGTGCGGGTTGATCTCAAGAATACGGCGCGCCTTGAACATCGGATTGTTCATCTCGGC
>CAUQID010000039.1:0-3504 GCA_963518105.1 uncultured Selenomonas sp.
CCATTTTTATTGATTTTTCTCAGGGCGGGCTGCAGTGCCTTGGTCTCGCGCAATGAGGCCCTGTGAACCCCGTCAGGTCCGGAAGGAAGCAGCGGTAAGCGGTACGCCGCATGTGCCGCGAGGACGCCTGGGAACTGCGGCCTGCCGTGGGAGAAATCGGATATATGCAGCCCTTCGGGGCTTTTTTTGTTGGGAGGCATGGATATGTCCTATGTCGCACTATACCGCCGCTGGCGGCCGGAGACCTTTGCTGACCTCGTGGGGCAGGAGCACATCAGCCGCCCGCTCGCGCGCGCCGTCACGTCCGGCCAGACGAGCCACGCCTATCTCTTTACAGGGCCGCGCGGCACGGGCAAGACGAGCACGGCAAAGATCATGGCGCGGGCGCTCAACTGTGCTGAGGGGCCGACGCTCACGCCCTGCGGCGTGTGCGCGTCCTGCCGCAGCATCAGCGACGGCTCATCCATGGATGTATTCGAGATCGACGCGGCATCGAACCGCGGCATCGACGAGATCCGTGATCTGCGTGAGTCCGTGAAGTTTGCGCCCGCCGAGGGGCGGTACAAAATCTATATCATCGACGAAGTGCACATGCTGACGACGGAGGCGTTCAATGCGCTGCTCAAGACCCTCGAAGAGCCGCCTGCGCGCGTGCTGTTTATCCTCGCGACGACAGAGCCGCACAAAGTCCCCGCGACCATACAGTCGCGGTGCCAGCGCTACGATTTTCACCGTATCACGGCGGCCGAGATCCGCAGCCGCCTCGTGCGCGTCTGTCAGGAATCCGGCATCGCGGCGGACGAGGAGGCGCTCGGCATCATCGCACTCCAGGCAGACGGCGGGATGCGCGATGCACTCTCGATCCTCGATCAGTGCAGCGCACTTGCAGAGGGCACACTCACGCCGCAGCGCGTGCAGGAGACGCTGGGATTGGCAGGGCGCACGCGGATGACGCAGATGGCAGCGCAGATCGCAGACCGCGATGCCGCGGGACTCGTCACGAGTCTTGGTGCGCTGCTGCAGGACGGATGCGAGCTGCGGCAGATCCTCGCCGAACTGGCGCTGCATTTTCGCGCGCTGATGATCGCAGGGGTCGGCGGTACGCTCGGTGAGACGGAGCTCTACGCTGAGGAGCGGGAGACCCTGGCGCAGGCGGCGTCGCGCTTTACCCAGGAGGAGATCATGGCGGTGCTGCGTGCGCTCAATGAGACCATGCAGGAACTGCGCACCGCGCCGCAGCCCCGCATCGCCGCGGAGACGATGCTGCTCTCGCTCTGCCGCCCTGTACCAGCGGCGATGTCCTCCGCTCCGTCTGCGCCGAATGCGGCGGATGCGGCACGCATCGCACGGCTCGAGGAGGAGGTGCAGCGCCTGACGGCACGCCTCGCAGCAGGCGGTACAGCGCCCCCCGCAGCGCCTGCAGTGCCTGCCTCCGCCCCGCAGGAGAGACCTGCTCCTACATTTCCACCGCCCCGTACGCGCAGTGCGGTGCAGAAGGCTGCATACCGCGCTGCCCCGCCCGTAGAGGAGGGGGCGGCGCGTCAGCTCGATATGGCGCTTTGGCAGCGCTTTCAGACACGCCTTAAGGAGCGTCACCGCCTTGCTGCATCCCTCCTCTCGGGTGCGGCGTATGAGGGCCTGACGGAGACGCATTTCTTTATCCGCCCCTCGTCCGACATGGCGCGTGACTATATCGCCAAGCGTCACCGAACCGTCTTTGAGGAGGTTATGACGGAACTGGTTGGGCATCCCGTTGCGGTCGTCTGTACCGGCGGTGCGGAGGAGGCCGCAGCGCCGCCGCTCCCCGTGCAGCCGCCGACGTATCCTGCACAGGTCGCAGAACTGCTGAAGATCGCAGGGGACGGCGCGCGTGTAGAGGAGGTCGCGCCCGCGCAGCGCCGCGCACCGCAGACTGCAGCTCCTCCTGCGGCGGAGGATGTGCCCTGCGAGGTGTACGAGCCGACACCGGACGAGGAGGCAGAGATGTTTGCTGCGGATGAACTGCCCGATGATACTTGACGGCGGAAAGGCTTTTTGTTAGGCTAGGGAAGCACCGATACCTTCACGCAGACATTCAGAGACGCGTGATTTCTACATTAAAAGGAGAGATCGTATGTTCAACGGTGGCGGCAATATGGCCGGTATGATGAAAAAAGTCCAGAAAATGCAGAGTGAGATGAAGAAGATGCAGGATGACCTCAAGCGCAGAACCGTTGAGGTCTCCTCGGGCGGCGGTGCGGTCAAGGTCGTTATGGACGGTGAGAAACAGGTGCAGAGCCTCGTTATCGCCCCTGCGGCGGTTGATCCCGAGGACATCGAGATGCTGCAGGATCTCCTCTCGGCGGCTTTCAATGAGGCAACGAAGAAGGTTGATGAGATGATGGCGCAGGAGATGGGGAAACTCACGAGCGGGCTTGGCCTGCCGCCGGGACTCCTCTGATGCAGACCATCGCACCGCTTACCCAGCTTATGGAGCAGTTTCGTGCGCTCCCCGGCATCGGGGCAAAGACAGCGGCGCGCCTTGCCTATCATGTGCTTGATATGGATATGGAGCGGGCACGGCGGCTCGCGTCCGCTATCGTCGAGGCAAAGGAGAAAATCGGTTTCTGCTCTGCCTGCTTCAACCTCACCGATACCGACCCCTGCGCCATCTGCACGGCGGAACGGCGCGACCATACGACCATCTGCGTCGTCGAGCAGCCGCCCGATGTCGCAGCGATGGAACGGATGAACGACTATGACGGCGTGTATCATGTCCTGCACGGCGCACTCTCCCCGCTCGAGGGGGTTGGGCCGAATGATATCCGCATCCGAGAGCTCGTCACGCGTGTCGGAACAGCAGATATCCAGGAGGTCATTGTCGCAACGAATCCGAATGTAGAGGGCGAGGCGACCGCCATGTATATTGCAAAACTGCTCAAACCCATGGGTGTGCGTGTCACGCGCATCGCACACGGCCTGCCTGTCGGCGGCGACCTCGAGTATGCCGATGAGGTAACACTCTCGCGCGCCATGGAGAATCGGAGGGAGATCTAGTATGGATATCATCGCAGCAGCGGCTGCTACCGTGGTCATCTTTGCCATCCTCGGCAAACTGATTGCACTGCCGCTGTGCATCCTATGGAAACTCATCACGAACAGCATCGTTGGCGCCGTCATCCTATGGGTCATCAACCTCCTCGGCGTCGGCATCGAGATCACCTTTCTCAAGGCTCTTGTGGCAGGGATCTTCGGCGTTCCGGGCGTCATTCTCGTTCTCATCGCACATGCGATGGGGCACTAGAGGAGCCGCTGAAAAATTCAGTCGTACAGCATCAGAGATTCTTAAACGAAAAAAATTGAGCAAAATATAAAAAAGAGGTTGACGGAAGAAATTTCCTGTGTTATATTATGACAGTCGCGCCGATGAGAGCGAAGAAAGCGGAAAGAACCGCATAAAGTGCTCGCAGGCGCCGGATGTACCCTGAAAACTACACAATGCGAAACGAAGTTAGGGGAAACTCT